>DASSGR010000168.1:0-2741 GCA_035693425.1 Solirubrobacteraceae bacterium
TGTTGACGATGCTGCCGCGGATGTCGCGCACGATCATCGAGATCGCCGCGTGCTTGGTGTTCAGGAACGTGCCCGCGCCGGCGACCTCGACCGCCCGGTTGAAGAACTCGAGGCTCTCCTCCAGGACGCCGCGGCCGCCGAGGATCGCGGCGTTGTTGACGAGGATGTCGATCCGGTCCCAGCGGTCGAGCACGTCGCCGATGTAGCGCTTGACGTCGGCCTCGCTCGTCACGTCGCCGGGGATCGAGATCGCCTCGCCGCCGTGACGCTCGATCCGGCGAACGCTCGCCGCCGCGGCGTCGGCGTCGACGTCGTTGCACGCCACCTTGGCGCCGTAGCGCGACAGCGCGAGCGCGATCCCGCTGCCGATGTTGGGCCCCGCTCCGGTGACCAGCGCCACCTTGCCTTCCAGGGAGACATCCACGTCTATGCCCGCCCGTCGATGATCACGCTCTTGACCTGGGTGTAGTCGAGGACCGACTCCGCGCTGACGGTCCGCCCGAAGCCGCTGCTCTTGTAGCCGCCGAACGGAGCCCCGATCACGCCGCCCGACCACAGCGTGTTGATCGAGACCTGGCCGGCCTGGATCCGGCGCGCCAGCCGGATCGCCTTGCCCACGTCGCGGGTCCACACCGAAGACACGAGTCCGTAGCGCGTGCCGTTGGCGATCGCGAGCGCCTGCTCCTCGTCGTCGGCGGTGAGCACCGACAGCACCGGGCCGAAGATCTCCTCCTGGGCGATCCGCATGTCGGGCGCCACCTCGTCGAAGATCGTCGGCTCGACGAAGTAGCCGCGCTCAAACGCCTCTCCCGCCGGCTTGCCGCCGCCGGTCACGAGCTTGGCGCCCTCCTCGCGCCCCGCGTCGAGATAGTCGAGCACGCGCTGCTGTTGCTTGGCACTGATCAGCGGGCCCATGTCGACCTGCTCGTACCAGGGGCCGACCTTGACCTTCTCGAAGCCGTCTGCCAGGCCCTCGACGACCTGGTCTCGGATCTTCTGATCGACCACCACGCGCGATCCGGCGGCGCAGATCTGACCGGTGTTCAGCGTGATGCTGCGCACGATCGTGGGGATGGCCTTCTCCAGCGGCGCGTCGCGCAGCACCACCTGCGGCGACTTGCCGCCGAGCTCTAGGTGCAGCGGGATCAGGTGCCTGGCGCAGGCCTCCATCACCCTGGTCCCTGTCTCCGGAGACCCGGTGAAGCTCATCTTTCCAACGCGCGGGTGGCCGGCGAGCGGCTCGCCCGCCTCGGCGCCGTACCCGCAGACGACGTTGACCACGCCCGGGGGGATGCCGGCCTCGAGCGCCAGCTTGGCCATCAACAGCGGGGTGAGCGGAGCGTCCTCGGCCGGCTTGAGCACGATCGTGTTGCCCATCGCGATCGCCGGAGCCACGTCCTGCGCGGTGAGCGGGCCGGGCGCGTTCCAAGGGATGATCGCTCCGCACACGCCATAGGCCTCGCGCAGCGTCATCCCCACCACATCGGGGAACGCGCTGGGGAGCGTCTGACCGGTGACCTTGTCCGCCAGGCCCGCGACGAACGTGATGATGTTGGGCATCGGCGCCGGTCCCCAGCTGGGCCTCCCGACTTCCATGCGCTCGAGCAGGTCCAGCTCCGCGGCGTGCTCCCGGCACTGCTCCGCCCACCGCAGCAGTAGTGCTCCGCGCGCACTCGGGCTGGTGTCGCGCCAGGCGGGGAACGCGTCGGCGGCCGCGGCGACCGCGTCGTCGACGTCTGCCTCGCCGCTGCGGGGGACGTCGGCGAGGGTCTCGCCGGTGGCGGGATTGATCACGGCGATCGTCTCGCCGCTTCGGGCGGGCACCCACTCGCCGCCGATCAGCTGTGTACCGCCGGGCAGCAGGCCGCCGACGTCAAGCGTGCTGTTCTCGGACTGACTCACTGCCATCGGTTCCTCCTTGTCGCGCTCAAGATGCGCTCTCCGCACTGGCAACCTGCTCGGCGGTGGCCTCGGGCGCCGGGGCGTCCACGGCGACCGGGAAGTGGCAGGCGGCGTAGTGGTTGTCGGCCAGCTTGCGAAGCGGCGGCTCCTGGGCGGCGCAGATGTCCTGCGCCCGGGGGCAGCGCGTCCGAAAGCGGCAGCCGCTGGGGGGATCGATCGGGGAGGCGAGCTCGCCCTTGATCGTCGCGGTGGTCGGCTGGGGCGGCAGCGTCGGATCGGCGCTCGGGATCGAGGCCAGTAGCGCGACCGTGTAGGGATGCAGCGGCTGGCGATAGAGCGATTCGGACGGTCCCAGCTCGACCAGCTTGCCGAGGTACATGACCGCCACGCGGTCGGACACCTGCTTGACCAGGGCGAGGTCGTGGGCGATGAACAGGTACGCGAGCCCGAGCTCGGCGCGCAGGCGTTCGAGGAGGTTCAGCACCTGCGCGCGGATCAGCACGTCGAGCGACGACACCGGCTCGTCGCAGATGATCAGCGACGGATTCAGTGCGAGAGCCCGCGCAATCGCCACCCGCTGGGCCTGCCCGCCGGAGAGCTGGCGCGGGCGCCGCGCGCCGTAGCGGCCCGGGTCCAGCCCGACCAGCTCCAGCAGCTCCTGCACGCGCTGGCGGCGCTCCGCCGCGCTCCCGATCCCGAACGCGATCAGGGGCTCCTCGACGAGCTGCGTGACGCGCCATTTCGGATCCAGCGACCCGAACGGGTCCTGGAAGACCATCTGGATGTCGCGGCGAGCCTCGCGCAGCGGCCTGCGTTTCAGGCCCACCAGCTCGGTCCCG
>DASSGR010000169.1:0-25767 GCA_035693425.1 Solirubrobacteraceae bacterium
TTCTTCCCCCACGCGGCGTTGCTGCGTCACGCTTTCGCGCATTGCGCAAGATTCCCCACTGCTGCCTCCCGTAGGAGTCTGGGCCGTGTCTCAGTCCCAGTGTGGCTGATCGTCCTCTCAGACCAGCTACCCATCGTTGCCTTGGCAAGCCATTACCTCACCAACTAGCTAATGGGCCGCGGGCCCCTCCCGAAGCGGAGGCCGAAGCTTCCTTTGCCCAGCGAGCTCATGCTCGCGGGACGCATCCGGTATTAGCCCGAGTTTCCTCGGGTTGTCCCGGTCTTCGGGGCAGGTTACCCACGTGTTACTCACCCGTTCGCTGCTTTGCCCCGGGGCAAGCCCCGGTTCGTCGCTCAACTTGCATGTGTTAGGCACGCCGCCAGCGTTCGTCCTGAGCCAGGATCAAACTCTCCGTGAAGAACTACTTCAACTTCACAAAAGAGTCGTCAGGGGTACACCCCGCAGATCTCACGGCGCGACACGTGGTCGCACCGCCTGCTGCGGGAAAACCTCTGGGCCTGTCCCTGGTGGGATCAGACCCTCGCGTCCATCGGCATCGCCCGGCCAAAACACCGGGGATGTGGAGCTCGCGTACACCGAGAGCTCCGGACGCAAGACGGGGTCAATCTTGGCACCGCCGTCTAAGCAGATCCGCAAAGCGGATCAAAGCGACGGCGGCGTCGAACCTGGACACACTCCTCGGCCGAGGGATCGACCGAGAGGTGCGCATGCTGTTGAGTTTTCAAAGACCGTCGCACCTCTTCAAGAAGGGGATTCCTTCTTAGTGGGGCACCCGGGAACCATCCGGCTCCCGGAGCGGACCGGTAAGTATAGCGCCGAATCGGTGCCGCTGAAAACGGGGCATGAATCGGCGTCCTACCGGCCTACCCAGCATAGCCGGACGCGGCTTCGCCCGCTCTACGCGAGCACTTGGACCGTGACGACCCGGCTGCGGGGCCGGTCGTCGAAGTCGATCAGCACGATCTGCTGCCAGGTCCCCAGCGCCAGCTCTCCTCCGACCACGGGGATCGTCTCCGAGGCCCCGATGATCGCCGCGCGCATGTGGGCGTGGGAGTTGGTGTCGTGATTGAGGCGGTTGTGCTCGTAGTCGCCCTGCGCGGGGATTAGGCGGTCAAGCAGCGCCTGGAGGTCGTGGACGCCACCGGGCTCGTACTCCATGGTCGTGACCGCGACCGTCGAGCCCGTCGCGAAGACGTTCACGATGCCGCGGTCGACCTCTGAGGTCGAGACGACGCTCTGCACGCCCCGGGTGAGGTCGATGATCTCCCCGTTTCCCGGGGTTTCCATCCGCAGCAGCCCGCCGTGAATCGGCACCTAAATCACGCGCACGCGCGCGAAGCGACGCTTGCCGAGCTGCAGCACCTTGCCGTCGACGTCGGCGGCATCGACGTCCAGCGCCCCGTCGGCGACGGGCTCGCCGTCGAGCTTCACGCCGCCGCCGGCGAGGTTGCGCCGCGCTTCGGATGTTGAGATCCCGAACGCCTGCGCGAGCAGCGCCGGCAGGTGGACCTGCGACCCGTTGCGCTGCCACTCCACCTCGGGCACGTCGTCGGGGAGGCCGTGGCGAACGTGGACCCGGTCGAACGCCGCCTCGGCCGCGGCGCCCGTGCCCGGGCCGTGGAATCTGTCGACGAGCGTCCGCGCCAGCGCCCGCTTGGCGTCCCGCGGGCCCGGTTCGGCAGGCGCCTCGACCCCGAGCAGCAGCGCGTACCACGTCTCCAGCGAGGAGTCCGGGATGCTCATCGTCTTGCCGTAGATCTCCTCGGGCGCCTCGGCGACGCCGACGTAGTTGCCCAGCGACTTGGACATCTTGCGGTCGCCGTCGGTTCCGGTCAGCAGCGGCATCGTCATGATCACCTGCTCGGGCTGGCCGTAGGCGCGCTGGATGTCGCGTCCGAGCAGCAGGTTGAACTTCTGATCGGTCCCTCCGAGCTCGACGTCGGCTTGGACCTTGACCGAATCGAGCCCCTGCAGCAGCGGGTACAGCAGCTCCAGCACCGAGATCGGCTCGCGGGCAGCGAAGCGCTTTGCGAAGTCATCGCGCTCGAGCAGCTGGGCGACCGTGGTCGTGCGAAGCAGCGCGAACAGCTCAGACATCGACATGTCGAGCCACTCGCTGTTGAAGCGGACCTCGAGTCGCTGCGGGTCCAGGACCTTGAGCGCCTGCTCCTGGAACGTGACGGCGTTGGCGTCGATCTCCGCCTCGTCGATCATCGGACGCGTGACCGAACGGCCGCTGGGGTCCCCGACCCGCGCCGTGTAGTCGCCGATGATCAGCACGACCGTGTGCCCAAATTCCTGGAACTCGCGGAGCTTCTGGAGCACGACCGTGAAGCCGAGGTGGATGTCTGGTGCGGTGGGATCGATGCCGAGCTTGACGCGTAGCGGACGCCCCAGGGAAAGCTTGTGCTCGAGCCCGCCCTCGGGCAGGCAGTCGACCGCATTTCGAGCCAGCCAGGCGGCCTGCGCGGCCGCGTCGGCGGGCTTCGAGGACTCTGGATCCATCTGGGCCAATGCTAGACTCTCGCGCCCGGCGGGACCCCTTGCCGACACGTCCCCCGATTGCAGTGTCGCCGGCGCCCGGGGGTGCGCCTTCGGCACTTGCAGGACTGCCCTTTCGATCGCATGAGCGACGACGTTCAACACCCTAGGCACGGCCGCGAGCCGGACGCCCCGATTCCGTTCAAGCCGCCGCGCCGGCGCAGGCGCCGGGGCCGCAATGGCGGCTCGGGCAAGCCGAAGCTCCGAAAGCTCCGCGTGATGGCGGTCCTGACCGGTTTCGCAGCGCTGGCATTGGTCTCGACGGTGTTCGGGATGATGATGGCGGTCGCCTCCGATATCCCGCAGATCGAGAACGAGCAGCAGTACAGGCACGAACTGGCCAACTCGTTCCTGTACGACGACCACTGGCGTCCGATCGGGCTGTTGGCCCCGCCGAACAACGTCGTGATCGACTCCTTCACGGACATCTCCCCGTCGATGCAGGACGCGATCGTGTCGATCGAGGACAAGCGCTTCTGGACGAATCCCGGCGTCGACATCCGCGGTATCGGGCGAGCGTTCTTGGCCGATGTCACCGGCAAGTCACGCCAGGGCGCCTCGACGATCGCGCAGCAGTTCGTCAAGAACGCCCTGTCCGAGCAGGGCAACCGGACGGTGTTCGAGAAGCTGCGTGAGGCGGCGCTCGCCTATCACCTGACACGGGAGTGGCCGAAGCAGAAGATCCTCACCGAGTACTTGAACTCGATCTACTTCGGCAACGGCGCTTACGGGATCGAGTCGGCCGCGCGCGTGTACTTCGGCGCCGAGCACGGGTTCCACCCTGAGACCGGTTCGGCAGCGCAGACCACCTCCACGACGTCCGGCCAACCTCGCACCGGATGCGGCGACAGCACCAACTACGTCAAGCTGCCCAAGTGCGCGTCCGTGCTGGCGCCCTGGGAGTCGGCGCTGCTCGCGGGGATGGTGGCCTCGCCGACCGCGTTTGACCCGATCCTGCACCCTGGCGCGGCGAAGGCCCGCCGCAACCTCGTGTTGCAGAACATGTACCAGCAGCACTACATCAGCCGCCAGCAGTACTTCACGGGTGTGAACAAGCCGCTCCCGACGGCAGCCGACATCCAGCAGCCCAGCGAGCCGACGGTGGCGCCCTACTTCACGAGCTGGCTGCGCCCACAGATCCTCGCCGCGATGGGCCTCGGCCGAGGTGTGCCGGCCAGCGTTGCCGAGTACCGCACGTATTTCGGCGGGCTGAAGATCCGCACGACGCTCGACCTCAAGCTTCAGCAGGCAGCCGAGCAAGCGATCTCCGCCGAGCTCCCCACGGGATATCACCTGCCGAGCGCGTCGCTCGTGGCGATCGACAACAAGACCGGCGAGGTCAGAGCGATGGTCGGCGGGCCGATCATCAACGGGCAGGAGGACTTCGAGCATCACCCGTTCAACCTCGCCACGGAGGGCCACCGCCAGCCCGGCTCGGCGTTCAAGCCGTTCACGCTCGCGGTCGCGCTGGAGTCCGGTTACGGCCCGAGCTCGCTGATGACCTCGGCGCCGGCCGACTTCATCGTGCCCCACAGCGGCGGCAAGGAGCACTTCCCCGTGCGCAACTTCGGCAACACGTACTCCGGCACGATCACGCTTGCGAACGCGACTGCATTCTCGGACAACTCGGTGTACGCGCGTCTGGGGATCCAGGGCCTGGGCAAGAACGGGACCACGCGGATCGCGCGCATGGCGACCAAGATGGGGATCCGCTCGCCGGTCTCAAACAACTACGCGATGATCCTCGGCGGGCTCAAGGAAGGCGTCACGCCGCTGGACATGGCGCACGCCTACGAGACGTTTGCCGAGGGCGGGCGCAAAGTCTTCAACCCCAAGCTCGGAGCGCCCGACGAGGGCCCGACCGGGATCGCCCAGATCAACTGCCCCAGCTGCCGCCACAAGACGATCCTCGACAAGCCCGACTACAAGCGCATCCTCCCGCCGGAGGTGGCGGCCACCGTGCAGCAGATCCTCACCGGCCCCGTGCGGTTCGGTACCGCCACGGCCGCAGCTCTGTCGGGCGTGGTGGTCGCGGGCAAGACCGGGACCACGTCGAACTACGGCGACGCCTGGTTCGTCGGCTGGACGCCGCAGATGACGACCGCCGTGTGGGTCGGCTACCCCAACGGCCTCGTGTCGATGGCCAACGACTTCCGCGGCGGCCCGGTGGAGGGCGGCACCTACCCCGCGATCATCTGGCACAGCTTCATGGCGCAGGCGCTGCAGATCCTGGCCTCGGAAGCTCCCGCGAAGAAGTCGCCCAACGGCACGACGACCGACACGACCGGATCCACGCTGACTCCGTCGGTTCCGTCGTCCGGCTCGACCTCGGCCACCCCGACGCCCAATGCGACGACCCCGACCGCCGGCGGCGGGGGCGCGACGGGGACGGGTAACGGCACCGGTGCGACGGGGACGGGTAACGGTGGCGCGGGCGGAACTACCGGTGGCGGCGGCGGGACCACCGGCGGTGGCACCGGTGGCGGCGGCGGGACCACGGGCGGTGGCGGCGGTACGACCGGTGGCGGCGGCGGCACCGGCGGCGGATCCGGTGGTGGCGGAACGGGCGGCGCCGGGCTCGGTGGTGGCGGAGGCCCGCCCCCGCCTGGCGGCTAGCGCACCGGCCTCGACAGGAAGCGACTGCCCGCCGCGCAGAAGCGCCACGGCAGCTCGGGGGCCTTGGTGATCCCGATGCGCTTGTCGACGACGACCTCAACGTCTCGCCACGCCCGCGGGCGCGCCGAGAACACGACCGGCCCGACCGCGAGGTCACAGCCGTTGTGCTCGAGCTTGATGTCCAGTGCCTGGGTGAGCTTCCCAGGACCGGAGCAGAGGCTTTCGAGCCGCTGCAGACGGCGGCGCTCGTGCATCAGCTCGATCCCCGCTAACGGCTCGAGCGCTCGGATCAGGACCCCTGAGCCGATCCCCTCCGGCTCGCAGACGGCGTTCAGCAGGGCGTGGATCCCGTAGGAGCGATACACGTACGCCCGCCCCGGCGGTCCGAACAGGGTCGCCGTCCGCGGCGTGAGCCCCACGAACGCGTGGCTTGCCGGCTCTGAGTGGTGGTAGGCCTCACTTTCGACGATCACGCCGGACGTGCCGGCATGCGAGACCACGCAGCCGACCAGGTCGCTGGCGACCTCGAGCACCGGCCGCACGTAGAACGAGGGCTTCACTGAGACCCGGCGAGTACGGAGCGGGCCCGGTCGAGCTGCTCTCGCACCCGCTCCAGGCTGGTGCCACCCTCGGAGACCTTCGACTCAAGCCACGCACCGTCGCTGAGCACCGCGTAGAACTCGCGGTCCAACAGCGGCGACTGCTCGGCGAGCTCCTCCTCGGTCAGCTCCGACAGGGCCTTGCCCCGCTGCACCGCCGTCCGCACCAGGCCCGCGACCACCCCGTGGGCCTGGCGAAAGGGAACGCCGCGGCGGACCAGCAGGTCTGCGACGTCCGTCGCGGCCAGGAACTCGTCGCTCGCCGCCTGCGCCAAGCGCTCGCGCTCAAACGCGATCGAGCCGAGCATGCCATCGGCTGCCTCGAGGCACAGGGTGAGCGTGTCGGCAGCGTCGAAGAGGTGCTCCTTGTCCTCCTGCATGTCCTTGTTGTAGGTCAGCGGCAGGCCGTGCATCACACCGTGAAGCCCGACGAGGTGGGCGGCGAGCCGCGGCGCCTTGGCGCGCAGCAACTCGGCTGCGTCGGGGTTCTTCTTCTGGGGCATGATCGAAGACCCCGACGCCCAGGCGTCGGAAACCTCGGCGAAGCCGAACTCCTCGCTGGACCAGAGCACGATCTCCGCGCCAAGCCGCGACAGATGTGTGGCACACGTCGCGGCGGCGGCGAGGTAGTCCAGCACGAAGTCGCGGTTGGAGACCGCGTCTATCGAGTTGGGAGCCACCCCTGCGAAGCCGAGCTCGCGCGCGACCTGCTCGCGGTCGGTGTCGAAGTTGACGCCGGCCAGCGCGCCCGCGCCCAGCGGCATGGAGCCGGTTGCGGCGATCACCGCCTCGAAGCGACCTCGGTCGCGCATCAGCATCCAGAAGTACGCCAGCAGGTGGTGGCTGAGGTACACGGGCTGCGCGCGCTGCAGGTGGGTGTAGCCCGGCATCGGCCAGTCCAGGTGCGCCTCGGCCTGGTCGGCGATCGTGCCGGCAAGCGCGTCGATCCGCGAGACCGCATCACGAGCCGCCTCGCGCGTGAACATCGCCACGTCGGTGGCGACCTGGTCGTTGCGCGAGCGGGCGGTGTGCAGTTTGCCGCCGACCGGCCCGACGATCTCGGTCAGGCGCCGCTCGATCGCCATGTGGATGTCCTCGTCGCCGTCGGCGAACGGAAACGAGCCCGCCTCGAGCTCGCCCCGCACCTGGTCGAGCCCGCGATGCAGCTCGTCGCGCTCGTCATCCGAGATGATCCCTCGCGACGCGAGCATCGCCGCGTGCGCACGCGACTGCGCGACGTCGTACGGGGCCAGCCGGCGGTCGAACGCGATCGAGTCGTTCAGGGCCCGGAAGGCGGGATGCTGTGGCTCGGAGAAGCGCGACATCTCAAGCGCGGTGGGCGGGTTGGAGTACACGCCGAAGCGCCTCCCCCACGCGCTCAA
Source organism: Solirubrobacteraceae bacterium (assembly GCA_035693425.1). Taxonomy (GTDB): domain Bacteria; phylum Actinomycetota; class Thermoleophilia; order Solirubrobacterales; family Solirubrobacteraceae; genus Palsa-465. The sequence goes on from DASSGR010000169.1 coordinate 7,160, forward strand.
CCTGCCGCTCGGTCATCTGTGGAAAGAACGGCAGCGCGACCGAGCGCGCCGCGACATCCTCGCACACCGGAAACTCGCCCTCGCGATGGCCGAACTGCTCGCGGTAGTAGGTCATCAGATGGACCGCGGGGAAGTAGGGCTTGCTCGGTATCCCCAATTCCGCCAACGCTCGCACGCAGCCGTCGCGGTCGACCCCGTGTGGCAGCTGCACTACGAACACGAACCATCCCCGGCGATTGCCGTCGGCATCCGGACAAGGTAGCTGCAGCTCGTCGATGCCCGCGAGCGCTTCGCGGTAGCTGTCGGCGACCCGCGCCCGCGCGGCCAGCATCTCGTCTAACCGCTCGAGCTGAGCAAGGCCCAGCGCGCACGCGACGTCGGACAACCGGTAGTTGAAGCCCAGCCGGTCGTGGTCGAGCCATCCCATGTCCGGCGCGCGGCCCTGGTTTCGTTCCGAGTCGATCCGCTCCTTGAGCGCCGCATCGGCCATCGTGATCATGCCGCCCTCGCCAGTGGTCATCTGCTTGTTGGCGTAGAAGCCGAACACCGCCGGGTGCCCGCGTGCGCCCACCGGGGTCCCGTCGGCGTGGACCGCCCCCAGTGCCTCGCATGCGTCCTCCACGATCGGCAGGTCCAACCGCTCGAACGCCGGCAGATCGGCCGGGTAGCCGAATATGTGCACGGGCATCAGCGCCGCCGTTCGATCGGTGACCGCGGCTGCGGCGGCATCGGGGGCGAGGTTCAGCGTCACCGGATCGATGTCGGCGAACACCGGGCGCGCACGCTCGTAGACCGCCACGTTGGCGCTGGCCACAAACGAGAACGGGCTGGTGATGACCTCCGACCCGTCGCTGACTCCGACTGCGCGCAGCGCCAGGTGCAGTCCGGCGGTGCCGCTGGAGACCGCGCTCGCGTGCGCCACGCCGATGCGCGCGGCGAACGCCTCCTCGAACTCTCCGAGCAGGGGGCCCAGCGACAGCCGACCGGAACGAAGCACCTCGAGCACGCGCTCCTCCTCCTCGGCGCCCAGCACCGGCTGGGCAAGCGGGATCGCCTCGCCGCTCACGCGGCTCGCGGGCACGCGGCCGGCGGTCACGATCCGGGCGCCGAGGCGGCCTTGCGGCGTGGATTGGCGCGTCCGGCCTGCATGCCGTACTCCAGCGAGTCGACGAGCGCCTCCCACGAGGCCTCGATCACGTTCTCCGAGACGCCGATCGAGCCCCACACCTGATCGCCGTCGGAGGAGTCGAGCAGCACGCGCGTCACCGCGTCGGTGCCCTTGGTCTCGTCCAGGATGCGGACCTTGAAGTTGACGAGGTCGATGTCGCGCAGGTGGGGATGGATCTCGACCAGCGCTTCCCGCAACGCCCGGTCGAGCGCGTGGACGGGCCCGTTGCCCTCGGCGGTGCGGACATAGCGCTCGCCATCGACCCAGATCTTGATCGTCGCCTCCGTCTCGACGCGGCCGTCGGCTCGTTTCTCGACGATCGCGCGCCACGACTCCAGACGGAAGAGCGGTTCGTACTCGCCGGTCTCCTTTCGCATCAGCAGCTCGAACGAGCCGTCCGCGGCTTCGAAGTGGTAGCCGCGGTGCTCAAGCTCCTTGACGCGATCCACCACGCGGGCGGCGTCTTCGTCATCCAGCGAGATGCCGGCGTCACGCGCTCGCGCGTGAACCGTCCCTTTGCCGGACAGCTCGGAGATCAGCAGCTCGCGGCGGTTGCCGACGACGTCGGGGTCGACATGCTCGAACGTCGCCGGGTCGGCGTTGACGCCGGCGACGTGCATCCCCCCCTTGTGGGCGAATGCGTTGCGCCCGACGTAAGGCTGGTCGGGATCGGGCGTGAAGTTGAGCAGCTCGTCGATGTAGTGCGCCGTCGGGGTGAGCGCTGCCAATTGCGACGGGCTCACGCACTCGTGCCCCAGCTTGAGCTGGAGGTTCGGGATGATCGTCACCAGGTTGGCGTTGCCGCAGCGCTCGCCGTAGCCGTTGATCGTCCCTTGCACGTGCGTCACTCCCTGGCGGACGGCAGCCAGCGAGTTCGCAACCCCGCAGCCGGCGTCGTCGTGGCAGTGGATGCCTACGCGCACGCCCTCGGATGCGAGTTCGCCGACCACCGCATCCATGACAACGGCGATCTGATCGGGCAGCGTGCCGCCGTTGGTGTCACAGCACACCACGGTCTCCGCACCCGCGCCCGCGGCGGCGCGAAGGCAGGCCATGGCGTACACCGGATCATCCGCATGACCGTCGAAGAAGTGCTCGGCGTCGTAGAGCACCCGCTTTCCCTGACCCACCAGGAACGCAACCGAGTCCGAGATCATCCGCAGGTTCTCCTCGCGGTCGACCTTTACGACCTTCTCCAGATGCAGACCCCAGCTCTTTCCGACCAGCGTGCAGGCCGGCGCAAAGCATTCGGCAAGGATCCGGAGCGCCGGATCCTCGGACGCTGCGGGTACGTCGCGCCGGCGCGTCATCCCGAAGGCGGCGATCGACGCATGCTCGAAGGTCTCGCCGGCCAGCAGCTCAAACAGCTCGAGCTCCTTGGGGTTGGAGCCCGGGAAGCCTGCCTCGATCAGATCGATCCCGAGCTCGTCGAGGCGGTGGGCAACGCGCATCTTCTCCTGCGCGGACAGGGACATCCCCTCCCCCTGCATGCCGTCGCGGAGGGTGGTGTCGTAGAGCTCGATCGAGCTCATGCCGTTTTCGTCGGCACCTTCACCACGTCACCCCACTCGGCGTAGCGCGGGTCGCGGCCGTGCAGCGCGTCGTCGAACACGCGCTGGAGCTCGGTGGTGATGGGACCGGGACGTCCGTTGCCGATCGCGTGGTCGTCGATCTCGCGGACCGGGACCAGCTCCGCGGCGGTCCCGGACAGGAACACCTCGTCGGCGAGATACATCTCGGCGCGTGCGAGATTGCGCTCGACGACCTCATAACCGAGGTCGCGGGCGATCTGGATGATCGACTTGCGGCTGATGCCGTCGAGGATCCCTGCGGTCTGCGGCGGCGTGTGGATGACTCCCTCGCGCACGACGTAGATGTTCTCGCCCGAGCCCTCGCACACGAACCCTTGGGCGTCGAGCAGGATCGCCTCGTCGTAACCCGCCTTCGTCGCCTCGATCTTGGCCAGGACGCTGTTCAGGTACTGGCCGCTTGCCTTGGCGTGCGGGATCAGCGCGTCATGCGGAATCCGACGCCAGCTCGCAACCTTCGCGCGGACGCCGTTCTGCTTGCCCTCCTCGCCGAGGTAGGCGCCCCACGGCCACACCGCGATCGAGACGTCGACCGGCGCCTCGAGCGGGTTCAGGCCCATCTGGCCGTAGCCGCGGAAAGCGATCGGCCGGATGTAACACTCGGGCAGCCCGTTGGCGGCGACCAGCTCGTGCGTCGCCGAGCGCAGCTCCTCGAGCGTGTACGGGATCGGCATGTAGTACAGCTTGGCGGACTTGAACAGCCGGTCGAGATGATCGTGGAGGCGGAAGATCGACGGCCCCTGTGGCGTGTCGTAGGCGCGGATGCCCTCGAACACCCCGGTGCCGTAGTGCAGGCCGTGCGTGAGTACGTGGACCTTCGCGTCCTCCCAGGCAACCATCTCTCCGTTGTGCCAGATGAGGTCCGCTTGTTCCACGAGCTACTCCTTAGAGGTGTTTGAGGACTGCCTGGGTGGCCTCCGCAGTGGTTGCCGCGCCCCCCAGGTCCCGGGTGCGCAGCCCCTCGGCCAGCGCCCGGTCGACGGCCGATTCTACCGCCGCCGCCTGGGCTTCCATAGCGAGTCCGTGGCGCAGCATCATCGCCGCCGAGAGGAACATCGCCAGTGGATTCGCGCCTTGAGTGCCGGCGATGTCCGGCGCCGAGCCGTGGACCGGCTCGAACAGACCGGGGCCGTCGCCACCGAGCGAGGCGCTCGGCAGCATTCCGATCGACCCCGTGAGCATCGCCGCCTCGTCGCTGAGGATGTCGCCGAACATGTTCTCGGTGAGGATCACGTCGAAGTGCCGCGGCGCCGCGATCAGCCGCATCGCCGCGCTGTCGACGAGCAGGTGCTCGAGCTCGATGTTGGGGAACTCGCGGGTGTGCACGTCGCGGACGACCTCGCGCCACAGGCGGCTTGTCTCCAGCACGTTCGCCTTGTCGACGCTCGTGACCCTCGAACGCGCCGCGCCGAACGCCACCCTGGCGATCCGCTCGATCTCCGCGCGCGTGTAAACGCAGGCGTCAGACGCGCTGTCCTCCGTCCGGGTCTTTTCCCCGAAGTAGATCCCGCCGGTCAGTTCGCGGACGACCAGGAGGTCCGTACGCTCGATCACCTCGAGCTTGAGCGGGCTTGCGTCGTACAGCGCCGGCACCGGGCGCACCGGCCGCAGGTTGGCGAACAGCCCGAGACCCTTGCGCAGGCCGAGCAGGCCCTGTTCGGGCCGGGGCTTGGAGGGGTCGGTGGTGTCCCACTTCGGCCCCCCGACCGCGGCCAGCAGGACGGCGTCCGCAGCACGGCACGCCGCCAGCGTCTCGTCGGTCAGCGCGGTCCCGTGCGCGTCGATCGAAGCACCGCCGAACAGGTGCTCCTCGTAGTCGAACTCGGCTCCGACCGCACGCAGCACCTCGACCGTCGGGCCGATGATCTCCGGGCCGATCCCGTCGCCGGGAAGGAGGACGACTTTGGGCGCCATCAGGCGCGAGACGGTACCCGAACCTAGTGCGCGAGCACGAGCCCGTCGAGGCCCTGCTGCGGCGTCATCGGCGTGGGGCCGTCAACCCGCGAGAGCGCGTCCTTGATCACCTGCTGGGAGGAGTTGAGCGATTTCGCGACCTCGAAGTTGTGGCGCGCGACCGCCCGGTCGCCCAGCTCCGAAGCCGCCAGACCCGCGCCGAACCAGGAGAACCACCCGCCGGGCTGGCGAGCGACGGCCTGGCCGAAGCGCCCCAGCGCCTCCTCATAGCTGCCGGACTGAAGCGCGATCGTCCCGGCCAGGCGGCCCGGCTCCGAGTCGTACGGGTTCAGATCGGCAGCCGTCTGCAGGTGCGCCAGCGCCTGCGTCGGGTTGGAGCCGCGCAGGTCTGAGCCGATCGACACCTCGCGGACCGACAGATACGAGAACGACAGCACGACCACCGCCGCGAGGAACGCGACCACGCCACAAGCCGCCACCACGGCGGTTCGCGCCCGGCCCGGACGCGCGGGCGCGGTCGATGCGGTGGCACCCCCCTCCTCGGTCAGCGCCCCGGCCATCGCCAGAAACGCGAGCGCCGGCGCACTCAGCGCGGGCATCTCCCAGAACCAATCCACCGACCCGTGGATCAGCCACACGATCACCGGCAACAGCGCGATCCCGGCCAGTGCACCCCGGAGCGAGCCCCGCGGGGCGCGCCTACGCAAGGCGGCGACCGCGGCCGCTGCGAGGAACGCGATCAGCGCGAGAAAGCCGACGATCCCGGTGTGCGCCAGCAGTCGCAGCTCCCAGCTGTGCACCCAAGCAAGCTCGATCCCGGTGCGGCCGTGCACGGTGTAGTAGTCGGAGAAGTTGTCCTGTCCCAGGCCGCCGATCGGGCGCGCGGCGAACGCGTCGAGTGCGACGCGCCACGCGTCCTCGCGCTCGCTGCCGGTCGAGGCGAAGTGGGAGGCCTGTGCAGCGTTCGTGGTGGAGGGGTGCGTGAACCCGTGCCACTGCTCGTTGAAGAATCGGATCGGGTGCCCGTGCGTGGCAGCCACGGCGCCCGCGGCCGCAACGGCGAGCGCCAGCACCGCGGCGATGAGGCCTGCCGCGCGCACGACCGAACGCCGCACCTCGCGCGGCTTGAACCTGTCCTCGGCTACGAGCACCAGCGTGCCCGCGATCAGCACGACGAGGCAACACACGAGGCTGGTGGCGCCGGCCGTCTTGGCCGCGTGGTCGAACGCGCTCGCAGTCGGGTGCGCGACGGCCGTGACCTCGTATACGTGCAGCAGCCGGTGCAGCGGCACGAGCGCCCCGATCACCGGGATGATCGCTGCCACCGCGATGCGCAGTCGATCGCGCACGACGACCAGCGCGACCAGCAGCACGGCCGGCAACGTGAACAGCCAGCCCCGGCTCTCGGCTAACAGCGCGAGTTGCACGCCCTCGCATGCGATCGCCAGCAGCACTCCGCGCAGCACCAGCGGCAGCTCCCGCCGTACCGCCAGCGCGACGCCGAGCAGTGCCGTCGTCATGAACAGCGCCGCATTGGCGTTGAGGTAGCCGGTCGGCGAGATCAGCCGACCTTCGGTGAACAGCGCGGCGGCGTCATGCCCGAGCGCCATCCGGATGAGGATCAGCGCTCCCACGGCCCCGACCGCCACCGTGTACGCAGTCACCATCCACAGCGCCCGGCGTGGCGTCCAGCGCGACACGGCGCACAACGCGAAGATCAGCAGGTACAGCAGCGCCTTGTTGCTGCCGGACAGCGCGTCGCCCCGATATGCGGCCCACGCGATCGACGCATAGGACCAAACCACGTACAGCGCGAACGCGCCGAGCGCGACTTTGGTGGCCGTGCCCAGCCGCCGCAACGGGCCGAACAGGCCGCCCACGACCATCGCGACGAGCGCGAGCAGGATCAGCGCCCCCCAGTACCACGTGTCCTCGTCGTAGCCGCCGTCGTGCGCCGCCCAGAGGATCAGCAGCACGAGCACCGCGACCAGCGGCGCCAGCTTCAGGGCGTCGCGCCAGGACCTGACCGAATCGCGGCCTGGATCGCCCGCGCTGGACGGCCGATCGGCCGCGATGACCTCGGCGCTCACCGAGCCCGCAGCGTGTACGTCGCGTACGACGTGAAGTGGTAGTTCGGGTGGCGCAGCATCAACTCGGTCCATGCACGGTCAACTTTCTTGAGCAGCCGACCGGGAGCGTGCGAGGACTCGCCGAAGTACGCAACGCAATGCTCCACGGCGAACCCCGCCGTGGCCAAGCGCCGGATCTGACTGGTAGTCGGTCCATAACACCAGTGATAGAACGCCGGAAACTTGCCGCTTTTCCCGGACTTCACGCGCCAGGGCTCGATCTTGAGCAGGATCCACTCGGCCACGGACTCCGGCAGCACCCGGTTGACCACGAACGGCGGCCACCACAGCGTCGGGAAGAAGTGCATCGCGATCCCCCCGGGACGCAGCAGCCTGTGCACGTTGGTGTGGAACTGGCGCGCGTCGCGTACGTGCTCTGCCAGCACGCGGCTGAAAACGACGTCGTACTTGCCGTCGTGCTCGCCGGTCGAGAACGACGACGAGCTGACGTCGCCGAGCAGCGTCGCGTATCCGTCGGGTGCCTTTGCCAGCTCCGGCGCGGCGATGTCGACGACCAGGCATTCGAGGTTGTTGCGCTGCAGGAACTCGAGCTCGAGCGCCGGCCGCGCGCCGCCGCCAAGCTCGCACACCTTGCCGCCGCCGAGGGCTTCGAGTCGCTGGTGCAGGCGGCGCGTGAAATCGATGTGCGCCCATTCGTCGGGCGCCAGGCTGAAGGCCCGATGCTCGATCGTCCCGGCCATGGGTCGTTTGAGCGTAGCGTCAACCCAGGCGCGCACCGCCGCGCCGCAAGCTAGCGTCCGCGCGATGGCCGGTGATCGAAATCAGCCGTCGTCGCCCACGGTCGACGCCCTTCGCAGCGTGTGCGCGACGCGCTACGTCGCGCCGCTTCGCGAGGGCGGTTCGCTGCCGGGGCTCGTCGAGGCGGATGACGACGGGATGTACGTGATGAAGTTCCGCGGCGCCGGGCAGGGCGTCGGCGCGCTCGTGGCCGAAGTCGTGGCGGGCGAGCTGGCGCGGTCGCTGGACCTGCTCGTGCCAGAGCTGGTGGTCGCGTGGCTGGAGCCAGAGCTTGCCCGCGCCGAGCCCGACGTCGAGATCCAGGAGCTGGCCGCCGCGAGCGTCGGGGCCAACCTTGGAGTCGATTTCCTGCCCGGAGCGCTCCCTTTCACCCCGGCGGCCGCGAGCGCGATCGACGCGGAGCTGGCCGCGGAGATCGTGTGGTTCGACGCGCTCGTAATGAACGTCGATCGGACCCCGCGCAACCCGAACCTGCTGGCCTGGCATGGCCGCGTCTGGCTGATCGACCACGGCGCCGCGTTCTACCGCCAGCACGGCGAGGCGCCGCTCGCCGAGTCGGCCGGTGCGCCGTTTCCGCTGATCCGCGACCACGTGCTGCTGGACCGAGCCGGCTCGATCGTTGAAGCCGACGAGCGCCTCGTGAGTACGGCCGAGCAGGCGATCTCCCGGAGCGTCGCTTTGGTCCCCGAGGCGTGGCTGGGCGATGACCCAGCCGGACGGCGGGCCGACTTCGAGGCGTTTCTGCGCGAGCGGCTGAGCGCCCCGCGATCGTTCGTCGAGGAGGCCGAGGATGCCCGAGCGGCGTGACTTCCAGTACACCATCCTGCGGGTCGTGCCGCGGATCGAGCGCGGCGAATGCATCAACGTCGGCGTCGTCGTGTTCTGCCGTCAGCGCAGCTTCCTGGGCATCCGCATCGAGCTCGACGAAGCGCGGCTCCGTGCGCTGGGCCCCGATCTCGACCCCGCAGCCGTCGAGCCCCACCTCGAGGCGATTGCGGCAGTCGTCGCCGGCGAGCCCTCGGCGGGTCCGCTGTCGCAGCTCAGCCCGTCCGAGCGCTTCGGCTGGGTGGCAGCGAAGTCGTCGACCGTGATCCAGCCTTCGGAGGTACACACCGGCCTGACCGACGACCCGCAGGCGACGCTCGACCACCTTTTCAAGTCGCTGGTGCTCGTGAGAGACTGAGCCCGATGGCCAGCGACGAGCTGCATCTCACAGAGCATGAGGCGCTGCGGATCATCCGCGACACGCCCGAGGAGCTCGAGGTCGAGGCGAGCTGGGGTCCGGGAGGGAAGCCGCCTCCGCCGCATCTGCATCCGTCCCAGGACGAGGAATTTGTCGTCCAGTCCGGTCGCATGACCGCCTCGATCGACGGCGAGGAGCGCAGCCTCGGGCCGGGCGACACGCTGTTGATCCCGCGCGGAACGCCGCACAAGATGTGGAACCAAGGCGCCGAGACGGCGACAGCCCTGTGGCGAACGCGCCCCGCCGGGCGCACCGCGGAGTGGTTTGCGACGATCGACCGCCTCACCGCGGGCGGCACGCGCAAGCCGCCGCTTCCGGCCATGGCCAAGGCAGTGACGCAGTACGCCGACGTGTTCGTGCTCGCGGTCGGGCCCAAGTCCGCCCGGCCCGCGGTCCAGCTCGCGCTGCGCGCCGTGGGCCTAGCCGACCGCTGATCGCGCTCAGCCGGGCCGACGCGCAGTCATGTTCAGGCGCACGTACTCGAGCACGAGCGGGTCGCCCGCCAGTTCGAGCACCCGGTCGATGAACGGGGCGCGCAGCGCCTCGGGAAGCGGATCCAGGTGTCGCACCAGGCACACGGTCTGCACGAACGCGCGCGGATCGTCTGGCGTCACCGGCCGGGGCTCCAGCCAGCAGGAGACGTCGGTGAACCCGGCGTGCTCGAGCCGCCCTCGGGTCTCCTCGTCACCGGCGTAGTTCCAGGGACGCTGCCAGTCGATGAAGTAGCGCTTGAACTCGTCCGTCGCCGCGATCTCATCGGCGAGCACGCGGAACGAGTTGATGTTCCCGCGCCCTCCGCACTGCGCGACAAGCTGGCCGCCGGGTCTGATCGCGGCGTAGAGCCGCGCGAACAGCCGGTCGTGATCGTGCACCCAATGAAAGGTGGCGTTGGAGAAGGCGGTGTCGACCGGCTCGGGCAGCTCGAGCTCGACCAGGTCCTGGCAAAGGATCGTCGCCCGATCGCCGAGCGCCTCCTCGGCGTGCTTCGCCATCGAGAGCGCCACGTCGACCCCGTACACGCGTCCGCGCGGTACGCGGTCGGCGAGCAGCGCGGTCACCCGGCCCGAGCCGCAACCGGCGTCGAGCACCACATCGTCGTCGGAGAGCTCCAGGCGTTCCAGTTGCTCCAGCGCCCAGCGCATCTGAATGTCCGAGACGCGGTCATACGTCGCCGCGTCCCAATCGCGCGACGCGCTCACAGCGCGGTTGTGACCGGCCCCGAGCGCTCGCGATCGCGCTCGTAGGCATCGATCCGCTCGCCCTGCTCGAGCGTCAGCGCGATGTCGTCGAGGCCATTCAGCAGTCGGTGCTTGATCTCGGGGTCGATCTCGAACTTCGCCGTGCCTCCCGGCCAGCGGACCTCTTGTCCGGCCAGATCGACCTGCGCCTCGCCCGCCTCGGCGATCGACTCGCACGCGTCAGCGTCGAGCTGCACCGGCAGCAATCCGATCTTCGTGCAGTTGGAGCGGAAGATGTCGGCGAAGCTCGGGGCGATGATCGCCTGAAAGCCGTAGTCCTCCAGCGCCCACGGAGCGTGCTCGCGGCTGGAGCCGCAGCCGAAGTTTCGCCCGGCGAGCAGGATCGGGTTCTTGGGGAGCTCCCAGCCGGGCTCCTTGGCCCAGTCGTAGAACAGGAACTCGCCGAAGCCCGTCCGCTCAACGCGCTTGAGGAACTGCTTGGGGATGATCTGGTCGGTGTCGATGTCGTCGCGCTTGAGCACGCTGACCCGTCCGGTGATCGTCTCGATCGCCTTCATGCCGTCACCTCCTCGCGCTGCCAGCTGCGGATGTCGACGAAGTGGCCCTCGATCGCTGCCGCCGCGGCCATCTGCGGCGACACCAGGTGAGAGCGCGCCCCGCGCCCTTGGCGACCTTCGAAGTTGCGGTTCGACGTCGAGGCGACGCGTTCGCCGACCGCCGCGATGTCGGGGTTCATCCCCAGGCACATCGAGCATCCGGCACCGCGCCAGTCAAAGCCGGCGCGCTTGAAGACCTCGTCGAGGCCCTCGCGCTCGGCCTGGAGCTTGACCTGCTGTGACCCCGGCACGACCATCGCGTAAACCCCGTCGGCCACCTTACGGCCTTGGACGATCTCGGCCGCCGCACGCAGATCCCCGATCCGCGAGTTCGTGCACGAGCCGATGAACACGCGGTCGAGCTGGATCTCCTCGATCGGCGTGCCTGCCTCCAGGCCCATGTAGTGCAGCGCGCGCTCGTCCTGCTCGGTCTGGGGATCGGGCACCGGTTCGGTGACTCCAACCACCATCCCCGGCGTCGTCCCCCACGTGACCATCGGGCTGAGCGCGGACGCGTCCACCACGACCTCGCGGTCGAACGTCGCGCCGTCGTCGGTTCTGAGATCTCGCCAGTCCTCGGGAACCTCGGAGGGTGCTGCCGCCCTGCCGACCACCCACTCAAACGTGGTCTCGTCGGGCGCGATCATCCCGGCCCTGCCGCCGCCCTCGATCGTCATGTTGCAGACGGTCATCCGGCCCTCCATCGACAGCGCCTCGATCGCGGGCCCGGCGTACTCGACGACGTGGCCCACCGCGCCGGCGACGCCCATCTGCCCGATCGTCGCGAGGATCAGGTCCTTGGCGGTGACGCCGTAGCCGAGCGCGCCGTCGTAGCGGATCCGCATCGAGCGGGGTTTGGACTGCACCATGCACTGGGTTGCGAGCACGTGCTCGACCTCGCTGGTGCCGATCCCGAACGCCAGCGCCCCGAACGCGCCGTGGGTTGCCGTGTGGGAGTCCCCGCACACGATCGTCATCCCGGGCTGCGTGACGCCCAGCTCGGGTCCGATCACGTGCACGATCCCCTGATAGTCGGAGCCCAGCGAGTACAGGGGGATCCCGAACTCCTCGCAGTTGCGCTCGAGCGTCTGCACCTGCACGCGCGAAAGCTCGTCGCGGATGCGCTCGGCGACGGGCGTGCCGTCAGTGGGCACGTTGTGGTCGGCGGTCGCCAGCGTCCGGTCGGGCCGGCGCACCTTACGCCCGGCCAGCCGGAGGCCGTCGAACGCCTGCGGGCTGGTGACTTCGTGGACGAGGTGCAGGTCGATGTAGATCAGGCCGGGAGCGACCTCGTGGGCGTCCCAGATCTTGTCGAACAGGGTCTTTGGCATTGGTTCTCTCCCTAGCTTCGCCTGAGGCCCGCGCTCACTACTGCGAGCAGCACGGCCGCGTCGGGTCCCGGATTCTCGAAGTGGTGTGGCAAATCGGCATCGAAGGTCACGCAGTCACCGGCCTCGAGCTTCGAGCGCTGGCCGTCGCAGACCAGCACCAAGGTGCCCGACTCGATCAGCGCGGTCTCGCGGCTGCCGGGCTCGTGCATCGGTGGGTCGCCGGGGCCGCCGGTGACCGCTCCCGCCGCCAGCGTGTGGCGCGACAGCTCGGCTCGCTGACCGGGCAGCGGCGGCGTCAGGATCTCGTAACTGTGGCCGCTCACCCGTCCGGGCCCCTTTCGGCGCTCGTCGCGGCGCACGATCGTGACGGCCCCCTCCTCGTCCAGCCGAAGCAGCTGCGACAGCCGCAGCTCCAGGCCGGCGGCGATGCGCCTGGCCACCTGAAGCGTGGGGCTCGTCTCGCCGCGCTCGACCTGGGAGAGCATCGGCGCGCTGACGCCGGACCGCTCCGCGAGGTCTCGCAGCGACAGGTCCATTGCCTCGCGCAGCGCGCGCACGCGGGCGCCGAGCGACTCGGGCGTGGCGGGAGTCGATGCGGACGCGGTTGCCGTCATACAAACGTACGCTATCACGTACAACTCTTCACGGCGAGCCAGAGGCCAACCGTGAACTGTCGCGTTTTAACGTCGCCCAGCGCGGTCAGAACGCGACAGTTCGCCGAGCGGACCCCGACCCGGCGGCTGAAGCGGCCCGCGCCGCTAGCCTCAATCGCGATGATCACCCCTCCGGACGTCCTGGTGCTCGGAGGCGGGGGCGTCCTCGGCGAGGCCTGGATGATGGGCGTGCTGGCCGGCATCGAGGACGCGACCGGCTTCGACCTGCGCGAATGCGAGTCGTTCGTCGGAACCTCCGCGGGCGCGATCGTGTCCGCGCACTTGGCCGCGGGTCAGTCACCGCGCCGTCCATCGAACATCGACAACGGCACGTTCCCCGACGAGGCCGGCTCGGAGCCGGTGGAGGGACTCGCGGCGGCGGCGATGTACGCCGCCAAACGCGCCGGCGCTTGGGCGATGGCCGCCGGCGCCGCGTTCGCGCCGCTCGCGCTTGGGCTGGCCACGCCGGGCGGAGCCGTCATGCGCGCGGCGATGCTGCGCCGCCTCCCCACCCCTCGCGAGGACCTCAGCCGCCTCCGCAACCGGATCGAGCGGTCCGGCGCGCGCTTCGACGGGCGGCTGCGCGTGACCGCGGTCGATCGCCGCAACGGCCGCCGCGTTGTGTTCGGCAGCCCGCGCGCTCCCAGCGTCTCGGTCGCCGAGGCGGTACAGGCGTCGTGCACCGTCCCCTGGTTGTTTGCGCCGGTCGAGATCCAGGGCCGGGAGTACGTCGACGGGGGCGTCTGGAGCCCGACCAACCTCGATGCCGCGCCCGCCGGCCGCGACACCCACGTCCTGTGCCTCAACCCCACCGCGAGTCTGGTCGGCTCCAGCAACGTACTCAGCGTGGTCCGCACCGTCGCGCGGTCGGCGATGTCGGTCGAGGCGCTGGCGCTGCGCAGGCGCGGCACCGAGGTCCAGCTCGTCGCCCCCAGCGCCGAGGCCGCGGCCGTGATGGGCACCAACTTCATGGATCCGGAGCCGAGCGACCGCGTGATCTCGGCCGCCTACCGTCAAGGACTGCGACTCGCCCTCGAGTGACGCGCCTACGGCGCGCTGACCGCCTTGGCCTCCTCGGCGAGCGCCGCCTCGGCCTGGTCGGCAACCGACCGCCGCCGAAGCGCGTTCGAGAGCGCGCGCACGTACGCCCGCCCCGCGGCCTCGAGGATGTCGGTCGACACGCCCTGGCCCGACCCGGAGACACCTCCGATCTCGAGCACCACGGACGTCTCGCCCAGGGCGTCCTGGCCGCCCGTGACCGCATCGACGCGGAACTCACGCAGGCGAGCCTCGCTGCCGGTGGCCGCATTGATCGCGCGGAAGATCGCGTCGACGGGGCCGTCGCCCGTGAACGAGCCGGTGACCTCGTCGCCGTCAGGCGTCCGCACGCCCACGGTCGCGTGCGGCGGGCGCCGAGACGAAGCCTCGACGTCGAACCACTCGAGTTGGTAGCCCGTCACCTCCTCACGCAGCTCGTCGGTGACCAGCGCTTCCAGATCCATCGCCGTGACGTGCTTCTTCTTGTCGGCGATCTCCTTGAAGCGCCTGAACGCCGTGTTCAGCGCCTGCCCGGACAGCTCGATGCCCAGCTCCGACAGGGCCTGCTGCAGCGCGTGGCGGCCGGAGTGCTTGCCGAGCACGATCGAGTTGGCGTCCAGCCCGACGGTTGTGGCGTCCATGATCTCGTAGGTCGTGCGCTCCTTGAGCACGCCGTCCTGGTGGATGCCCGACTCGTGCGCGAACGCGTTGCGGCCCACTATCGCCTTGTTGGGCTGGACCGCGTAGCCGGTCAGGCGCGAGACCATCCGCGACGTTCGCGCGATCTCCTGGGTGACAGCCTGCGTCGAAAGCCCCACGTCGGCCTCGCGGGTGCGCAGGAGCATCACGATCTCCTCCAGCGACGCGTTGCCCGCGCGCTCGCCGATGCCGTTAATCGCGCACTCCACCTGGCGGGCACCCGCCAGCAGCCCCGCGAAGGAGTTGGCGACCGCGAGACCCAGGTCGTCGTGGCAGTGCACGGATAGCACCACGTCGGACAGCTCGGGGATCAGCTCCTGGAGGCTCTGCAGGTAGGCCGTGAACTCGTGCGGCATCGTGTAGCCGACGGTGTCGGGGATGTTGATCGTGGTCGCTCCCTCGGCGATCGCCACCCGGCATACCTCGGCGGTGAACTCGACGTCGGCCCGAGTCGCGTCCATCGGCGAGAACTCGACGTCCTCGACGTACTGCTTTGCGTGAGCGACTGCCGCGCGGGCCTGGCCGATGACGTCCTCGCGCGTCGTCTGCAGCTGGTACTCGATGTGGATGTCGGAGGTCGAGATGAACGTGTGGATCCGTGGCCGCGCGGCGTCCTTGACCGCGTTCCAGGCCGCGTCGATATCGGCGACGTGCGTCCGCGCCAGCGCCGCGATCACAGGCCCCTCGACCGTCCGAGAGATCGCCTGAACGGCCTCGAAGTCCCCCGGCGAGGTAATCGGGAATCCCGCCTCGATCACATCGACCTGCAGTCGCGCGAGCTGCTGGGCGATCTCCAGCTTCTCCTGGGTGTTCAGCGAGATGCCGGGCGATTGCTCGCCGTCGCGCAGCGTCGTATCGAAGATCAGTACTCGATTTGGATCAGGTCCCGTCATGTCACTCCTTGAAGTCTCGAACTTGCTTCTTCTCGGTTGGTCTCGCGGCTACATGCGGCCGCCGGCGCGCTATTCCCCCCGAAGGGGGAGGAGAAGAAGTGCAAGGTCGAGGCCGAGCGCCATGCCCGCCAAGCGTATCAGCACGCGGAGCACGCATCGAGCGCGAGACAAGGGCATCATGGCGGGATGCGCACGGTGCTGATCACGCTGATCGGGCCCGAACGGACCTCCGACCTGGTCGTCGACGCCGACACCAACGTCGAGGCGCTGCTCCCCAACCTGTTGGTGGCAGGCGGCGTCCCCGAGTCGGCCCGCGATGTTGCAGCTCGCCCATGCCGGGGTGCCGGCACCGACCGCCGACGTGGGCGGCACGGGCGGAGTCGAGCGGGTCGCCCTTTGAGGTGAGACGCCGGCCGGCGGCGCCTAGCGCGAGTAGAGCGCCTCGATCTCGGCGGAGTACTTCTCGTAGATCGGCTTGCGCCGAAGCTTCATCGTCGGCGTCAGCTCGTCGCCGCCCGGCAGCCAGTCGACCGGCAGGACCGCGAACCGCTTGATCTGCTCGACGCGGCTCAGATGCGAGTTGGCGCGATCGATCCCGGCGCTCACCTCCTCGCGGACCGACGGCTCGCCGGCCATCGCGGCGGCAGACGAGTCGGCGAGCGAGTGGGCGGCGGCAAACGCGGTGCACGCATCGGGGTCGAGCACGATCAGCGCGACGTTGTAGGCCCTGCGGTCGCCGATCGCGATCGCCTGGCCGATCAGCGATGACCCCTGCTTGAGCTGCTGCTCGATGTTCGCGGGCGACATGTTCTTACCGGCCGCGTTGATGATCAGCTCCTTCTTGCGGTCGACGATCTTCAGGTACCCATGCTCGTCGAGCTCGCCGATGTCACCGCTGCGCAGCCAGCCCCCGTCCATCGTCTCGGCGGTCTTCTCGGGCTGGTTGCGATAGCCGGCCATCACGGTCGGACCGCGGACGAGCACCTCCCCGTCCTCGGCGAGTCTGACCTCGACTCCCGGCAGCGCCGGCCCGACGGTGCCGTAGCGGATCTGCTCCGGCGGGTTGATCGTCGCGACCGACGTCAGCTCCGACATCCCCCACACCTCGCAGATCGGGATCCCGATCGCCGCGAAGAACTCGAACACCTCGAGCGGTGCGGGCGCCGCGCCGGTCACGTACGACGTGCAGCGGTCGAGGCCGAGCTCCGCGCGCATCGGCACGAACACCTGCTCCTCGGCTTGCGCGTAGGCGTCGAGTAGGTCCGCATCGAAGGGCACTCCGGCCTGCTCGGCACGAACCTTGCGGATCCCCAGCGCGATGGCTCGCTGCATGGCCGTGCGCCGCGCCTCGTCCGGATCGGCGGCGATCCCGGCCTCGAGCGCCGCCTTGAGCTTCTCCCACACCCTCGGGACCGCGCCCCACCGAGTGGGCCGGGCGTCGGCAACGTGGGCGAACACCTGTGTGACCTCCGGGCAGCAGGTCAGCGTCTCGCCCCACGCCATCTGGCCGTAATGCGTCAGGCCGCGGTCGGCGATGTGGGCCATCGGCAAGAACGAGACGATCGAGCCGCCGCCGACCGGCCAGTGGTTGACTTCATCGAGGCCGCGGCACTGCGCGAGCTCATTGGCGTGAGTCAGCTGCACACCTTTCGGCGGGCCGGTCGTGCCCGACGTGTAGATCAGCGTGAGGATGTCGTCGGGCGCCACCGCCCGCCAGCTCGCCTCGAAGTCGAACCCGGTGGGCGCCTGAGCCGCTTCGAGCTCCTCCAGCGTGATCGAGTCACTGATCGCACCGTCGAGCACGACCAGGTGCTCGACGCTGCCGTGACCGTCGTCCAGAACCTGGACGACGCGGTCGATGAACGCCGCCTCGACGATCATCACCCTGTTGGCGGCGTCCTCGAGCAGATAGGCGATCTGTTCGGGCGAGGACGTGTTGTAGATCGAGAACGGCGTCGCACCCAGGTGCATCGCGGCGGTGTCGAGCAGGTGGAACTCCGGGCGGTTGGTGAGCATGAACCCGACGGTGTGACCGCGGCCCACGCCGAGCGCCGAGAACGCGCCCGCGAGCCGTCGCACTCGCTCGGAGTACTCACCCCAGGTGATCGAGATGCCGTCGGCGATCGTCCGCAGCGCGACGTCGTCGGGACGCGCGGCGGCGGTGATCTGAAACGCCTCGCACATCGTGCTCGCGTCCAGTGCCGTCGGACGCTCGCGCTGTGCGGGCGCTGTGGTTAGCGCTCCCTCCATGTCCTGGGGCGTATTCCTATCACCCCCGCCGCCGCGGGCCTAGATGATTGATTCCACGACCCCGCGTGCCGGATGAATCCGGAACCACGCGGCCGCGGAATCAACCATCTAGAGGTTGACGGTGCGCCCCGCCTCGAAGCCTTCGCCGGCCACGATCTCGTCGACGACGTCGACGGGCACCGTGGTGTCGGTCGTGATCGTCATCGCGGCAAGGCGGTCGTCGCCGGTGCTCGCGTTCTCGGGCTGACGCCCGACCGCGGCCGAGACGATGTTGATCCCGTGCTGGCCGAACACGGTGCCGACGCGCCCGAGCATCCCGGGCAGGTCGCGGTAGCGGAAGATCGTCACGTGGTCTTCGAGCTGCACGTCGAAGCGCTGGCCCCAGGCCTCCAGCAGGTGCGGATGGTTGCGGCGGCCGATCAGCGTGCCGGCGACCCTGACCCTGTCCTCGCCGCTGGTCACGGCCACGCGGACCAGGTCGGCGTAGTCTCGGACGGTGGTGCGCTTGGTCTCGACGAGCTCGATGCCACGTTCCTCGGCCATCGTGGGCGCGTTGACCTCGTTGACCTCCTCCTCGGTATGGCCTCGCAGGACGCCAAGCAGCACCTGGATCCCCAGCAGGCGCGTGTCGCGCTCGGCGATCCTCCCCATGAACTCGGTCTCGACGCGGTCGACCGAGGATCCCTCGGCGAGCTCTACGGCGATCCGCCCCAGCTTGCGGCAAAGCGAGACGAACGGCCCGAGCACATCCATGTCCTCCGAGGGGATCGCGGGCACGTTCACGGCGCTGGTGACGACGCCGCCCGTCAGCGCGGCGATCACCTGCTCGGCCGCCTGATAGCCGGCGCGGTCGGTCGCCTCGGTCGTCGAGGCGCCCAGGTGGGGCGTGACGATCACGTTGGGATAGCCGAACAGGGGGTGCTCGGTAACCGGCTCTGACCGGAACACGTCCAGCGCCGCGCCACCGACCTTGCCCGAGTCGAGCGCGGCCTTGAGGTCCTCGTCCACCACCAGCGGCCCGCGCGCGACGTTCAGGATCCGCACCCCGTCCTTGCACTTGGCGAGCGCCTCGGCGTCCAGCCAGCCCTTTGTGTCGGGCGTGTTGGGCAGGTGCAGCGTGATGAAGTCGGCGACGGCGTAGATGTCG
>DASSGR010000170.1:0-2931 GCA_035693425.1 Solirubrobacteraceae bacterium
CTCCTAGCGATTACCGCAACTCCGACGGACGGCTGGGCGGCACTTGCCTATAGGCCTGCGCGAGCATTCGTCCCGACGGCGCCGGCGTGGCCGCGTGTGTCCGATTTGGGCAGGGACGGAGCGGCACGAACGCCGAAGTCATTGCAGGAGCAGCCTGTCGGCGCCGGTGAGAAACTGACCCCCCTTCGCCGGTTGAGATTTGACCCCCCTGGATGAGGGCGGAGGCGTCCGGGGTGATCGTGAGCCTGGCTCGATCGTGTCGATCGAGTGCCAGGAGGAGGCGTGCTGGACGTGGAGCAGTGGGCCGAGCTGCGTCGGGAGCACTTCGTGCGCGGGGTTGCGATCAAGGAGCTGGTGCGACGGACGGGGTTGTCGCGCAACACGATCCGGGCGGCGTTGCGGTCTGATCAGCCGCCGGTGTTCAGGTGTCCGGAGCGGCCGTCGAAGCTCGACCTGTTCAAGGACGAGATCCACCGGTTGTTGGGGGACGACCCGAAGCTGCCGGGGGTCCGGGTTCGTGAGGAGATCGAGCCATTGGGGTTCGACGGCGGCCAGACGATCGTCGACGACTACCTGCGGGAGGTCCGGCCGATGTTTCTGAAGCTCAGGACGCATCAGCGGACGGTGTATCGGCCGGGCGAGGTCTGTCAGTGGGATCTGTGGGAGCCGTCTGGGCCGGTGCCGGTCGGTCACGGCCAGGTTCGCCGCGGCTGGGTGGTGGTCGCGTGCCTGGGGTACTCGCGCGCGGGCGCGGGCGCGTTGGTGTTCAGCAAGGAGGCGCCGGACGTGCTGTGGGGCATGACCCGCTGCGTGTGGTCGCTGGGCGCGTTGCCGGAGTTGATGGTGTGGGATCGCGAGGGCTGCTTGCACGCCGGTGGCGGCCGCCCGAGCGAGAGCTATGCGGCGTTCTGCGGGCTGCTGCCGGTCGACTGGTACTTCTGCGAGCCCTCAGATCCACAGGCGAAGGGCTGTGTCGAGCGGCTGCAGGGGTACCTGGAGACGAACTTCGAGCCCGGCCGGCGGTTCGCGAACCACCTTGACTTCCAACTCCAGCTCGACGCGTGGTTCGCCAAGGCGAACGCGCGCACGCACAAGACGCTCCGGGCCCGCCCGATCGACCGCCTGATCGAGGAGCGGCAGGTGATGCGGCCGCTGCCCGGACGCGAGCCGGACTTGGACCGCCGCTGGATGGTCAGAGTGCCGCCGGACCCGCACCTGCGGTTCGACACCAACGACTACTCGCTTGACCCGAGCCTTGTCGGCCAGCGTGTCGAGGTTCGCGTCAGCCAGCGGGAGGTCATGGCGGTCGCGTTGGACACGGCCGAGCTCGCCTGCCGGCACGAGCGCGTGTTCGCGAAGAATCGGACTGTCACAGCGCTCGAGCACGCCAGGGTGCTGCGGGAGCGCCGCGGCCATCGGGACGAGATCGTCGTCGAGCGGCGGCCATTGTCGGTCTATGACCAGCTGATCGCATGAGCCCCAGCACCTCAGAGCTCACGCACCTGTTCCGCGCGATGAAAGCGCCGGCCGCGGCCAGGGCGCTGCCGAACCTCGCCGAGCGCGCCCGCCAGGAAGACTGGAGCTATGAGCGGTTCGCCGAGGCGCTGTTGTCGACCGAGCTGTCCTCCCGCGAGTCATCCGGCGGCAGGTTGCGGATCCGCGCCGCCCGGTTTCCCGCCCACAAGACCCTGGAGGAGTTTGACTTCACCTTCCAACGCAGCGTCAAGAAACAGGTGATCGAGCACCTCGGCCAGCTCGACTTTCTGCACGCCAAACAGAACGTGATCCTGCTCGGACCGCCGGGCACCGGCAAGACTCACATCTCGATTGCGCTAGGGATCCGTGCCTGCCTTGCCGGCCACCGCGTGACCTTCAAGACAGCGACCGAATGGGTCGCGTTCCTCGCCGACGCGCAACGCCAGGGCCGCCTCGACGAGGAGCTGCGCCGGCTGGAGCGGATCCCGGCGCTGGTCTGCGACGAGGTTGGCTACATCCCGTTTGACCCCCAAGCCGCGAGCCTGATGTTCATGCTCGTCTCCCGCCGCTACGAACGCGCCAGCCTGATCGTCACCAGCAACAAGCCATTCTCGGCCTGGGGCGAGATCTTCGGCGACGACATGGCCGCGACCGCGATGGTCGACCGGCTCATCCACCACGCCGAGATTCTCAGCCTCAAAGGCGACAGCTACCGCCTCAAGGACCGCGACCTCGGGCCGCGCCCCGGCCGCCAGAGCACCGAAATCGCCTGACCAATCACCCTCGACGACCCCGCCCAGGGCCGCAGAACGCCTCACAACGCGCCGATCCACTGCCGGGACCTCAGCACAAGGCGTCCGAGAGCCTAGCTCGGGCCGATCGTGGCGACTACGCCGCTGAGCGGGCAGGCCGAGCGTCCACGCGTCGCCACGCCGTCGCGATCCAGCACGCGATCACAAACGCACGCTCTTCGTCGTTGAGGACCAGGTCTCCGACATCCGGCACGCCGCTCGCGTCAGTCACGCAACGTGGCTCCCAATCATCGTCGCCGTGAAACACAGTGGCGTCAAGCTCGCCATCCTCGTGCACGAACACGAACTGCTCGCCGAACTTGTTCTCGAAATACCCCAGATAACGCCCCGGCCGTTCTTCGAAAACCGGCACCGCCGCATGACGATTGCTGACGCGCAAAAGTTCATCCCGGCGCACACCGACGACCATAACCGGCAGCACGGCGGAAACCAGGACCCCCTCGCGAGAGGCAATTAAAGCGCCCATCGCCGCTCAGGCCTCGCCCTACGGGCTCGGCCTTCGCGACGACGGGCGCTCTGGCTCACAACCCGGACGGGGGGTCAATTCTCAACCGGCGCTACGGGGTCAATTCTCAACCGGCCTTGACACCCGACGCCGGCTGTCGTGATCCACGGGTTTCTCGCCCGCCTGCGCGGTCCGCGC
>DASSGR010000171.1:0-14629 GCA_035693425.1 Solirubrobacteraceae bacterium
TATGAGCATGACCAACCGTCGCGAACCCCGCAAACGCTCGGACCGCCCCGCGAACCGCAACCACATCACCAACACCACCGGCCAGACACTGGCCATCAACCCTGCCCCTTGACAAACGGCCCTCCATATGGGCGACCAAGCTCAAGTCCGCGACGACGCGGTGATAGCCGCCGACGGGCAAGCAGCCATTCCAGACGCGGTCGGCGTCAGTTGATGGAGCCCAAGTGGGACGGGTTCTCGCTGCTCGTGACGATCGACCTCCACGGACGTATGCGTGCTGACGCGACGGCCACACCTTCGCAATCACAGAGCTCGACCGAGCTGGCCACGCCGCGGCGCGAATGCTGAGCATCGGCTCGGGGACCGCCATCGCCAGAGCGTAGACCCGAGGCTGGGCCGGCTTCCCTGGTTAGGGTGGTTCTCGGGCCCTGGCGGCGGGACGAGGTTCGTGTCACGCTCGTATCGGGCGGTGGAGGCGGTGATCGTGGCGTTCGCTCTCACGAACCGGTGACTTTTGTGGCCGATTTCCCGAGCTGCGGCCCCGAAAAAGGTCCAGAGCGGGCACGGTGAATGCGTTAGAGAAATAGAGTTCTCTAACCGCTCGTGCGGAGCGCGTGGCGTGGCTGTGCTCTGGGGACCTCTCACGCTTTATGCTGCCCCGAGGAGGGAAACCTATGGCCAAAGCCAGCTCCAAAGCCAGCTCCGCGGACACCGACGAGAGACGCCTGGCGGCGAAAAAGACCGCCTCGGCGGCGTCTGCTGGCGAGGCGTCGCGGGGCGGCGAGCCGGCGCGCAAGTCGCTCACTCGCAAGCGGTTTGAGACGAAGCTGCTCAAGCTTCAACGCGAGCTCGTGATCATGCAGGAGTACGTCAGGGCGAAAGGCCTGAAGGTCGTGGTGATCTTCGAGGGGCGCGACGCGGCCGGCAAGGGCGGGGTGATCAAGCGCATCGCCGAGCGGACCAGTCCTCGTATCTGTCGTGTGGTCGCGCTGCCCGCGCCCACCGAGCGCGAGAAGACGCAGTGGTACTTCCAGCGGTACGTGGCGCACCTGCCCGCCGCCGGGGAGATCGTCTTGTTCGATCGCTCCTGGTACAACCGCGCCGGCGTCGAGCGGGTGATGGGGTTTTGTACCGAGCGCGAGTACGAAGAGTTCATGCGCTCCTGCCCGGAGTTCGAGCATATGCTGGTGCGCTCGGGGATTCAGCTGATCAAGTATTGGTTCTCGGTCTCCGACCAGGAGCAGGAGCGTCGCTTCCAGGCGCGGGTCCACGATCCGATGCGGCGCTGGAAGTTGAGCCCGATGGACCTCGAGTCGCGTGCCCGCTGGGTCGCGTACTCGCGCGCCAAGGACGAGATGTTCCGGTATACGGACATCAAGGTCGCGCCGTGGTACGTGGTGGAAGCCGACGACAAGCGGCGCGCGCGGCTGAACTGCATCGCGCACCTGCTGTCGCTGATCGACTACGAGGACCTCACGCCGCCACCACTCGAGCTGCCACCGCGCGCCGAGGACGCGTACGTCCGACCGCCGTTCGAGGAGCAAACGTTCGTGCCGAACGTCTACTAGCGCTCGCGACCTACCGGCGGCAGTCCGAGGACGACCCAGAAGCCTCTGCTCCCGCAACCCGAGTGCCGTATCTCGGCAGGGAAGTCGTCGCGACGGGTGGACAACACCGGCGCGCAGCCCGAAGCCCCGGATGAGCTCGCCTCGAGCGGGTCTGTCGCGAACGCGGTTCGGACAGCCTTACCGGGCGTCTGGCTCTAGCCTTCCTGCATGGACGCTCCCGAGGCGCGGTACATAGAGCGTGACGGAGCGCAGCTCGCGTACCAGGTTGTCGGCGAGGGAGGGGTTGACGTGCTGGTGGTCGGCGAGACCGCCCAGCACTTCGACTTGTGTTGGACCGACCCTTACATCCACGAGGTGTACGAGCGGGGTGCTTCGTTCTCGCGCACGGTCTACATGCAGCCGCGCGGGTTTGGGCTGTCCGAGCGAATCCGGTATGTCCCCACCCTCGAGCAGCACGCCGACGACATCCTCGCCGTCATGGACGCTGTCGGGATGCGGACGGCCACGCTGGTAGGTGTGCTCACCACATCTGGCCTGACCGCGCTCGCCGCAGCGCGAGCGCCTGAACGCGTGGCAAACCTCATCCTGTTCAAGCCGATCGCGTGTGGCCCGCTGGCTCCGGACGCCGAGCAGCACGGATGGGCGATCGGCGACGCCGCCGAGTATGTGTCGCGCTGGCTCCCGGCCTTGGATCGATGGGGAAGCGGTGCAGTGATCGACGTGTACGACCCGGTACAGGGCACCGGCTACAACCGCCGGCTGATGGCGATGCTGGAACGCTGCTCGGCGACACCGGCGACCGCACGGCAGTACTGGGAGTGGTTCGTGCGCCTTGACATCAGCGGTGTCCTTGGCGCCGTCCGGTCGCCGACCCGAGTGCTGTACGCGCCGACCTCCCCGGAACCGGAGGCGGTCGTGCGCCGGGTAGCCGAGCTGATCCCCGAGGCCAGCCTCTACCACCTGCCTCCGACTCCGGCGGGGGCAGCCATCGGCGAGGCGTGGATCCCGGTCTGGCTGCATGTCGAGGAGGCCGCGACGGGCGCCCGGCACTCGCCGGACGCAGACCGGTTCCTTGGGACGATGCTGTTCACCGACGTCGTCGGGTCCACCGAACTGCTCGCTCGGATCGGCGACGCCGAATACCGCGCGCTCCGCGGTGCACACGAGCGGCATGTGCGGCTCGTGGTCGAGCAGGGCGGCGGTCGGCTGATCAACGTGACCGGCGACGGCACGTTCAGCCTCTTCGATGGTCCGACTGACGCAGTCCGCTGCGCTGACCAGATTCGCAAGGCGGCCGAGAAGCTCGGCATCTCGGTGCGTGCCGGGGTGCACACCGGAGAGCTCGAACGCACCGGACGCGACTTCACCGGGTTGAGCGTGCACATCGGCGCACGAGTGGGCGCACTGGCGATGCCCAACGAGGTACTCGTTTCTCGCACCGTCCACGACCTCGTGGCGGGCTCGGGGCTCGCGTTCGTCGAACGCGGCGAACACACTCTGAAGGGTGTGCCGGGGAGCTGGCACCTGTACGCACTCGCGGCTGCCGATCAGCCCACGATTCTGCCGACCGAGAGGTCGCTCAAGACACCACTCGACCGTATCGCGCTGCGCACCGCCCGCACGGCGCCGCGGGCAATGCGAGCCGCCTCGCGAGTCGGCAACGCGCTGCAGCGCTACCGAGCCCGGGCAGGGACCGGCGGCGTGTAGCCGCCGGCAGGCACCCCGGAGCACCGCGACACCCCAGGCGGGCGCGCTATTCCAAAGGCGATTGCTGGCGCTCGTTAGCTGCCGGTGCGGACACGAGTCTCCCCGGGACCAGGACTCCCCTGGCCTGGGAAGATGGCGACCACGCTGCCGACATCGGAAGACCGCGCTGGGCGACCTGACGGAAGCCTCCCTTTGCGCGAGCAGCAGAACCGAAGGTCGCCGCCCCAACGGTTGCATTCATGTCCTCGACCGCCTCTGGTCCGGCGATCGCTTCGGCGACAAGAGCACCACGCGCGGAGAGCGAACCGCTCTATCGCAATGCCACGGACGCAGTCGCGAGCTCGCCAGCGCGCTGTCGACTCGTTTGGCGGAGAGGCTCGTCGAGGCCGGCGGGAACGACCCCCCGGCCGGCGATCGATCGCCCGGACGCAAGCCTGGGGGCGCCGGCGCGGTCCCGCCGGGCGTCCCGCGCGGGGCGGCTGCTCTTGCACCAAGGATCAACACTGCGATTTACCGTGGGCACCGTTGTGGATCGCCCGTCCACCCCGTCCGCCGGGAGCGGACCAACTCTCAAGAGAGTGCGCCGGCGAGATCGCACGCCGCCACCTGCACTTCCTGAGGCAGCGTGATCGTCACGTGCCCGTCGCGGTCGACCAGCAAGCGCGCGGTGATGATCGTCTGTCTCCCCGACTAGCGAAAGACGCTGGCGAGCTCCATGTCAGCCCGCACTTCCTTCGCGCAAAAGCGCCAGACTGGCTGCCGCCCGCTTTGTCGCCTGCGGTCGCCGTCGGCCCTCGAACGCCTGCCAGACAACGTCATACAAAGCGTGCGCCTCGAAGAACGCTGCCAGGTCAACTCCCGGATCGCCGTAGGCAACGAGTAGCTCCTCGACAAACGCCTCGCTCTGCCCGCGAGCCCTGGCGCCCGCCGCGAGCCCGGCGAGGTCCCACGCGACGGGCCCGGCGCACACGTCTTCAAGGTCGTTCCAGACCAGCCCCCTCTCGGTCCGCAACAGATTCGACATCGAGGCGTCGCCATGAATGGCCTGAGCGGGCAGTGAGCTCTCGAAGACTGCTGGGGTCAGTGCGTCCAGCTTGACCCGAAGCCAACCGATGTCCGCCCGTGTCAACGAGGACGACGGACGCACCTGGGCCAGCAGGCGCTCGAGCCAGGCTCGAATCTCGCTCAGCGGGGCCAGGTCACCCTGGAAGCCTGCGAGCGCCGCGTGCAGGTCCCGCAGCGAACGGCCGAGCTCTCGTGGCTCCGGCAGCGGGGCCTGAGCGTCGTGCGGGACGAACTTCCACATCGTCATCCACAGCCCGTCCTGCTCGTGGGGACCCGGCGGCAGGAGGTCGCTGGGCGGAACGGCCAGGTCGGTCCGTTCGGCCAGGAACGCGGCGACGGCAACCTCGCGCGCCAGCCATCGCTCGGTGTCATCGTGCAGCATCGACGTCCCGGTCATCACCCGCGCCACGACCGGTGCGGGCTTGAGATGCACGAGTGCGTTGCTGCCCCCCGCGATCGGCACTGCCTCGTCGCAGGCCACCTCGTACCGACGGGCAACCGCTTGCGCTGCCCTGATCGCCCTGGCTTCGCTGGTCGTGTCAGCCGTCACGGCACAGGACGGTACGGCGTTGATGATTTTCTAGGGGCCGTTGCGGTCCGCTCCCGGTCGGGCGTTACCGACAGCGCGGGCGGGTAGGTGCCGTCCTCCCGATCAGGCTGAGGGTCAGCTCAATGCTGCCTGGCGCCAAGCGTTCGACTCGCCCGGCGGTCCCGTCGAGCCGGCCGATGGGGGAGACGCAGCAGGACGCGCCGGCTGATCGTACGTGCGTGCGGCTGCTCTTCGGGTTGTGTCGGAAGGGGTGGGGTGATAGCGCTGATCTTCGTATCGGCCAGCGCTCGCTGCAGCTCGTGGTGGAGGTGCATGGCTTCCTCCAGGGATTAGCTGTTTACAAAGTAACTTGATTCGAAGCTACTAATCTAAAAGCTGTCTGTCAAGCTACTTTGCGAGAAGCTAACATTTGCCCATGAGCCAGCAAGGAAAGGCGCCCACAGAGGCCGAACCTGCGTCCGTGACGCCCGATGCGCCGCCTGCCGTCGAGGCCGCCGACTCGGTCGCCGAACACGTCCGCTGGGCGGTATCCGCGTGGCCCCAGATCGATCCCGAGGTCGAAGGGATCGTCTCTCGCGTAAGCAAGATCGACCGCTATCTCCAGAACGCCTTCCGCGCGAGCCTCGGGCAGGCCGGCCTCACCAAGGAGGAATGGAAGGTGATCATGGCGCTGTCCCGCGACGTGCGCTCCCATGGTTGGCTTTGCCGCGACCTGGACGTGTCGACCGGCGCGATGACTAACCGGCTCGACAAGCTCGAGGATCGCGGCCTGATCAAGCGCGCCCCGGACCCGGACGATCGCCGCGGCGTGCTCCTCGAGCTGACCGAGGGAGGACGAGAACGCCTCGGCGAATACATCGACGCGGGCGCGAGCAGGGAGATAGAGCTGCTCTCCGGGCTCAGCCTCGCCGAGAAACGCGAGCTCAACGCGCTGCTGTCGAAGCTGCTCCTGTCGCTGCAGCGGCGGGAGCCAGACCCGCGGTAGCTACTCAGGCTCGGCGAACTCCGGGCGCTCGGCGAACTCGCCGAGCCGAAGCTTGGTCTCGTGCTCCGGAGCGGGCTCGCCGGTTGGGTAGATGCCCTTGAAGTACTGGCGCTCCCAGGCCTCCGGGTACTCCTGGAAATCGACGGAGAACTCGCCGAGGAACTTCTTGACGGCGATCTCGTGGCGGCTGCGCGCCCATGCCATGTGTTGGCGATGGGTGTCCTCGTCGGACTCGAACCGCGCGGTGCTGGGGTCGAACCCGGCCAGCTCACCGCGACGCTGAGGCACCACCATGCAGAAGGGCTCGCCCTCAGCAAACGAGATCGGGTGGTCAGGACGCGTGATCTTCCAGTTCATCGTGAACGTCGCCACCGCCCAATCGGTCTCGACGAGCCCGTCGAGCGCGCAGATCCCGTCCTTGGGCCAGTTGGCGGGGCCGCGGACCAGCAGGTTGAAGCCGGGGGGCGTGCGGAACAGGTACGGCACGGCGAAGGTCAGCACGCCCGAGCCGAAGTGGCTGCTTGCAAGCATGCGGTTCGCCGGGCACGCGTCGTCGTACTCGACCAGGATCGCGTTGCGACGGTCAGAGCCGTTCCAGGTCGCGGTGAACGCCGCGGGGTTCTTCAGAACCCAGCCCGCCTCGTTGGCCATCAGCAGCGGCAGGCATCGGTTTGCGCTGCGCCCCTCGGTGGCGTTCATCCAGTCGCGCCACCGCGGGGCGGGCTCGATCTCGGGCGCGATCAGTGGGTCGCGCCCATGGAATGCCACAAGTGGCAGCGACTGCTCTTCGATCAGCTCCGCCGGCGACGGATCGTCGGATGAACCAGGGATCGCGGCGGCATGCCCGTTCTGCGGCTGCATGCAGGATCAACGCCGCCGCGCCGCGTCAACTTGTGTCCAGAAGGCCGTCCCTACACGACGCCGCTCGGGACCGTGATCGTGATGTTGCGCCGCTTGGCGGCCGCGGTCTTGCCGACGCGATCGGCCCAGTCCTTGGGCGAGCGCATCCACTCGGGCAGACCGGCGGGCACGTCGAACTCGGGGATCTCGATGCGTTCGCCGGGCTTGAAGCTGGTCCCGTACGGGACCAGCGGACCGGGCGTGTCGGGGTTGCTGATCTGGGGATGCAGCGCCTCAAGCGCCTGGTTCCAGTTTGCGAGCATCGCCTTGATCAGCTGCTTGAGCGTCGTCGAGTTGCCGCCCGACGCGCTTTCGGGTTGCGTGGGATGGGTGACGTGCTCAAACGGCGGCGAGTGCTTCTTTCCGTTGGACGTCTGCGTCCAGGTGTGCCAGGCATCGCTGGCGAGCTGACCTAGCGCCACGACCGCCTCGATCTGGTTGCCGGCGAAGATCGCGTCCAGCCACTGATTGCGGTAGGCGACGATCCCGGAATCGTTCGCGTGCGTGGCTCCCGTCTTCCCGAACATCGAGTACAGGAACGTGTTGATCATCAGGTAGCTGCGGTCGAAGCCGAGCTTTGCCATCAATCCCTGCGTGCGGTGGCCGGCCTCGCCGACGAGGATGCGCCGCACGACCGCCTCGGACTCGGCCGGGTCCTGTCCGATCACGAGCAGCCGGGCGGAGCCGTCGAGCCGGCCGCGGTGAAAGAGCGGACCCCACTCCACGCGAAACGAGCTCGCCGGATACACGTCCGAGCCCGGGTAATTCTGGGCCAGCGACTCGAACGGCTCGCTCACGGGCCCAGGGTCGAAATCATGCGCCATCTCACACCCCCGTGGTAGTCGTGGCGCGACCATAACCCCGGTCCACGGCAAGGCACAACCGTCTCCGGCGACCGAACGTCAGCTTTGCGTGCAGATGAGCAGCTTCGCAACCGTGGTGGTGCGGCCGCGCGCGCGGGACGGCCCTCCCTGTGTCCTGGTACGGTCGGCCGCGGTGGAGCCGGGATATCGCCCACAGACCGAGAAATCGCGTTACGACAAGATCGCCCAAGCGTTCGCGAGGACGCGCCTCGGCGGCTGGCTGTTCATCAAGGTGTTCCCCGCGATCGACCGCCGCCTGATCCCGCTCACCAGGGGGCGGCTGATGGTGGCGGTGGGCCAGCCGATCCTGCTGTTGCACACCCGTGGCGCGAAATCCGGCCAACCGCGCACCACGCCGCTGCTGTACACGCCGCACGACGGTGGCTACGTGATCGTCGCCTCCAAGGCCGGTGCGACTCACCACCCCGCCTGGTACCACAACCTCCGCGCCCACCCAGACGACGTCAAGATCGACGTGCGCGGCAAGCGGATCGGCGTGCGCGCCCGTGAAGCCGACGCCGCCGAGCGCGAGCAGTTGTGGCGGCTGGTCAACGACAACTACGACGGCTACGAGGTCTACCAGCACCGGGCGACCGGCCGGACGATCCCCGTGATCGTGCTGGAACCGAGCTGAACCGTCAGGGCCGCAGGTGGGTCACCCGAACGCCGTGCTCGGCGGCGAGTCGGGCGGCGACGAGCGATCGATGGCACGCCTCCGGGTCGCGCTCGACGCAGAACAGAGCGCCCGCGCCATCCTCAGGCAGCTCGCCGGCCAGGTGCTCCACCCCGACCGGGTCGAGGATCTCCTGGATGTAGCGGCGCGTGTACTCGGGCGCGAGCTCGACGCGTGATCGCTTGCCGACGCCCTGCCGTGCGTCCTCGGCGTACTGGAGCTGCCGCAGCTCGGTGGTCGGCGCCAGCTCGCGATGGTGCCGGTACTCGATCCCGGCTCCCGCCAGCGCTTGCTGGAGCCGCGCCGAATTCGCCCATGAGTACTCACGGCCGCGGACGCCGCGCCGCTGGCGCACGTCGAACAGCACCCGAACGTCGGCCCTCTCTAACGCCTTGAGAAACGACGACGGATCCCAGTCATAGACCCCGATGGTGACGACACGCGGCGCGGCCAAGACGTCAAATCACTCGCGAACGATCCGCCCCGAGCCCGACAGCGAGAATCCGGGAAGGCCGAATTCCGACTCGAGCAGTCCCGGGACCGACTCCAGCTCGACGGGCGACGTCGAGCTGCCGGTGGGTGTCTGGCGCACGAGCGCCAGCTCGTTCCAGTTGCTCAACGAAAGGCGTGTGCCATCGGGGTGATGAGCCGCCACGATCAGTCCGGTCACGAACGGTGACCGCGGATGGGTCGACGTGAACCAGTTGCTGGTCTCGACGTCGATCTGCGGAACCGGCTCGGGGATGAATCCGTAGAGGTCGATCCAGCCCGAGCCGTCGGCCGTCTGCAGCACGAGCTGTTCTCCCTCGGGCACGACGCGAAAGCGCCAGCCCGACTGCTCGTGAACATCGCCCGGACCGAACGGGATCGGCTCGAGCAGCGTCCCTGACCCAAACCCCACGTCCGCGTGCCATTCGCCGCTGTCGTCTCGGACTCTGAGCACCAGGTGGGTCCGGGGCCTGATCGCGCCGGGCGGGCCACCGACGCGAACCCGCGCGAGCATCAGGTCCACCTCGGCCCCGAGCGCCTCGAGCGCGGACTTGAGCAGGAGGTTGTGCTCGAAGCAATAGCCTCCGCGGCGCTCGTCGACGAGCTTGCGCTGCAAGGCTTCGAGTTCGAGCGAGACGGGCACGCCGCGGTGCGGGTCGAGGTTCTCGAACGGGATCGTCACCACGTGCGCACGGTGCACCTCTGACAGTCCCGGTCGGCCGCTCACGCCGAGTCGTTGCGCGTACGCGTCGAAGTTGAATGTCTCTCGGGCTGCGATGGGCGTGAGTGTGTCAGCCGAACCCCACGTGCAGGAACCCGCCTTTGCGAGGGACCTCTTGCGCGACGGGATACGTAACAGCGACGATGTCTCCCACCGATGCACCGAGGCCCAGGTGCACCCCTGCCGTTGCCCAGCGCCGCTGACAGCCTGGTGGCCAGCGGCCCCCTGCCTCGCACGCGCAGGCCCAGATCGCGCAGCGAGCGCGCGCTGATCCGCGGTGCACTCGCCGGCTCGGAAGCCGATCTCGAGGCGCTGTTTCGCGCTCATTGGCCGCGGGCCTACCGGGCGGCGTTCTTGATCGTCCACGACCACGCCGCCGCCGAGGACATCGCCCAGGAGGCGTTTGTGCAGGCGATCCGGCGGCTGGACCGGTTTGACCGACGGCGCCGGTTCGCGCCGTGGCTGGGCGCGATCGTCGCCAATCGCGCGATCGACTGGCTGAGGGCTCGGACCGCACGGCGGGAGAGCGGCCAGGAGCCACCGGAAACGGCGGCAGCGGCGGACCCGCCGCGCGGGACCTATTCCGAAGAGGTGCTGACGGCACTGGCCGAGCTCGGCCCCGAGCATCGCGCTGTGGTGGTGATGCGGTACGTGCTCGAGTACACGCCCGGAGAGATCGCCCAAGCACTGGACCTGCCGCGCGGCACCGTGAACTCGCGGCTGCGACGGGGCCTGGATGCGCTGGAGTCCCGGCTCGAGAAGGCGGAGCCGGCATGAACGCGCAACGCGCACTCCGCAGCTTCCGGGCACCGGAGGAGGCGGCAACGCAGGAGCGGACCTGGACCGTGGTCCGCGACGCCTACCGGATGCGAGAACCCATCCGCCGGCGCCGCCCCCGCGGACGGCTGCTGCTTGTGCCCGCGGTCGCGATCGTCCTAGCCGCGGTGACGTTGTCGCCGGCCGGCGCAACGGTGGGGCGGTGGATCCGGCACGCGCTCGGCGTGCCGCACGCCGCGCCGGCACTGTTCCGGCTGCCCGCGCCGGGAAGCGTGTTGGTGTCCGGGGCCGGCGGGACCTGGACGATCGCGGCGGACGGATCGAGCCGGCGGCTGGGTCCCTGGCGCGAGGCGAGCTGGTCTCCGCACGGGCTGTTCGTGGCGGTTACGCGAAGCGATCACGTGGCGGCGGTGGACCCGCACGGCACGCTTCACTGGGCGCTTGCGCGACCGGCCGCGCGCGACCCCAGTTGGTACGTCCCCACGGGCTATCGGGTGGCCTATCTGTCGGGCCGTACGTTGCGTGTTGTCGCCGGAGACGGAACCGGCGATGGCCTGCTCGCCACCGGTGTCGCGTCGGTTGCGCCGGCCTGGCAGCCGGGCAGCGCTTACCGGCTGGCCTACGTCACTCGGTCAGGCGTGCTGGTGGTTCGCGGCGCCGACAGCAAGCGGATCATCTGGACCGCGCCCCTGTCAGGGCAGGCTCGTGAGCTCACGTGGTCAGCCGACGGCGGTCGCCTGCTCGCCGTCACCGACACCCGTGCAAGCCTCTACGACCCCAGCGGCCGCAAGGTCGCCACGGTCGCCGCGTTGCCCGGCACGCCGATCCGCGCAGCGTCACTGTCTCCGGACGGTACAGCGCTCGCGCTGATCCGTGGGTCCTCCAACCAGGACGTGGTCGTCTTGAGGTTCGGCTCCGCTACACCCCGGGCGCGCCGCGTGCTGTCGGGCGCTGGTCTGCGGCAGCTCGCGTGGTCGCCTGACGGTCACTGGCTGCTCGTGGGCTGGCCGGCCGCCGACCAGTGGGTGTTCGTCCGGGTCACCGGCATGCCGAGGATCGCGGCGGTCTCACGCATCGCGCGGCAGTTCTCCGCGCACGCCTCGGCGAAGGACGGGTTCCCGCGCATCGAGGGTTGGTGCTGTACCACGAGCGGGACCGCGGGCTGAAGTGTCGGCGTTGGTGGAAGCGTCACGGGTTCGGAGTCGCGAGGGGGCACTACACGGCAATCGCGTCAAATCTGCCGATCTCGCCGCGATTGTCGTGTTATCCCGGGCGACCTCAGGCAGAGGGATCCAGATCCGCAACGCCTCGCAAGCTGAAGTCCGCCCGCATCCCGCCCGTCGATGAGTCTTTGACGTCTCAGCCCAAGGAACCCTCCGCGCCACCTCGATCGAAAAGTCCTGATCACGACAGGCGCTTCGGTTACCGTTTGCTCCGGTGGCCATAGGCCACGCGAGAGCGGACCCCGTCGGTGGTGGAGGGAGTCAAGAGGTGGGAACCGTTGACGTTCGAGGCGAACCCGGCGAGCTGAAGCACGGCGTACTCGGCCTCGGCGATGCGTTCGCCCAGTCGTTCGCGCTGCTGTCGCTCGCGCTGGCGAGCTCGCTGGCGACCAGCCTGGTCGCGGCCGACGCCGGCGTCGCGGCGCCATGGGCGTACATCGTCGCCGGCGCCGGGAGCCTGTGCCTGGCCTCGGTGATCATCCGCTTCACGCGGAGGATGGCCAGCGCCGGCGGCGTCTACACCTACTCGGCGCGCGGTCTGGGGTCCGGCGGCGGCTTCATCGCGGGCTGGCTTTACGCGGGTGGGTTCGCGGCCGGCATCTCGTTCGTGATGATCATCTCCGGGTTCTTCATGAACCAGGTGATGGCCGATCACGTGGGCATCCACCTCGGCGGCGACGGATGGTTCTGGTGGTTCTTGATCCTGATGGCCGCGCTGACGGGGATCGCGCTGCTCGATGTGCGCATCTCGACCCGCACGCAGCTCGTGATCGGCGTCTCGAGCGTGCTGGCGATCGTGCTGCTGCTGATCATCGTGTTGGCCAAGGGCGGCGATGACGGCGTCACCTTCAAGCCGTTTGATCCGAACCAGATACCGAGTTCGCACGCGCTGTTTTTGGCGGTGGTCCTCGCCTTCACCGGCTACATCGGGTTCGAGGCGGCGGCGTCGCTCGGCGAGGAAGCCGCCGATCCGCTGCACGTGATCCCGCGCGCGATCCTGATGGCGATCGGCGTCGGGGTCGTCTACTACGTCTTCCTGTCATGGGTGATGGCCGTCGGCTTCGGGGTCGCGCACATCGACAAGTGGGCGACCGATCCTGCCGCGCTGGACACGCTGGCCAGCCGATATGCCGGCACGTGGCTTGCCGTGATCGTCGACCTGGCCGTGTCGGTCGGCGCGTTCGTTGCGGCGCTGGCCGGGGTGAACCTGACAGCCCGGACGGTGTTCGCGATGGCGCGCGAGGGCGGGATGCCGCGCAGGTTCGCGTGGACCCATCCGCGGTTCGGCACACCGTGGGCGGCGATCGGGGGGTCGCTGGCGCTGACGCTCGCGCTGGTGGTGGTGCTGGCCCGGATCGTGTGGAACGACCCGTTCAAGTACTTCGGGTTCATGGCCACGACCGCGACCTTCCCGATCCTCGGCGCGTACATCCTGATCGCGGTCGCGGGGCTTCTGTACTTCTGGCGCAGCCGTACCGAGGACACGGCGTTCCACATCGTGTTCGACGGGCTGTTGCCGCTCGGCGCGATCGCGATCTGCGGCTACACCATCTATGAGTCCTTCAAGTCGCCGGGGCCCCCGCCGAACACGGCCTCACCGTGGATCGCGCTGGCCTGGCTGGGGGTGGGCCTCGTGGTGCTCGCCTGGCTGATGACGACTCACCCCGACCGGGTGCGAAGGTTCGGTTCGATCCTCGGCGCGAGCGAGGGGAGTGAGACGGAGTCGGCAGAGCCGGCGGTCGTCGGCGCGGGCGGGGCGCGGGCTCCGTAACGCCGAGCCTGCATGGACCGGCAGCTGATCACCGACGCGCCAGCGGCCAAGCCGACGCTGCTCGAGCGCGGCACAGAGCTGGTCCGCGTAGAGGCCGTGCTCGAGCGAGGCTGCCTGGGCACCGGTGGGCTGATGGTGATTGAGGGGCCCGCCGGGATCGGAAAGACCGCGATGCTCGGCGCCGCGTGTGCCGCGGCACAGGCCAAGGGGATGCGGCTCCTGCGGGCGCGGGGCGCTCAGCTCGAGCGCGAGTTCGCGTTCGGCGTCGTGCGTCAGCTGCTCGAGCCGCCGCTGGCCGAGGCGGACGATTCGCAACGCGCCGAGTACCTCGATGGCGCGGCGGGTGTCGCCGCGGCGCTGCTCGAGCTCCCCGGCGCCGGTGGCGACGGCACCGGCATCGCCGCGGGTCCGGACCCGCCGTTCGCGGTTCTCCACGGTCTGTACTGGCTGTGCGCCAACGTCAGCTCCTCGGAGCCCGCGTGCCTAGCCCTCGACGACGCGCATTGGGCGGATTCGCCCTCGCTGCGGTTCCTCTCGTTCCTGCTCACGAGGCTGGAGGGACTGTCGATCGCCGTGATTGTGGCCACGCGGCCACGCGAGGCAGGCGCCGACGCAGGGTTGCTGGCGGCGCTGGCAACCGATCCCTCCGCCGAGATGCTGCATCTGGCGCCGTTGACGCGATCGGCGGTGGCGCAGTTCGTCACGGACGGGTTGGGCGACGCGCCCGAGCCCGGATTCGTCGATGCCTGCCTTCAGGCCACGGGGGGAACGCCGTTTCTGATGCGCGAGCTGGTGGGGGCGCTTCGGGCGGACGGGGTTGCCCCGACGGATGCACATGCCGCGCACGTCGAGCGGATCGGCGCACGAACCGTTGGGAGGTCGATCCTGCTGCGGCTCGACCGGCTTCCGGAGCCCGCGGGGCGGCTGGCCCGAGCGGTCGCGATCCTTGAGTCTGGCGACCTGCGGCAGGCCGCCGAGCTCGCCGAGCTCGCCGAGGACGAGGCAGCAGCCGCGGCTGATGTCCTGGCGGGCGCCGAGATCCTCGAACCCGGCCGCCCGCTGGCGTTCTCTCACCCGATCGTGCGTGCCGGCATCTACGCGGAGCTCGCGAGCGGCGACCGCGCCCGGGGGCATCGGGCGGCGGCGCGCCTGCTGGCGCCGAGTCCCGGCTCCAACGATCGCGTCGCCGAGCATCTGCTGCTCAGCGACCCGGCGGGCGACGAATGGGTAATTGAGCGACTGGTGCAGGCCGCGCGGTCCGCGGCCCGGAGCGGCGCGCCCGAGTCCGCCGCCGTCTACCTGCGACGCGTGCTCGAGGAACCGCCGGCGCCGGAGAC
>DASSGR010000172.1:0-12780 GCA_035693425.1 Solirubrobacteraceae bacterium
CGACGGGTGCGCCCCGGCGCGTGGGTCCTTTGCGCCGCCCAGCGAGTGAAAAGACCCGCGCGGCCGCCTGCGGCGGTCGGATGGGTCGTTTTCGGCGTGTTGTCGACGATCCGCGAGATCACCGCCCTACTAGTTATCATCCCCAGCCTGCTCGGTCCCGGGCGCCGGATGCGCAGTCGGCCGAGCCCTTTGCCATGCACCCGATTTCGTACTTCCAGGCGATCGTGCTCGGACTGCTTCAGGGCGTCACCGAGCTGTTCCCGATCTCGAGCCTCGGCCACGCCGTGGTGCTGCCGCGGGTGTTCGGCTGGGACATCCACCAGAACGACAAGTTCTTCCTGACGTTCCTCGTAGCGGTGCACCTGGCGACCGCGCTCGTGCTGCTCGGGTTCTTCTGGCGCGACTGGGTGCGGATCGTCAAGGGCCTGGGACGCTCCATCCGTGACCGCGAGATCGCGCCCGACGACGCCGACGCCAAGCTCGGCTGGCTGCTGGTCGTGGCAACGATCCCGGCGGGGATCCTCGGGCTGGCGCTCGAGTCCCCGATCCGCAAGCTGTTCGCCTCGCCGACGATCGCCGCGGTCTTCCTGGCCGTCAACGGCCTGCTGCTGTTCGGCGCCGAGCGCCTGCGCAAAAGGGCCCCCAACGCGCCCGAGCGCGAGGCCGACGAGGACAATCGGATCGCCCATCGCGTCGGCTGGGGCCAGTCCGTGGCTGTCGGAGCCTCCCAGGCGCTGGCGCTGATCCCGGGCATCTCCCGGTCGGGCGTGACGATGGGAGGCGGCCTGCTCGTCGGGCTCAACAACCAGGATGCCGCCAAGTTCGGGTTCTTGATGGCGACGCCGATCATCGGTGCCGCCGCCGCGCTCAAGCTCCCGGAACTGTTCGGTAAGGACGGAGACGGCGTCCGCGGACCGGCGTTGGTCGCAGCGATCTGTGCCGCGATCGCCGCCTACGTCTCGGTCCGTTTCTTGATGAAGTACTTCGAGACAAACCGTCTGACACCGTTTGCGATCTACTGCGTCGCCGTCGGCGTCGCGCTGACGATCGGCTTCGCGGTGACCTCCTAGATATGACCAAGCGCAAGCAGTTGATCATTCCCGCAGTGATTCTCGGGATCGTGCTGATCGTGATCGCGATCATCTACTGGACGTCGACCGCGAGCGGCCTGCCGAGCTTCTTCCCGGGCCACCAGGCCGGATCGAGCACGCACCACGTCAAGCACGGGATCGCCGCGTTCCTGCTCGGACTCGCGTGTCTGGTGTTCGCCTGGTTTCAGACCGGGCCCTCGAAGAGCGAACCGAGCGCCTAGAGCCCGTCTCAGGACTCCACGACGATCGCGGCGCCCCCGCGCCGGGGATCGCCTCCTCCCCAGAACCGGCCCTCGGCGTCGCGCTCGACCGCCTGAACCCCGCCGAAGAACAGGTTGCGCTCGCGGAAGCGGCTGATCTCGCGGCCTGCGGCCTCGAGCGCGGCGGTGTCGATCCCCGGCTCGGCGTACACGACTCCGTCCTCGAAGTGCACGCGCGGCGCCCGGACGGCATCGCCGGCGCGCAGGCCGTCGTCGACGACGTGCACGATCGTCTGCAGGATCGCCGAGCGGATCCGGTTGGACCCCGCGCTGCCCAGTGCCAGCTCGGGGACGCCGTCTCGCAGCGCCATCGTCGGCGCCATCATGCTCGGCAGGCGCCGCCCGGGCGGGTGCTGGTGGAATCCGAGCGGGTTCAGGTCCTGCTCGCCGAGCATGTTGTTGAGGTGCAGGCCGGTGCCCGGGACCACGATCCCCGAGCTGGCGCCGTTGGAGCAGGTGACCGAGCACGCCCATCCCTCGCGGTCGAGCACGGCGATGTGGGTGGTCGATCCAAGCTTGCCGCTGCGCCCCAGGAAGCGGCGGACGAACTGCGGGTCGGCGAGCCCCTCCAGGAACTCGGGCGTGCGCTCGTTCTGGGTGCGCTCCATCACCTCCACGATCGCCTCGATCGTGGGCGGCCCGGGCTCGACGTCGAGCAGCGCCAGCGCATGCGCGATCAGAATCCCGCCCGCCGAGGGCGGAGCGTTGGTCAGCACCTCGCGATCGCGATAGCGGACGCGGATCGGCTCGCGCTCGACGACCTCGTACGCGGCCAGATCCTCGGCCGTCAGCAGCGCGCCGGCGCCGGCCAGCCAGTCGACGATCGCGGCGGCGATGTCGCCGGTGTAGAACGGCGCCGAGCCCTCGGCGCCGAGCCGCTCCAGAGCGTCGCCGAGCTCCGGTTGCCGGATCCGCTCTCCGGCCTGCAGCAGCCGGCCCTCTGGAGCGAACAGCGCGCGGCTCTCGGGCGTCGCGGTGACGATCCCACCGAGGATCTCGACCACGTACGCCTGCTGGGCGTTCAGCTCGACGCCTTCGCGCGCCAGACGGGCCCCGGGAGCGACGAGGTCGGCTAGGGGCACGCTGCCGAAGCGGGCGGCGGCCTCGCATAGCCCGGCCGGGACGCCGTAGGCCCCGACCGAGGCCTCGCCGATGTTGAACACCTGGATCGCATCGCCGAACGACACGTCGATCGGCTCAAGCTCGCCGTGCGCGGTGAGGTCGATCCCGCGGCCGGGAGCCTCGACGAAGAAGTCCAGCAGCGTCTGCGAGCCGTTGGGCGCGACGACCAGCATGTAGCCGCCCGCGCCCAGGCCGGTAAGCAACGGCTCGCACGCGAACGAGACGGCCATCGCCGCCAACGCCGCATCCACCGCGTTGCCACCGTGGCGCAGGACGTCGGCGCCCGCGCGCGCGGTCCGTGGATGACCTGCGGCCACAACGCCGAGCTGCTGCCCGGCCATCGGCCTCTATCTCCGGGGGATGAACTCCGGAACGTCGAGCTCCATCGGCGAGCTCGACTGCCGGCGCTCGCGCACGCGGCTAACGCGAGGCTCGCCGGCGGGTTCACGCATGCCCTCGATGCCGTTGCGCTGCTGCGACTCCCCGCGCTCGCCGCTGTCGCGGCGGCGCTGGCGGCCGTTGTCATAGCCGGTCGCAACGACCGTGACCCACACCTGGTCGTCGAGCTTCTCGTCGAGCATCGCGCCGAAGATGATGTTCGCGTCCGGATGGGCGGCCTCGGCGACCGCCTTGGCCGCCTCGTTGACCTCCCAAAGCGACAGGTCGCGGCCCCCGGTGATCGACAACAGGATCGAGCGGGCGCCCTCCATGCTCGTCTCGAGCAGCGGCGACGCGACGGCCTTCTCCGAGGCGTCCACCGCCCGACGGTCGCCCACGCCCATGCCGATCCCCAGCAGCGCGTTGCCCGCGCCGGACATGATCGTGCGCACGTCGGCGAAGTCGAGGTTGATCAGACCCGGCAGTGTGACCAGGTCCGAGATGCCCTGGACGCCCTGCCGCAGGACGTCGTCGGCCACCCGGAACGCCTCGACCATCGAGGTGTTGCGCTCGAGCACCGTGAGCAGCCGGTTGTTGGGCACGACGATCAGCGTGTCGACCTCGTCGGCGAGTGCCGCGATCCCGGCCTCGGCCTGCGCGCGACGCCGCGAACCTTCGAACTGGAACGGGCGGGTGACGATCCCGACGGTCAACGCGCCGAGCTCGCGTGCGATCTGGGCGACGACCGGAGCGGCGCCCGTGCCGGTCCCGCCGCCCGCGCCGGCCGCGATGAAGACCATGTCCGAGCCCCGCAACAGCGCC
This sequence comes from Solirubrobacteraceae bacterium, assembly GCA_035693425.1. Classification (GTDB taxonomy): domain Bacteria; phylum Actinomycetota; class Thermoleophilia; order Solirubrobacterales; family Solirubrobacteraceae; genus Palsa-465. The sequence goes on from DASSGR010000172.1 coordinate 3,674, forward strand.
TTGATGCGGTCGTACTCCTCGCGCGCCGCCTGGCGGCCGAGATCGGGGTTTGAGCCCGAGCCGAGCCCGCGCGTCACCGAGTCGCCGATGTGCAGCGTCTGGTGTGCCTCGGACTGCTGAAGCGACTGCAGGTCGGTGTTGATCGCGACGAACTCGACGCCCTCGCTCTGGGCCTCGATCATGCGGTTGACGGCGTTGACGCCGGCGCCGCCGACGCCGACCACGGTCAGGACCGGGCCGGCCGTGCGGATGCCGCTGTCCACCTGCGGGCGTGCGTAGACGTCAGGCTCTGGGTCCACGGGCTCCTTGGGAGGCTGGAGCACGTTCTCGGGGATGTCGGCCGAGAAGGCGTGGCGCAGCCGCTCCTGGGGCGAGGGGATCCGCCGCTCGGGCTCGGCGGGCTCGGCCGGCTCGGCGGAAGGGACGGGCGGCTGCGCGGCCGCAGGCGGATCGGTCGAGGCGGCAGGCTGCTCGCTCGGTGGCTGCTCGGTCGACTCCTTGCCGGGCTGTCCGGCGTCCTCGGCGGTCTTGCGGAAAAGGGCAGCGAGCGGTCCCTCGCGCATGCTCGCGCGCTTACCGGTTGGCATTTGAGAGGACCTCCTTCGCGAGCTGCCTATAGGCGTGTGCGGCCAAGCCGTCGGGATCGTACTTCAGCACGGACATCCCTTTCACGGGCGCCTCCGCAAAACGAACGGTCTTGCGAATTCTCGAGGCGAACACCATGTCGCCGAAGTTCTCCTCCAACAGCTCGATCGCCTCCTTGGCGTGAAGCGTCCGCGTGTCCACAAGCGTGGGCAGGATCCCCTCGATGTCCACGTCGGGGTTGAGGTTCTCACGGATCATCGCGAGCGTGTTCTGGAGCTGGATGAGGCCGCGCATCGACAGATATTCGCATTGGACGGGGACGATTACCTTGTGCGCGGCGGTCAGGGCGTTGATCGTCAGCAGCCCGAGGCTGGGCGGCGTGTCGATGAAAACGAAGTCGTAGTCCTCGGCGACCTGCTTGAGCGCCTTCTCCAGCGAACGCTCGCGGCCGATCATCGTGGACATCGCGATCTCGGCTCCGGCCAGGTCGATCGACGAGCATGCGACGTCCACCTCGCGCTTGCGGATCACCTCCCGGATCGAGATGTGATGGACGAGCACGTCGTACATCGACTTCTCGAGGGTGTCGGGGTCAATTCCCTGCGACATCGTCAGGTTCCCCTGCGGGTCCATATCGACGCACAACACGCGGTGGCCCTCCTCGGCGAAGGCGACGGCGAGGTTCAGCGTTGTCGTGGTCTTGGCGACGCCACCCTTCTGGTTGGCGAACGCGACCACCTTCGGAGTCGAACTCATCACGCGCCTGTATTCGTACGTATGCGGGGAAATCCTTCGTGGACGCTATGTTCACCGGTCGTGCCCGGACCGCTGGATCATCGGCTGCTGTTCGTCACCGGCAAGGGCGGGGTCGGCAAGTCGACCGTCGCGACCGCGCTCGGAATGCTCGCCGCCCGCCAGGGGCTGCGAACGATCGTCGCCGAGCTGGCGAGCCAGGAGCACGTGCAGCGGGCCTTCGAACAGGGGGGCGGGCGCTTCTCGGAGCTCGAGCTCGCGCCGGACCTGTACACGATCTCGATCGACCCCCAGGCGGCGATGGAGGAGTACCTGACTGTCAAGACCGGCACGCTCGGGCAGCTTCTCCGCTCGAGCAAGCTGTTCAACGCGTTCGCGATGGCGACGCCCGGGATGCGCGAGCTGCTGAGCATGGGCAAGGTGTGGGAGCTGGCCCAGCTCGAGCGCCAGACCAGCGGCGCCGCGCCGTATGACTTCGTGGTCGTGGACGCACCGGCGACCGGCCACGGAGTGGGGATCCTGCGCACCCCGAAGACGTTCTCCGAGATCGCGATGGTCGGGCCGATCGCCCGCCAGGGCTCGAGGATCGCGACGACGATCGCCGACCCCGAGTTCACCGGCATCGTCGCCGTGGCCACGCCGGAGGAGATGGCGGTCAACGAAACGCTGGCGCTGCGCGACGCACTGGCGCGCGACGACCTGACGCTCGAGCTGGTCGTGGTGAACGCCCTGTACAGCGAGCGGTTCCACGACGGCGAGATCGCCGAGCTCGACGCGGCGGTCGCGAGGACGCGCTCGCCGCTGGTCCGCTCGGCCCTGAAAGCGGCGCTGTCCGAGCACGCCCGAGTGGCCATGCAGCGCGAGCAGTACCAGCGCCTGCGCGACGAGCTGGACGTCCCGATCGTGCAGCTGCCCTACGTGTTCGCCGATCATCTCGGCCTCGAGGAGCTCCAAGGGCTGGCCGACGAACTCGAGGCGTGCCTGCCGGCCGTGCAGGCGCCGGTCAAGCGCTGAGCCGCACCGCGGCCGCGCCGGCGCGCAGCCCGGATTCGATCGCGCCGTCGATGAACCCCGACCACCCGTTGGCGATGTCGGATCCGGCCAGGACCACGCGGCCCTCGGCGCTCTGCATCGCGGCGTGGTGGTGCTCGTACCAGCCGGGGCGGTGGATCGCCCAGGTCCCGCCCGAGAAGCGGTCGGCCAGCCAGTCGTGGGCGGTTGCGGCGAGCACCTGGTAGCCGGGCAGGATCTCGTCGAGCTGTCGCTGAACCGATCCCAGATCGCTCGCGTCGCAGCGCGTTGCGTCCACGCCGAACCCGATCAGCAGCTGCGTCCCGTCGTCGAAGATCGTCTCCGTGTCGAGGTACCCGAACGGATGACCGGGACGGATCGCGTTCTGCCACACCGGTTCGCCGCGGGCATGGATGAAGATCTTGATCCCGCGCGAGGCCTGGCCGAGCGCGATCGCGGCGCGTTTGCGCTCTGACAGCGGTGGGGTGAACTCGATCGCTGCCAGCGCGTTGACGGGAACCGCTACGACAACCACACGCGCGGCGCACCCGGCGCCGTCGGCTGTGTCGATCTCGACGCGGCCGTCGCGCTGGGCCACCGCCACCGCCTCGGCTCCCAGGCGCCGCTCGAACGGGGCGCCATCGGCGATCGACGCGAGCAGCGCGCCGGTTCCGCGCGCGATCGTCACGCGGCCGCCGGTGAACTGGGTGAGCGCAAGGCTGTAGCCCGACAGCGCGTGCCAGCGCAGCACCGAGACCGCGCCGGCCTCGTCCAGCGGCGCGTGGGCGAGCGACTCGAGCTCGGCGACCAGCACCTCGCGCTCCTCTAGTGAGATCTCGAGCTGCTCCAGCCGCTCCGCGATCGTGAGGCGATCGAAGCGGATGAGCCGCTCGAGCGCGAACAATGGATCGTGCGGCAGCGGCAACGCGGTCTGCACGCCGTCGACGAATGCGTCCCAGCCGCGCCGGGCGATCGCGTCGCGCTCGGAGATCGTGCCCTCGCGGCGCCGCCCGTCCACATACCAGCCGGCTACCTCCGGGTCGTCGCCGAGCGTCACAGCCAGCCCCGCGCGCGAGAGCTCAGACCAGGTGTGCGGCTGGTGCCAGTGGACCCAGGCGCCGCCGTACTCGACTCTCGTGGGGCCCCACTCCGTGCTCCATGTGCGACCGCCCAGCCGATCGCGCGCCTCGAGCAGCAGCACCGACCGGCCCCGCAGCGCCGCCTCGCGCGCCGCGGTGACCCCCGCAAAGCCGCCGCCGATGACGGCTACGTCGTACACAGCTCGAGCGCGTTCGCGTCGGCGACGATCGCGCCGTCCGCAGACACGAATGCCGGGTTGAGCTCGATCAGCGCAAGCGATCGCTCGAGCAGCAGCTCTCCGACGCGACTCGCGAGCTCGCACGCCGCCGCCAGGTCCACGGCGGCGCGCCCGCGGCCACCGAGCAGCACCGGGGCGCCGCGAAGCGACCGGAGCGCCCGCTCGATTCGGTGCGCGCCGGCCGGCAGCGGAACGACGGCGACGTCGTCCAGCAGCTCGGTCCAGATACCGCCAAGCCCGAGGATCAGTGCCGGCACCACGCCATCGGTGCGCGCCGCGATCAGCAGCTCGACCCCCGGCGGGGCCATCCGCTCGGCGAGGACGACCCCGTCGTGCCGGGCGGCGAGCTGCGCCAGTCGCGTGTACGCACTGCGCACCGCGGACGGGTCGGCGAGCCCCAACACGACCCCGCCGAGCTCTGACTTGTGTTGCACCGACGCCGCGCTCAACTTCAGCGCGATGTCACCGCCGAGCTCCTCCAGGGCAAGGGCCGCGTCGTCGGCGCCGGCGACCAGGCGTCCGTCGACGACGTTCACCCCGGCGCCGCGAAGGAGCTGCTTGGTGTCGTGCTCGCCCAGCCAGCGGCTGTCGCCCCCGCCGGTGCGAGCCGCGGCCTGCGCGAACGCCGCGATCTCGCGCAGTCGCCCGGGGTCGCCCGCCGGCGTGCGCATCGCCGCCGCGCAGCGAATGCCGGTGCGAAGCCCGGCGACCGCTGGCACGCCGCACTGTGCGAACCGCCAGGCGGCGGCGTCGTCGAGCAGCTCGGGGAGCGTCGAGGCGACCATCGTCGCCGTGGGGCTGTCCTGGGCGCCGGCGATGATCCCGTCGCGAACCGCGCGCCAGGATTCCTTGACGGCGCCGACCAGCCCCGCGGGCTGGTCGTAGAACACGAGCACCTGGCCGACGTCCGGGTCCTCGCCGATTGTTCTGACAAGGCCACCCACCGCGTCGCTGTCACCCCAGATCATCGCGGTGTAGTCGAGCGGGTTGGCGACGGTCGCTGCACGCGGCAGCTGCTCGCGCAGGCGCGCTCGCGTCGCCGGCAACAGCGGCGGCAGCGCCAGCCCGCGGCGAGCCGCCTCGTCGGCTCCCTGCGCCGAATCGCCGCCCGAGCAGGTGACGATCGCCAGGCCGTCGCGCGCCCGCGTCGCGCCCGCCACCGACAAGGCCTTGGCGAGCTCGAGCAACTCGTGGACATCGCGTGCCCAGATCCCGCCCGCCTCCTCGATCAGCGAACGGAACACGCGCTGGTCGCCGGCGAGCGCAGCGCTGTGAGCCGCCGCCGCGCGCGCACCAGCCGGAGAGCTTCCGACCTTTAGGACGACCACCCGCACGCCCGCCTCCGCACACGCCGCCAGCCCCTGGCACAGGCGCGGGCCGCCGTCGTCCTCCAGGTACAGGGCGACCGAGCGTAGGCCGTCTTCTGCGGCCAGTAGCTCGAGGTAGTCGGCGGCGCCGAGCACCGCCTGGTTGCCGCTGGCGATCACGGTGTGAAACCGCAGGCCCCGGCGCGTGGCGAGCGCGTTGACCGCCACGTTCCCGCTCTGCGAGATCAGCGCCACCGCACCCGGCTCGCGCGGCTCGAGCGCGTCGCCCCACAGTGCAGTGCAAGAGTGTGCAGCAACGATCCCGTTGCAATTGGGCCCGCAGACCGGCAGCCCGTGGCGCACCGCCGCCGCCGCCAGCTGCGCCTGCAGCCCGGCGCCCTCGGCGACCTCGGCGAACCCGGCGCTGAACACCACGGCGCCCCCGCAGCCAAGCGCGCCCGCCTGCTCGATCACCTCCGGGACCCCGGCGGCGGGGATCGCCACGACGACGGCGTCGACCGCCTCGGGCAGGTCGGCGAGCGACGTCACGCACGGCCGGCCGAGCACCTCGCTGCGGCCCGGGTTGACCCCCCAGACCTCCCCGGGGTAGCCGATCGACTGAAGGCTGATCAGCGCCTGCGCGCCGTAGCTGCCGTCCCGGTCGGTGGCGCCGACGACCGCGACCGAGCGGGGTCGCAGCAGCCGCTCCAGGCTGTAGACCCGCTCCTCGGCGATCGTCAATGGATCGTCGCCTCGACCCCGCGACGCTCCAGCGCGCGGGAGATGATCAGCCGCTGCACCTCGCTGGTCCCTTCCCAGATCCGGTCCACGCGCAGCTCCCGGTTGAAGCGCTCGGCCACGTTCGAGCGCAGATAGCCGCGGCCGCCGAATGCCTGGACCGCACGGTCCGCGCAGCGGCCGGCGGCCTCGGACACGAACAGCTTGGCCATCGAGGCCTTGGCGTGGATCAGCTTCACGTCGGCCCCGGCGTCGACCATCCGCGCGACGTGGATCGCCAGCAGCCGGCCGACCGTTGCGTCGGTCGCGGAGTCCGCCAGCGGGAACGAGATTCCCTGATAGTCGACGATCCGCTGCCCGCCCTGCATGCGCGACTGCGTCCAGGCGGCCGTCTCGTCCAGCAACCGCCACATCGCCCCTAACCCGTGCGTGGCGATCCCGAGCCGCTCCTCGGTGAACCATGCCCGTTGCAGCGACTCGCCCTCGCCGATGCCCCCGATCACCGCGTCCGGCGCGACCTCGACGTCGGTGAAGCGGATCGTCGGGTGACCGTGGGGGTAGTTGTGGGTGAACCGCGGGTTGTCGACGTACTCGACGCCGGGCGTCGCGGGCTCGACGAGGAACAACGTCGGCAGGCGGTCGGAGCCGTCGACGACGTTGGCCATCACGATCAGCACCCGGGCGACGTCGCCCGAGGTCACGAACCACTTCTCGCCGTTGATCCGCCAGCCGGCGTCGGTCGCGACCGCGGTCGACGAGATCCCGCCGGGGTCAGACCCGGCTTCGGCCTCGGTCACCGCGTAGGCGTCGCCGCCCTCGCCGCGCAGGGCGGGCACCAGGTAGCGCTCGATCTGCTCGGGCGTCGCCTGCATGAGCACGTTGTATGCGCTCGGGACGTGCCAGTGCAGGCCGTTGGTCACGCGCCCGAACTGCTCGTTGACGAGGAACCACTCGAACATCGACCAGCCCTGGCCCCCGTACTCGGCAGCGAACCGCCCGCCGTTCAAACGTGCCGCGATTGCCTCGCGCTTGATCTCCTCGATCGTCGCCTCCGGCAGCGCCCCGCCGCTCTGTTCGGCCTCGAGCTCGAGCGGCAGCAGCACGTTCTCGACGAACTCCCGCGCACGTCGCTGCAGCTCGAGCTGGTCGGGGGTCAGCTCGCCGGGGGCGGTCGTCGGTGCGGTCGTCGTGCTCATGGACTTCCTTTTATTCGGGATGACGTGGGAGATCGCCGGCCAGCTTGGAGAGCCGGGCCCGGTCCGACGCGGTTCGCTCCGCGGCACGGCCGGGAAGACCTAGGAGGAGGTTGTGGTGGTTGGCGAGGACGATCGTCGCGCGCGCTCGGGCACGCGCAAGCTGCTCGTCGCCGTTCACCGGGCGCTCGAGCAGCTCGACGACCTCGTGCAGGTATGAGAGCCACTCGCGCTGGCTGCCGCGCAACACAAGCCGCTCGATTCGCTCGCGCTCCGCGGCGACCGCTTCGGGCGGTGCCCGGCGGCCTTGGCGCAGCACCGCAACCGCCTCTGGAAGCTCACGTTCGGGCTCTGGCGTGACCGACAGCCACGACACGCGCTTGACCATGGGCGGTAGACTAACAGCAACTGATCACAAAGTCAGGATCGGAAGAGAGACATGGCACTGGTCACCGCCACCACCCCCACCGGCCCCGCGCTGCACCCTCGTCTGTACATCGACCCGACGCTCCAGGACGCCGAGCAGCGGCTGATCTTCGAGCGCACCTGGCAGCTCGCCGGCCACGTCAGCGCGCTGGCCCGGCCCGGCAGTTACATCACCGCGGTCGCGGGCAACCAGCCCGTGCTGGTCGTGCGCGACGAGCAAAACCGTCTGCGCGCGTACCGCAACGTGTGCCGCCACCGCGCGTCGAGGCTGCTCAGCGGTGAAGGCCAGTGCAAGGGCGCGATCCGCTGCCGCTACCACGGCTGGACCTACCGCTTCGACGGGACGCTGATCGGCGTTCCCGAGGGACTCGCGTTCGGCGAGAAGCTCGACAAGAGCACGCTTGGCCTGATGCCCGTGCGCGTCGAGGAGATGTGCGGCCTGGTGTTCTTCAACCTCGACCCCGACGCGACCCCGCTGGCCGACATGGTCGGCGACCTTCCGCAGCGGCTCGAGCGCTACCGGATCCCCACGCTTGTGCCGTTTGCCCCGGGCAGCGGCACGCAGCCCGCCAACTGGAAGGTGATCGCCGACAACTACATCGAGGGCTACCACATCCCGATCGCCCATCCGGGGCTGATGCGGATGCTCGACTACAAGCGCTACGACGTCGAGGTCAACGAGCACTACGTGTGGTTCGAGGCGCCGATGCGGTCAAAGCCGAGCAGCAACCGACTCGAGCGCCTGTACGCGGATCTGGTGTCGCCGATGCCCGGACTCGGCCCCGAGGACCTGCGCGTGTGGCGCTACGTGTTCCTCTATCCCAACACGACGATCGACCTGTACCCCGACCAGATCAACACCTGGCAGATGGTGCCGCACGGAGTCGATCGCACCCGCGACGTGTTCGCCTCCTTCCGTCCACGCGGCAGCACTCCGAAAACGCGCATGGTCCAGTGGCTCAACCAGAAGCTCAACAACCTCGTGCTCGACGAGGACATCGACCTCGTCGACAACGTGCAGCAGGGGCTGCAGACACGTGGCTACGAGTGCGGACCGCTGTCGCGGCGCGAGGACGCCGTCGCCTGGTTCGCCGACCGCGTGCGAGCGGACTTGGCGCCAGTGCTCGGGACCGACGGATGACCCCAACGCGGAGAGACTCGGCGAAAGCTCGACAGCGGATCCTCGCGGCGGCCGTCCTCCAGATCGCCCGCGAGGGAATCGACGGCGTGCGGATCGCGCGGATCGCGATGGCGGCGGGCGTCTCGACGTCGCTCGTGCACTATCACTTCGAGAGCCGCGACGCGCTCCTGGCCGAGGCGCTGGACTACTCCTACGCACACGCCGGCGACGCGCGGATCTCCAGCGGCGAGTTGCCGGTCAGCTCGCACGCGGAGCGGCTGCAGTCGATGATCGACCAGTGCCTCCCGACCTCCGAAGCCCTCGCCGACGACTGGGTGCTGTGGGTGGAGCTGTGGCTGCGGGCGGTCCGCAACCCGGAGCTGCGCAAGGTCGCCGAGGAGCTGTACGCCCGCCTGCACGCGTGGTTTGCGGAGGAGATTGCGGCCGGCGTGGAGAGCGGCGAGTTCGGCGCCTGCGACCCCGACCAGGTCGCCGACCTGGCGCTTGCGCTGCTCGACGGCTACGGGATCAGGACGCTGATCGGCGACTCGGCGGTTTCGATCGAGCGCGCGCGCCGCGAGGTCGCGGCCGCACTTGCTGGAAGGCTCGGACTGGGCGAGTGGCTGGTCGGCGAGGGCGTCGGTCAGACGCGCGAG
>DASSGR010000173.1:0-5303 GCA_035693425.1 Solirubrobacteraceae bacterium
CTAGCTCACTCATCGACGGACTCGCGCCCACGGCCGGAGCGCTCGACGCCGCGCGCGCCGCGCAGGGTGTGGGCGCGGCGATGGCGACACCCGCGGCACTTGCGCTCGTCACCCAGCTGTTCTGCGAGCGCGAGGAACGCACGAAAGCCCTGGGCATATGGGGCGCCCTCTCAGGGCTGGGGTTCGCGATCGGGATCCTGCTCGGCGGGGTCCTCACCCAGGCCGCGTCCTGGAGACTCGTCTTCCTCATCAACGTGCCCGTCGCCGCCGCGACCATCCTCGTCGTTCCGCGGCTCGTGCCGGACAGCCGGCTTTCCGAGCGACGTTCCTTCGATGCTCGCGGCGCAATCGCCGTCACGGCCGGATTGTTCGCGCTCGTCTACGCCCTGCTAAACATCAACAGCTACGGCTGGAGCTCGCCGGCGATCCACGCCGGACTCGCCTTCGCTGCAGCCCTGCTCGCCGGCTTCGTCGCGATCGAACTCCGGAGCGCCGCGCCGCTCGTGCCACCCGTGTTCCTGCGTCGCCGCACGAACCTCGTCCCCAACGCCCTCCAGTTCCTGCTCGGCGCGTCACTACCCGCCGCGTTCTTCCTGTTGACGCTCTACCTCCAGCAAGTACTCCGCTATTCCCCCGTGCGCGCCGGCGTCGCGTACCTCCCGCTCGCCGCAGGAGTCGCCGCCGCGACCGCCGTCGCCAATGCCCTCGTCGGACGGATCGGCCCACGACCGCTCGCCGCCGCCGGCCTCGGCACGGCCGCGTCCGGACTGGCCGTGCTCAGCCAGGCCGGCGCGACCAGCGGCTACGCCACCGCCGTGCTTCCAGGTCTCGTGCTGGTCGGATTCGGCGCCGGGCTCTCGTTCGTCGCGATCACCACCGCCGCGCTCGCACAAGTGGACGAGACCGCAGCCGGACTCGCCTCAGGCCTTCTCAGCACCTCCGTGCAGATCGGGATAAGCCTGGGCCTGGCCATACTCGTCGCCATCTCGAGCGGCCGCGCGAGCAACCTCGCAACATCAGGCGCATCACCCATCGCAGCAGAGGTCGGCGGCATCCAGCTCGCGTTCCTCGTCGCCGCCGCAACCGCCCTACTCGCCGCGATCGGCGCTCTACTCGGACTACGTAGCGACACGCCCGCACCGGACACGCACAGCCTCGGATAACGCACTACCTCCGCGCCGAGGGCCGACATTCAGTGACTCGTAGCGCCCCCAGGGCACAGACGTCGCAGGCGCGCAACGACGGGCGCGGCGCAGACCTCAAACCGCGCTAGATCTCAACCTCGCAGCCCGTTAGATCGCCCCCTGCGTCGCCCGTGTTCACGGTTCCCCGCGGCTCGATCAACAGCACGTGCACCTCCCGCTCAGCCTTCGGACAATGCTCGACTCCGCGCGGGACGACGAACATCTCCTCCGCCTCGAGATCGACATCACGATCACAAAGCTCGATCGTGAGGACGCCCGACAACACGAGGAAGAAGTCATCTGTCTCGTCATGCCTGCGCCAGACGAACTCGCCCCGGACCCTCGCTACCGCCAGCTTGTGGTCATTGAAGTAGCCGACGATGCCGGGAGTCCAAAACCGTCAAACCGCCGAACCTTCTACGCGAGATTGACGTTGCACCGCTCGACTCGCGCTCATATACGCGTTGCTCGACAAAAGCGAGCAGATCAGCGACCGGCACCTCGCAGCCGCGCTCGCCGTTTGGACATACGTCCAGGCAAGCAGCGCCTGGATATTCGGCGACAGCCTCGGTGGCCCTACGGCCGACGACATCTGGACCCTCGCAAAGATCGCCCGACGGGATCAGCCGCACCGGAGCGGCTTTCGATCCACGGGGACGCTGGGACGACGGTCCCGTCAGGCGTGCGGCTGGGCCAGTTCGCGAAGCTGGTGTGCCTCGGTGAAGAAGTTGCGGTAGGCAAGGTGCACGGCGGTCAGGGCAGCGAGCGCGACGCTGCCGAGCAGGACGTAGAGCAGGACGAGTTGGAGGCGGACGGCGTCGATCGGTGCGGCGCCGGCGAGGAGCATGCCGACCATCGTGCCCGGGAAGAAGATCAGGCCGGTGGTCTTGGTCGAGTCGATCAGCGGGATCATGTCCGAGCGCAGGCTGCGTCGCAGCAGTGGGCGGATGGCTTCGCTCGCGGTCGCACCGAGCGCGAGGGTCGCCTCGATCTGGGCCGCTCCGTCGGCGACGTCGTCACCGAGACGGTTGAGAGCCACCGCAGCGGCGGTCATCGCGTTGCCGATGACCATGCCGCCGACCGGCACCAGGTAACGAGCCTGGGGCTTGAACACCCCGAGCGCGACCACAAGCAGCAGCGTGGTCGAACCCGCGAGCGCGAGCGCGAGCAGCAGCGGCCAGAAAGCGTGAGGGACGCGCCTGGCTCGCTGACGTGCGGTGAACGCACCGAACAGCACCATCGTGGCGAGCAGTGCGATCACGAACACGAGATTGTTCTGCTCGAAGATCACTTTGATCAAGTACCCGATCGCGGTCAGCTGGATGAACGAGCGGACCGTCGCGACAGCGATATCGCGCGCCAGATCGGCCCGTTGCCAGATCGAGACCAGCACGGCGACGGCGACGAGCGCGAGCGAGGCCACAACCTGTCCCGGGCTGAGGTGGAGCGCGGCGATCACGCCGGTATCGCCCGCGGGTGCCCCTGGATCCGACCGCCGTCGAGGACGAGGACACGCTCACCGAGCCGGCGGGCCTGTGCCTGGTCGTGCGTGACGATGATCAGCGCCGCGGAGAGCCGCTCGTGGAGGTCGAGAAGCGTCCGCTCGACGGCATCGCGAGAGCGCTCGTCCAGGGCCGCTGTGGGTTCGTCTAACAGCAGCACGTTTGGTTCGAGCGCCAGCGCGCGAGCCAACATCACCCGCTGCTGCTCGCCCACCGACAGTTGCTGCGCGGCCCGCTCGGCAAACTTGCCGTCAAGACCGGCCAACCTGAGCGCCTTCTCGAGCTTGCACGGCCGGCCGCAAAGGCGCGGTCCGTAGCTGACGTTCTGAGCCACCGATCCGGGCAGGAGCGCCGGCAGCTGGGGCACAAGCACGACCTCCCGGCGAAGCTCGAGCACGTCGTAGTCACGAACGTCACGGCCACGGTCCTCAACCGTGCCGATGTCGGGATCCGCGGGCCGATTGAGCAGCCGCAGCAACGTCGACTTCCCCGCCCCCGAGGGGCCCACAAGCGCCGTCATCCCCTCCCTCAGTTCGACGCTCAGCGCCGACAGAATGACCCGGCCGCCACGCCCATAGGTGACGTCTCGAAGCGAGAACAGCATCCCGGTGATTATCGACCCGTACGTCGGCGTCCACGCGGCGCCGTTGGCAAGGGCTACACCACGACAGTGAGCCCTCAACGCGCGAACAGGTGCCTGTGCATACCTAGGCAGACCGGCGGGCGGACGCTTCGGGCGCAGCGTTGCGCTTGTGGCGATTAGCGCGACTTAGATGGATGGCTGGACGACACCTGCCTTCCCACCTGCACAGGTACCGCTCGCGGCGGCTTGCGTGTGATGGCGTTTGTCCGGAAGGAAAGCGGCGGCGTCGCCATCGGAGACGCCTCTTCGGCCTTAGTGCATAGACCATATGGAGGCTGTCGTCCGGCCTGAGTTGTAGATATTGGCCGGTTCCCCGCGATGCGTTCGTGGGGATTTTGAGCCGTACGGGTGGCACCCCGCGCGGCGCCCACAACCGCATAGGAGGAACCAGCCATGGCGAAGGCTAGATCCCTCGTCGGTCTGGACGTGCAGAGCGCCGGGATAAACCGGCATGGAGAAGGGGATGGAAGAGCCCTACATCGAAGGAGTAGCGATCCACGGTGGCCCCGAGTCATGCGTCGGCGTCCGTGAGGGCGGCGGCGAAGCGTTGACAGGGGTATGCGTAGGCCGGGCTATTGAGCCGCGAAATCAAGGTAGTCAGGGTGCTGACGCCGTTGCACGAGGCGGAAGGCAACATCGCTGGGGGCGCTATCGCGAGCCCTTCGCGGACCCTGCGCGGTCGGAGAACCTGTGCATGCGTGGAGTCTCCATGCGCGAGAACCGGGAGATCCAGCGATCGCCCGTCCCTGTGATCGGGGGGCGGGACGCTCGGGGAAGGCCAAGGCCGCAATCCTGAGATGCACGATCGCCGGAAGTCAGACAGGTCCGTACTACCTGCGAAGCCGCCGAACAACGCCGCGGATGCGGTCGCGGAGGTGGTGGAGGGAAGGGACCTGGCCGAGGGGAACACGACCAGCAAAACGCGCCCCGGACACAGAGCCGGAGTGAGCGCGCCAAGTGCGCGGGATCGTGTGCGCCGAATCGCAGCAAGGGATAAGGACGCGCGGTTCACCGCGCTTCTGCACCACGTCGATGTCGATCGCTTGCGGGCGGCGTATTGGGCGCTGAAGCCCAAGGCCGCCGCGGGGGTCGACGGGGTGACGTGGACGGACTACGGGCAGGACCTCGAGGAGAACCTTCGGGATCTGCATGCCCGGGTCCATCGTGGGAGCTACCGGGCGAGGCCGTCACGGAGGGCGTACGTACCGAAGGCGGACGGGCGGCTTCGACCGCTCGGGATCGCGTCGCTTGAGGACAAGATCCTCCAGCGGGCGACCGCCGAGGTGTTGAACGCGATCTACGAGACGGACTTCGTCGGTTTCTCGTACGGGTTTCGGCCGGGACGCAGCCCGCATCACGCGTTGGATGCGCTCGCCGCCGGGATCGTCACGAGGAAGGTGAACTGGGTGCTAGACGCGGACGTCCGCGACTTCTTCACCCGGCTTGATCACGCCTGGATGGAGAGGTTTCTGGAGCACCGGATCGCGGACCGCAGGGTCCTGCGCCTGATCCGCAAGTGGATCAGCGCTGGGGTTATCGAGGACGGGGCGTGGACGTCGTGCGATGAAGGCGTTCCGCAGGGAGCTTCGGCTTCGCCGTTGCTCGCGAACGTCTATTTGCACTACGTCTTCGACCTCTGGGCCGACCAGTGGCGACGGCGCCGCGCGCGAGGAGACGTCATCCTTGTGCGCTTCGCCGACGATTGTGCGCCGAGAACGCGGAAGGAGGAACTGAGTAGAAGCAGAGTCCGACGGATGCGGTGCTGCGCGAGAGATGAAGGAGCCAGGCCTGCGGGCTTGGTGGCCCTTCGCGGTCGCCCTGCAGGGGGAGGCCGCAAACCACCGCGAGGTGCGCCGGTCAAGAGCCGGGGTGCTGAGCTTGCGGAGACGGCGCGCCGTTTGAGCGCGTCAGGTGTGGATCACGAAGGCGAGCGAAAGCGAACCACTGATGAGGCGTCGAAAGCGTATCGGCGAC
>DASSGR010000174.1:0-24657 GCA_035693425.1 Solirubrobacteraceae bacterium
GATCGAAGACCTCGGGCAGGGGCACTACTTCGCGCAGGCCCCGGCGGCCGCCGCCTGACCGACCCATCGAGCGTCCGGCTACCGGACCCCCAGGCGCGGACGCCGGGTCCGGTAGCCGGCAGCTCGGACGGTCACCGTGTAGGCGGGGGCGCGCGACAGCTTGCCGAGCGCCGCGATCCGCGCGTCACCCTCACGGAAATTCTCTTTGCGCGCGGGCAGGACGCGATCCGCAGCACGCGGGCGCCCGCTTCGGACACGATCGCCGCGCCGGTCGCTCGCACCGAGTAGCCGCGGCCGAACACGAGCGCGGGGACCGAGATCTCGGAGACGGCCCCGGGTCCGAACGCCCCACGTCCGGATGCCTTGGCGGTCCTGTAGCGGAACGTGAACGTGCTGGTGGAGCGATCGAAGCGCCACGAGACCGGGGTCCCGGCGATCACCTGCGGATACGGCTCGACGATCGAGTCGACGATGCTCGTCCTGAGATTGGCGGCCGTCTTGCGCTTGCTGGGATCCAGCACCATCCCCTCGTCGCTGGAGCCCGTCGGGTCGTTGCAGGTGCAGTAGGACCAGTAGGTCCACGGCACCATGTACTTGTCGGCGAGCGACACCATCAGGTCGAGGCTCGGCGCGCTGCTCGTGGCGCCGTACTCGGTCATGAACGTGCCCTCACCGGTCTTCGCTACGCGCGCGGCAGCGACCTGCATCGTGGTCTCGTTGCTCGAACAGCCATTCGGCGAAGGCACGAGGCAGTAGTCGTGCCACGCGAACACCGCTCTGCCGTCGTTGAGCGCGCCGACGCCGTCCGGAAAGCCGAAGTTGAAGCTCACATACGGCTCGTAGAAGACGAGGGTGCGGGCGTCGACGGATCGGATCGCGCGGTCGACTTTGCGCTCGAGTGTGGTCAGTTCCGCGTCAGACGCGGGGCACCCTGGGCTGGCGCAGCTCGTGTAGTCGCTGCCCGGGAACGGCTCGTTCATGATCTCGTACCCGAGGACCGAGCGGTTGCCGCGCAAGCGCTTTGCAACGTGTGCCCAGGCGGCGGCATAGCGCTCCTGCAAGCCGACGCCGCCCGGACCCGGCTTGTCTGCCCAGAAGTTCTCGAACGCCCGCTGGACCGCGGGGTTGGTCTCATAGCCGGCCGGGAACGGGATCGGCGGGTTGGGCAGCCCATCGTCCTGTACCGACCAGGCGGGGAACCCCTCCCCCAGGAACTTCTCGTTGTACTGGTCCTGGTGGAAGTCGAGAATCGACACGATGCCGTAGCGGCGCAGCAGGTTCACGGTGCGCGCGATTTGATTCAGGTAGGCATCGTCGTAGACGCCGGGCTGCGGCTCGAGCGCCTCCCACAGCACTCCGACGCGGACCGCGGTGAAGCCGAGCGACCGCAGGAACGCGGCGTCGCTGGGACCGAACGGTCCTGCGGCCGGATAGAACGGCGCAACCTTGTAAACCAGGTTCGCGCCGTGCATCACCACGACCCGGCCACTGGCATCGGTGATCCAGCGGCCCGCATGCCCCAGCGGCAACGTCGGAGCCGCTGTCGCCGAGGTCGCGCCCACGCAGCAGACCGTGGCCGCAAGGATCGCGAGCAGCGCAGCGCGCCCACGACTCAAAGTCGACACCGGCTCCACGATCAGCGCACCCTACAGCGCGAGCGTCACCTCGCCGGCGGGCTCGGTGCAACAGACGAGTACCCGTCCCTCCTCCGGCGGCTCCAGCGGTTCGGTCTTGTAGGTCACCTCTCCGTCGACGAGACCGCTCTCGCAGTAGTGACAGACGCCGGTCCGGCACCCGAAGCTGACGGGCACGTCGCACGCCTCGGCGAACTCGAGCAGGCTCGAGTAGCTGGGATCCCACGCGACCGCGAGGTTGCTGCGGCTGAACGTGACGACCGGCCCTTGCCCAGGGCGTCCCGCGGGTTGATGGGGAGCGGGCCGGTCCCCGACCACGCCGGGGGCGCTCGCCTCGACCGTGCCGAAGATCTCCATCGAGATCCTCTCTGGCGGGATCCCGCGCGCCGTCAGCCCCGCAGACAGCTCGCGCATGAACCCGGCGGGCCCGCAGATGTAGTAGTCGGCACCCTCGGGGATCTGCATCGCCTCAATCGTGTCGATCGTGATGCGGCCGGCACGGTCAAACGTGGCACCGAGGACGTCGTCGGCGCCGGGACGGCTGTAGGCGGTGGTCCGGTGGCCGTTGGGCAGTTCCGCGAGCAATTGGTCGACTTCCTGCCTGAACGCGTGCTCTTGGCCGTTGCGCGCTCCGTGGATCCACCAGACCTGACGCGCGGGGTGTCGTTTTGCAAGCGTGCGGAGCATCGCCAGCACGGGTGTCGCCCCGACGCCGGCGCTGACCAGCGCGACCGGATGATCGTTGTCGCGCAGCACGAACTCCCCACGGGGTGCGGCGGCTTCGATGACGTCGCCTGGCTTGACGTGCTGTTGAAGGAACGCGCTGCCGGCGCCGCCAGGCTCAAGCTTGACGCTGATCCTGTATCCGTCGTCGGGTGTGATCGCCGACATCGAATAGGTGCGCACGACTGGCGCGTGGTCGGGCCCGTCGGGCCGAAGCCGAACTGTCAGGTACTGGCCCGCCGCCGCGCGAACGGCCTCCTTGGTATCGGCTGGGCGCAGCCCGAATGAGACGATCGTGTTGCTCTCGCGGTGCACCGCCTCGACGGTCAGCGGCGCAAAGCCCTCCCAGGCGGGTGCCGGCGGGGCGGCCGCACTGTGCTCCGCCTGCTCGAGCAGCTCGCGAAACGAGCCCTGCCAACCCTTGCTCAGCGCCGGGATCCGCAGCGCCCGCTCCAAGGTCCGCCGTGAGCGGTTGGGGAGATACAGCAGCCCATCGACATCGGCCACCGTCAGCTCCTCAGGTCCGGTCTGCAGGTGACGGATGTCGTCGCCAGCCTCCACCTCGCCTTCCTGGATCACCCGGAAGTAGAAGCCGGGTCTGTGATGGGCGACCAGCAGCGACGGCATCCGAGGCTCGGACAGCCGGATGCCGACACGGAAGCAGGTCACGCGAGGTTGCGTCACCTCGAAGATCGCGTTCCCGATCTGGTAGCGGTCGCCGATGCAAACCTCGTCGTCGGCGAGGCCCTCCACGGTGAAGTTCTCGCCGAACTGCCCGTAGACGAAGCCGTCTCGCTGTAGCTGCCGCTCCCAATAGCGATACGACTCGATCTGGTAGACGAACACCGCGCGGTGCTCGCCGCCGTGTGCGGCTCGATCGGCCTGGTCGTCGCCGTCGATGTTGATTCGCCGGACCATGCGCCGGCCGTCGACGGGCTGTTTCCAGATCGCGGTGCGGACGGTCTTGCCCTCCCAGGGGACATCTCTGGGGCCGCCGACGTTCAATGACAGCAGCCGTCCGACGACCGGAGCGTCTGGTGTGGGATTAGTTGTGGACACTGGTGCTCACTCGTGCTGGCTCGGTTGGTTCTGCCGAGATAGTGCAGCGGCGGCCGCCGCGTCTTACCGCCCGGCGCCGGAACCTGTTTACGCGACGGGCCTCTACGCGGGCTCGACGTCGGAGAACCGGCGGGCCGCTTCGAGCAGCCCGTCGTGATCAGCCCGGCAGCCGGGACAGCTTCGCAGGTGGATGGCGGTGCCGGGATACACCTTCGCCGGGTCGGCGCCGGCCAGCTCGAGCTCGACATAGGCGTCAAGGATGTCCTCGCCGGCGATGCAGCCGGCGTCCCCCTCGTCGGCGCGCAGCAGCTCCTCGAGCGGACGATGATCGGTCATCTGGGTGCGTCCTCCTCGGCGACTGGATGCCCGGCGGCGGCCATGCGGGCGCGCAGGTTGCGCCTGGCGTCGAACAGGTTCTTGTAGATCGCGTTGCGGTTGGTGCGCAGCTGAACCGCGAGCACATCGATCGGGACCTCGTTGAGTGCAACCGCGACGAACACCTCGCGCTGCCGATCCGTCAGCTCGCCGATCGCGCCCGACAGCGCATCGAGCTGCTCTCGCCGCTCGATCCGCTCGCCAGGCTTCGGGCTCAGCGAGTCGGGCAACTGCTCGAAGGCAAGCTCGTCCCGGGCCGGAGGTTGCCGACGCCAGGCGTGGCGCGCAACCTTGCCCGACACCTCGAACACGACGAACTTGTACGCCCAGGTGGTGAATCGGCTGAGCCCGCGAAAGTCGTCAAGCCTCGCGAGGATGTTCATCAGCGCGTCGTCGGCAGCCTGTTGGGCGAGATCATCGAGCTCCGGCCCGCCGATCGAACCCAGCTGACCGCGCCGCCGCGACAGCTCGTGGAACGCCGCGCGCCGCAGCAGGTCGTGGAGTTTGTGCACCGTGCGCTCCCGGCGCGGGTGTCCGGCACGCAGCTGCGCGACCCACCGCTCGGATTCGCGATCCCTCGCCGTGTCGACGACCCGACTGCTAGTCGAACTTCGCTCAACGCTCACGACCAGGTGCATTCTGCGCGATCGATGGTAAGAGCGCGAGCCGCGTCGCCACAGATGGGACCAGACACCGCAGTCTGAGCACGAAAGGATCGATCATGGGACTGGCCTGGCAGCAGGGACCACTATCGACGCGATCGGTCGGACGCTTCCTCGTCCCCGATCGGCTGCCGGAGCGGATGCTGTTCGCCGAGCCGCTCCGCCGGCGCATGCGCGTTCGATTCGGCGGAGAGTGGATCGCAGACAGCGAGAACGTCGTCCTGTTGCACGAGCCAGGGCGCTATCCCGTCGCCTACTTCCCCCGGGACGACATCGCCGCGGACGTGCTGGAGCGCAGCGAGCACACAAGCGAGCACCGGGACCTCGGGGCGACCCGGTGGTACGTCGTCAACGCGGGGGAGCAGACCGCCCGGCGCGGCGCCTGGGAGCACGTCGACCTGCCCAGTTACGCGGGCGAGCTTCGCGACCACGTCGCGTTCGCATGGAGGGCGATGGATGCCTTCTACGAGGAGGACGAGCGGATCGTGGGTCACGCCGCCGACAGATATCACCGGATCGACATACGGCGAACTTCTCGCCGCCTGGTGGTTCGCAGCGGCGACACGATCATCGCCGACACGTCACGGCCGCTGGTTCTCTACGAGTCCGGCTTTGCGCCTCGCTGGTACGTCCCTCGCGACGACGTCGACGAGTCCCAGCTGGCCGCGAACACGACCGAGACCTTCTGTCCGTACAAGGGCATTTGCAGCTACTACGACATCGGTGACGCCCGCCGCGCCGCGTGGTCCTACCGCGACGCGTATACCGAAGTCGACCGCGTCTCGGACTACATCTCCTTCGAACCCGACAAGGTGATCGTCGAGCTCGACGGCCGGCAACTGCACCTCGAGCCGGGCCAGACCGTGGTCTCACACGGCGTCGACCGCGACCTCACCGTGACCGAGGTGCAAGCCGTCGTCTGAGAGCTACGCCCGCGCAGGCACGCCGATCCGTCCGCACCACACGTTTCAATGCCGCGTCGTTTCAAGAATCCCGATTGAGAGGAGTGCAGTGCCCCTGACCCAGACACAGCTAGCGAGCGCCGTCGCCGAGCGGGCCCAGGTGACCAAGGCGGACGCCAAGCGGGTGCTGGCCGCCCTCGACGAGGTGATTCTCGAGGAGCTCGGCAACGCGCAGAAGGTGCGGATCGGCGGACTGGTCCAGCTAACCCCGCGGGTGAAGCCGGCCACGAAGAAGCGCAAGGGCCGCAACCCCGCGACCGGCGAGGAGATCACGATCGCGGCCAAGCCGGCGAGCGTCGACCTTCGCGCCCGGCCGCTTGCCAAGGCCAAGGACGCGCTGCCATCGGTACAGAAGGCTCGTCGCCGCCTGGCTGCCTGAGCGCTCGCGGATCTTTCCGCGCACACGGACGGCGATCAGCAAGACGCTGATCGCCGCGTTGTGCTGTTCGGTACCCCTCAGCCCGCGGCGGCTGACGCGACCGCGGAGTCGCCGCGCTGAGCCGCCTGCGCGTGCTCGCGACTATCGCGCGAGGAGATCAGCAGGGCCGCCAGGATCGCTCCGATCACCGCGAAGCCCGCGCCGATCAAAAACGCCCGGTCGAAGCCCTTGGTGAGGACGATCGACGTGTTGTGCACGCCGGCGTCGAGCAGGCTCTGGGTACGGCTGTTCGCGACGGTCGCGAGGATCGCGAGGCCAAGCGCGCCGCCGACCTGCTGTGAGGTGTTGATCAGCCCCGACGCCAGGCCTGCCTCGTGCGGCTCGGTTCCGGTTACCGCAGCGATCGTCACCGGGACGAACGAGAATCCGAGGCCGACGGCGGCCAGCAGCGACGGGCCTAGCACGTCGGCCGCGTAGCTACCGCCCGTTCCCGGAACCTGCGAGAACCAGACCAGGCCGCCGGCGATCAGCAGCATCCCTGCGATCAGCGGCAGCTTGAACCCCAGGCGGGTGACGAGTTGCGACGCCAAGCCGGCCGACAGGATGATGCCCACCGCCAAAGGTAGGTAAGAGATCCCGGTCTTGATCGGCGAGTAGTGCAGGACGTCCTGCAGATACAGCGAGATGAAGAAGAACATCGAGAACAGGGACATGCCGATCAGCAGCCCGACGATGTTCGCGCCGCGCAACGTCCGCAGCCTGAAGATGGTGAACGGCATCAGCGGATCGCGCTGGCGCAGCTCGATCACGACGAACGCGATCAGCAGCAGGGCGGCGCCGGCCAGCCGGAGCACCGTCGCCGTCGATCCCCAGCCGGAATTGACGGCGTCGACGACCGCGTAGACCAGCAGCGAAAGCCCGGCGGTGACGGTCACCGCGCCGGGGAAGTCGAACGTCTTCGCCCCACCCTCGACTCGGCTCTCGACCAGAACGCGCGGAGCGAGGGCAGCTGCAACAAGCCCGATCGGGACATTGACGAACAGCACCCAGCGCCAGCTCAGGCCGCTCGTCAGGATCCCGCCCAGCAGCACGCCCGCGGCGCCACCGGCGCCGGCGACCGCACCCCAGATCCCGAGTGCGCGGTTGCGCTCCGCGCCCTCGGCGAACGTCGTGGTGATGATCGACAGAGCGGCCGGAGAGACGATCGCCGCCCCGAGGCCCTGCACGGCGCGCGCCGCGATCAGCCACGGCTCCGACTGCGCGATCCCGCCGGCAAACGACGCCACCGAGAACAGCACCAGGCCGGCCATGAACATGCGACGGCGTCCCAGCAGGTCAGCGAGGCGACCTCCCAACAGCAGGAACCCGCCGAACGTGAGCGTGTACGCGTTCACGACCCACGAGAGGTCGTCGCGTGAGAAGTGCAGATGGGCGCCGATCGACGGGAGCGCAACGTTCACGATCGACGCGTCGATCACGATCACGAACTGCGTCATCGCCAGCAGGATCAGCGCCAGGTTCTTGTCGCGGGGAGTGTCGAGCGCGACCGCCCGGCCCCGCTGTGGGATCTGGGTCTTGATTGGCATGAGAACACTATGGCGTCAATTGAGGTCAGCCACAGTCCGCAATCCCGCGCGCGAGCACGACCTTGCGGTCAGCTTCAGTCCGCAATTTGTGGGAAGCTCCGCCGTGCCATGGTCCAGACATCCGCACGTCTTCTCGCCCTCCTGTCACTGCTGCAGCTTCGCCGCGAGTGGACTGGCCAGGAGCTCGCCAACCGCCTCGAGGTCGGGCCGCGCACGATCCGGCGCGACGTCGACAAGCTGCGCTCGCTCGGTTATCCGATCGAGGCGGCGCCGGGCGTGGCCGGCGGCTACCGGCTCGGCGCCGGTGGCGAGCTTCCGCCGCTCCTGCTCGACGACGCCGAGGCCGTGGCGGTTGCTGTCGGCCTGCGCACCGCCGCTGCGGGCTCGATCTCCGGAATCGAGGAAACGTCCGTGCGCGCGCTCGCAAAACTCGAGCAGGTGCTCCCCAGCCGCCTGCGCCGCCGGGTGAGTGCACTCGCCGCCGCAACCTCGACGTTCGCCGTCGACGGGCCACGGATCGACTCCGACATGCTGGCAACGCTCGCGGGCGCCTGCCGCGACAGCACACGCGTGCGCTTCAGCTACGTCGCGCGAGATGACAACGCGTCACACCGCCACACCGAGCCCTGCAGCGTTGTGCACACCGGCTACCGGTGGTACCTCGTGGCATTCGACCTCGACCGTGATGACTGGCGCACGTTCCGGATCGACCGGATCCGCGGCCGGGTCCGCCCGGGAGGGCGCGGACGCCGGCGCACGGTTCCCGGCGGCGACCCGGCCGCTTTCGTCAACGAGCGGCTGCGCGCATCGACCGCCGCCGACCCGGACGCGGCGCCCGGTCAAATCCGAGTCCGGGCCGGCGCCGCGGAGATCGCCAGGCGCATCCCCAGCCGCTCCGCAACGGTCGAGCCTGACGGCGAGGACTGCTGCATCGTGACGACCCGCGGCCCCTGGTCGCGCCATTTCCTGGTCTGGATGGCGCTCCTGGACCAGCCGATGGAGGTGCTCGGACCGCCCGAGCTGACCGCCGTTGCCACTACGCTCGCCCTGCGTCTCACGACGGCCGTGGGCAGCGGAGTCGGCAACCAGGTGTAACGTCGAGCCACACAGATGAGCTTCGAAGGCGAGCAGCGCAGCCGGCCCCGGCCACCTCGCGAGCGCAGGCCGGCGCCGGCGCCGCCGCGCAAGCGAACGCGCAGATCACGCGTCATCGGCCAGCGGGCAGCCGCGCTGGGCGCGCTGGTCCTCGTCGCGGTGGTCGTGATCGCGATCGTCCGCAACTCCTCGAGCTCCCCCACCGTGAAGGCGAGTTCGACGGCCGCGGTCACGCATCCGAACACAACTTCTCCCTCAACGTCGACGAACGGCGGCGCGGCCTCCCGCAGCACCGGTGGCCCTGGAACGGCCAGCGTCCCGATTCTCGTGTACCACGTGATCAACACCCAGCCTGCCCAGAGCACTGCGAACCCGGCGCTGTACGTGCCGACCGACGAGTTCACGAGCCAGATGCAGGCGCTGAAGGCAGACGGCTGGCATGCCGTGACGCTGAACCAAGTCGCGGCGTACTGGGCTCGCGGCACCTCGCTGGGTGCCGGCAAGCCAATCGTGATCACGTTCGACAACGGTTACGCGTCGCACTATGTCAACGCCCTCCCGGTCCTCAAGCGTCTCGGTTGGGTGGGCGTCGAGAATCTGCCCGTGACCGGCCTGCCCCCGACGGACGGAGGCCTGAGCGACACGCAGGTCCGAGCCCTGATCGCCGGGGGCTGGGAGCTTGACTCCCAAGGCCTCACCACCTCGCCGCTGACCGGCGGCGACCCGACGCGGCTGACGTCCGACCTCAGCACAGCGCGCCAGACCCTCCGTAGCCGGTATGGAGTCCCGGTCAACTGGTTCGCGTACCCGTCGGGCAGCTACGACGTGACCGTCGTCGCCGCGGTACGCGCCGCCGGCTATGTGGGTGCGACAACCCTCAGCCCCGGATGGGCCGGGCCCCAGCAGGATCGTTTTCGCTTGCCGCGGCTGGAAGTTGCCGGCGGCACCACTCCCGACCAGTTGCTGACGCAGATCTCCTCGGCCAAAGCGACCACGTCCAGCCCACCCACGTCTAGTGGTCCGGTAACCGGGTAGCGCGCACCGCGCGCAGGTCAGGCGCCTGGGGTCTCGTTCGGCACGGTCCGGCTCGGCGCTTGGACTCGGTCGCGCTGGCCGACGGTCAAGGGGCCGCCACCGCGCTTTCCGGCGTACGCCACCTGCTCGAGGATGCCGTCGCAGTCGGGTATGCCAAGCTCGTGCGCCCGCATTGCCTGCGCCAGCGAGGCGGTGGTTGCCCACCCGCAGATAGGACATGAGAACAGCGGCATGCCCGGCGCCGTGGTACCCCGTATCGCGCGCGAGGAAACGTAAAACCGCCGGCTGCGTCCCCGATTCAGCCCGATTGATCGCGAAGGCTGCCGATGCCCAGCGATCCGTCACTGGTGACGACTTCCGGCGCGCTGGCCGGCGCCTGGTCTGCGGAGGGCTCGTCAGCATCGGCCAGTCCCTCGAGCAGGTCCATCGACGGCACGAAAAACAGGCCCCCGGTGACCGCGGTCGAGAAGTCGAGGATCCGGTCCGTGTTGCCGGGGGGATCGCCGAGGAACATGTTCGTGAGCATCTGCTCGATCAGCGCCGAAGTGCGCGCATACGCGATGTAGTACGTGCCGTACTCGTCAGCCCCCACCCGCCCGAACGGCATGTTGAAACGCATGATCTGTTGTTCCTCGCCGTCGGGGCCTGTGATCACGTTCAGCGCCAGATGCGAGTCGGGGGGCTTGTCCTCGTCGGGCAGTTCGAGGTCGCTCAGCTTGGTGCGGCCGATCGCCAGCTCCTGCTCTTCTGTCGATAGCGCATCCCAGGCGCGGAGGTCGTGGACGTACTTCTGGACGATCACGTAGCTGCCGCCGGCGAACGCCGCGTCCTCATCGCCGATCAGGACCGCCTCGGCTGCAGCGGCGCCCTCCGGATTCTCGGTGCCGTCGACGAATCCGAGGACGTCGCGCTCGTCGAAGGAGCGGAAGCCGTGCACCTCATCGACGACCACGGCGTGGCCGCGCAGGCGCTCGGTCAACCGCTGGGCGAGCTCGAAGCACAGGTCGAAGCGGTGAGCCCGGATGTGGAACAGCAGGTCACCCGGTGTGGAGGGAGCGGCGTGGCGCTCACCGGCGAGCTCTCGAAACGGGTGCAGCCCGGACGGACGGTCGCCGACCGACAGTGCACCCCACAGTGCAGCCCCGACGCCGACCACGCATGACAGCTCCGCCTCGGGCACTCGGAAGCCAACGGACCGCTTGATCCCCGGGACGTCGGCGAGCACGTCTGCTACGTCCGCCTCTGATCCCTCGTGCACGGTCAGCACGAGGAAGATCGCCGCTTCGGTCGGGATGCTGAGAATCGGCTGGGGCTCGGGCGCCGGCACGGTCGCGCCAACACTACGCGAACCGGTCGCGATTCCTCCCGGGTCTGAGCCGGGCGATTATGCCTCGGGGCGGTAGCGCAGGCCGTCGAGGGCGATCCTGAGCATGCGCTCGGTCTGGCCGGGGTCGTTCGTCGGGACCTTCGCGATCGCGAACACCATCTGCATGACCTCGGAGAACTCGACGTCCGCGCGCGCGGCGCCGGCCTCCTGGGCGCGCTTGAGCAGCGGCTCACCGGCCGCGTACAGCGACACGCGGCAGGTCTGGAACAGCGGCGCGTCGTGGTCGAGGTAGTTGAGCAGCTCGGAAGCGAGCGCACGCTTGGTCGCGAAGTAGCCCATCAGCCCTTCGAACCAGCCGTTGAGCTCCTCCCACGGGTCGCCACCATCGAGCTCCGCGGCAGAACGGCAGACCTCGTCGACCTCATTGACGTACAGCGCCTCGAGCAGCGCCTGGCGGTTTGGGAAGTGCCGATACAGCGTGCCGATCCCCACCCCTGCGCGGCGGGCGATCTCCTCCAGCGCCGTGGACTCCCCACCCTCGGCGAAGGCCTCTCGTGCAGCCGCAAGCACCTTCTCGTAGTTGCGCCGCGCATCCGCGCGCTTGGGGCGGGTTACGAGGGTCTCGGCTAACGCTTCGGTGGTGCTCATCGCAATTCTGGTTGACAAACGGAGGGACCCTCCGTATAGTTTCCGGAGGGAGCCTCCAGATATTTCGGAGGCGGCCTCCATTTTAGCGCCAACTGACCGTCTCGACAAGTTGGGATCTGTATGAACCTAGTACCTTCGTCCGCCCTCCAACCGGACCGCCGCCGCTGGACGGCGCTGTTCGTCGTCTGCCTGGCGCAGCTGATGGTGGTGCTCGACGTCACGATCGTGAACGTCGCACTGCCCTCGATCCAGCACGACCTCCACTTCAGCCAGGCAAACCTCACCTGGGTCGTCAATGCCTTCCTGGTCACCTTCGGGAGCCTGCTGCTGCTGGCGGGCCGGATCGGCGACCTCGTGGGACGCAAGCGCGTGTTCCTTGCCGGCGTCGTCACGTTCACCGTCGCCTCGCTGTTGTGCGGGATCGCGCCGAGTCAGGGAGTCCTGATCGCCGCCCGTTTCCTGCAGGGAATCGGCGCCGCCGCCCAGGCCTCGGTGATCCTCGCGATCATCGTCACCGAATTCCCCAAGCCCAGCGAGCGCGCGCGGGCGATGAGCGCCTATGTGTTCGTGTCCGTCGCCGGCGGCTCGCTGGGGCTGCTCGCCGGCGGTGTGCTCACCGAGCTGCTCAGCTGGCACTGGGTCTTCTTCGTCAACCTTCCGATCGGCGTGGCCGCATTCGTTCTGGGTCAGATCCTGATCCCGGACGACGAGGGCCTGGGCCTCGGGCACGGAGTGGACTGGATCGGGTCGGTGCTTGTCACGACGTCGATGATGAGCGCCATCTACGCGATCATCCAGGCCACCAGCCACGGCTGGATCTCCTCGGACACGCTCGGCTTCGGGGCGCTCGCCGTGCTGCTGATGGCGGCGTTCCTCGCGGTCGAGGCGCGGATCGACAACCCGATCATGCCGCTGCGAATCCTCCGGCTGCGCGGTCTGGTCAACGCGAGCATCGTGCGGGGGTTCCTCGTCACCGGCATGTACTCGACGTTCTTCCTCGGGACGCTCTATCTGGAGCACGTCCGGCACTACAGCGCTCTGCAGACGGGCGCGGCCTTCCTGCCCTGGACCCTCACGGTCGCAGTGCTCTCGCAGGGCGTCACGGTCCGTCTGGTCGATCGATTCGGACCGCTGCGTGTCCTGACCATGGGCATGGCGAGCGTCGTGGCCGGTCTGCTGCTGTTCAGCACGGTCGGGCCTGAAACCGCGTTCTTCCCGACGATCTTCCTGGCCTGCTTCGCGATCGGCTTCGGCATCGGCAACGCGTTCATGCCGCTGCTCACAATCGCGATGGAGGACGTGCCGGCAGCCGACTCCGGCCTCGGCTCTGGGATCACCAACGTCTCCTTGCAGATCAGCGGCGCGTTCGGCCTAGCCGTCCTCAGCACGATCGCCGCAAACCACACGAAGGGCTTGGTGTCCGCCCACCACGGACTCACCACCTCCTTGATCAGCGGCTACCACGTCGCGTTCCTCACCGGGGCCGGCGTGATCGCCGCCGGGATCGTCCTTGCCTTCGTGCTCCTTGCGCCCGCCCGCACCGCGCAGCCGGAGCTGCAGCTGGCCGAGGCCGCAGAAAGCGACGCAACAACACTTCCCGCCAACTTCGACATCGAAAGAACCGCCGCATGACACAGAACCTCCGCCCCCGCCCCCACACCACGACGCCCAGCCAGGCCGGCCGCCGCTCGCCCCGCCCCGCGCGGCGCCCCGGCCACGCCCGGAGTGTCGGGCTGATTTCCGAGGCCGTGGTGGCCCGCTATATCCACGACATCTCCGAGCGCCGCCGTCCCAACGCGGCCGAGCACCGCTCATGACCACAACGACCGCAGTTCGCACTCCATTTGGCGAGCACTGGACGGCTGCCGAGGTTGCAGCCGGAGTCGATCTCTCGCAGCGCCGCGCGATCGTTACCGGCGCCTCATCAGGGATCGGCGTGGAAACCGCGCGCGTGCTCGCCGACCACGGTGCCGAGGTCACGCTCGCGGTCCGTGATACCGCCGCCGGCGAATCGGTCGCCGCCTCCATCCGCGCGTCGACGCGTAACGATGCTGTCAACGTGCGGCCCCTGGAGCTCGCCGATCCCGCATCGATCGCCGCGTTCGTCGACGGTTGGGACGGTCCGCTGGACATCCTGATCAACAACGCGGGCGTGATGGCCATCCCGGAGCTCACGCTCACGCCGCGGGGCGACGAGCTTCACTTCGCGACCAACCATCTCGGGCATTTCCAGCTGGCCACCGGTTTGCACGATGCCCTTCGTGCATCGGGCAGCGCGCGCGTGGTGTCGCTGTCGTCGAGCGCACATCTGTACTGCCCGATCCTGTTCGACGACCCGGCATTCGCATTCGTCCCGTACAGCCCGTTTCTGGGCTACGGCCAGTCCAAGACCGCCAACGTCCTGTTCGCAGTTGAAGCCAACCGCCGCTGGGAGCGCGACGCCATCGCCGTCAACGCGGTCATGCCGGGCGGGATCGCGACGAGGCTGCAGCGCCACATCGATCCCGAGGCGCTTGCACGGGCGCGCCGCGAGGCTGGCGCGAGCGCCGAGCTCAAGACGGTCGAGCAGGGCGCCGCCACGTCGATCCTCGCGGCGGTCTCGCCGCTCCTCGACGGCGTCGGCGGCCGCTATCTCGAGGACTGCAACGAGGCCGAGGTCGTCAGTTCACGGGCCGACTCGGACGGCCGCCACGGCGTCGCCCTCTACGCGCTGGACCCGGCCAACGCCGAGCGCCTGTGGGACATGTCCGAGCGGCTCGCGTTCTAGCCGGCCGCCCGGGTCACTAGCCGCCGGCCAGCTTCTCGAGCTCCTGGAAGGCCTCGGCCTCCAGGAGCTCGCCGCAGGCGCGGGCGCAAGCCCGGCACGCCTTGGCGCAGATCGCACAGTGGCGGTGATGAGCGGCGTGGCGTTCGCATTCCTCGGCGCAGTCCGAGCAC
The DNA here is from genome assembly GCA_035693425.1 of Solirubrobacteraceae bacterium. GTDB lineage: Bacteria > Actinomycetota > Thermoleophilia > Solirubrobacterales > Solirubrobacteraceae > Palsa-465. Next base: position 14,423 of record DASSGR010000174.1, read on the forward strand.
ATCCTCACGCACGCGCCGAGCATCCGATGGGTCACCACGTGAACCGCCTCAAACGGGCGCGACAGCACCCGGAGCGTCGTCGTACAGAGGTCGGCGCAGTCGTCGCACAGGGCGATGCAGCGGCGCATCTCCGCGACGTCGTCCTCGGCCAGGCTCGAGTTGGCGCACGAAGTGCAGGCCTGAGCCGAGACCATGCATGCCTCAACCGCCGCGGCGACCGCCTCGACTCCGAGGTCGATCGGCACCGGTGATGCGTCGAGCATGTCTCGGGCGACCGTCATAGTCCGCGATAGGGGTCTTCCTCGTCGATGGTCCGCTCGGCGGTCGGCAGCGCCTCGAGGCGCGCGTCCGGGATCGGCTTGCCGCTCTCGACCGACAGCCCGTAGGTGCCGTCCTTGAGCCTGGCCTCGGCGCGCTCGAGCGCGGCTAGCTCGTTGCGCAGATCGTCGCGCCGGCCCTCGTCGAACTCGTCCTGGTAGAGGTCTTCGGAATCCCGCTCCCCGGGTTCGACCCGGTTGTCTCCCTCCAGCGGCCCGTCGCGCTCCAAGGCCGCCAGCGACTCCTCGATGCGCGAGCGTTCGCGGGCGAGCAGCTGAGTGGCTCGCTCATGGTCCATCGATCTAAGCGTAGTCCGTCCGGGCCTAACGGACAAATCCGCAGCTCTTTCGGTGTGATCAGTGATCTGCGCGCAGCAGGAAGTCGAGCGTCGCGCCGTTGAACGCCTCGGGGTCCTCGTGCAGTCCGGCATGGGACAGGTGATCGAAGACGACCAGCTCGCTGTTTGCGATCGCACCCGTGAGCGGATCGGCGAACCGGGTCGACGTGACCAGGTCGTGGGCGCCGAACGTCACCAGCGTCGGCGCCTCGATCTGGGCGAGTGCTCCGCGCGCATCGTGCGCGAGCACGCCGTCGCTTTGCCACAGGAACGCCTCGAGCGGCTGCGCGGGCCGGCCGCGCACGAAGTCGGCGAGCGCCTGCGCGTAGTCAGGCCGCTCCACGTACATCTCCGGCGTGAAGCAGAACGGGAAGATCCCCTCGATCACCGCGTCCGCGACCGTCGACGACGCGCGTGCGAGCGAGCGCCACATCTCGACGCACGTGCGCACGTATTCGTCGGTTCGATCCCAGGCGCTGTGCAGCGACAGGGTGCGCACCCGCTCGGGATGCCGCGCCGCCAGATGCATTCCGACCCCTGCTCCGAGCGAGACGCCGGCCACGTGCGCGCGCTCGACACCGATCGCGCCCAGGAAACCCGCGAGCTGATCTGCATAGCTCGCCGTCGAGCACGGCTCCTGCGGCGTGTCGCTCTCTCCCGATCCGGGCAGGTCGACCGCAATGCAGCTGAAGTGCTCGGTGTACGCCGGCAGCTGGAACGCGTAACACGCGTGATCGGCCGACAGATACGGGACCAACACGAGCGGGTCACCCTCACCTTGCGTGTCGTAATTGATGCTTAGTCCATCGACGCTGACTTGCGGCATGGCTCTCTCTCCAGACCCTGGGAACTGACCCGATGATCCTAGGTCGGCTCGTGCGGCCGGTCCAGCCGTCCGACATCCTTGATGCTCCGTGATGTCCTCGGCCTCGTTGACCGAATCACTCTGGAACGCCGTGGGCGGCGATCGCGAGCTGCTCGGGTCGCTCGCGGTCACCCAGGCGGATGCGTGGCTCGGGGGTCCGCTGCCGGTCGACCAGCTGGCCGTCGGGGCGGTCGCGGGAGCGTTGATGGCCGCGGCAGAGCTGGCCCAGGCACGCGGGGGGCGGCGGCCGGCGATCGGGCTCTCGGGCGAGCACGTCGCGCTCAGCTTCCAGTCGGAGCGACACGTTCTCATCGATGGTCGGCGAACGGGGGCGGGCTTTGCGCCGCTGTCGCGGCTGGTCCGCTGCGCAAACGGCGGCTGGTTGCGCACGCACGGCAACTACCCGCACCACGCCGCTGCGCTCGGCCGCGCGCTAGGCATCGACGTTTCCGGCGACCAGGACCGCGCCGTCCGGCGGCTGGAGCAGGCAACGCTGTCGGCCGAGGCCGCCGACCTCGAGAGCGCGGTGATCGCGGCCGGGGGATGCGCCGCCGCACTTCGCACTCGACAGCAGTGGGACTCGCATCCGGCCGGCCGCGCGGTCGCAGCGACACCGCTCGTGGCCGTCGAGCACTCGCTCGCGACCCGCTCACAGCTTGTGCTCTCGACGCCCGGCGACCCTGCGCGGCCGTGCGAAAGCATCCGCGTGCTCGACCTCACGCGAGTCATCGCCGGTCCGGTTGGTGCCCGCACGCTCGCGGCGCTGGGCGCCGACGTGCTTCGAGTCGATCCACCGCACCTGCCCGAGCTCCCTGAGGGCCACATCGACACCGGCGTGGGGAAGCGCGCAGCGACGCTCGATCTCGCCGACGGCGAGCGACGTGAGGCTCTGCTCGCGGGCGCACATGTCCTGGTCACCGGCTACCGGCCCGGAGCGCTGGCGCATTTCGGCCTGGACGCTGCGGACCTCGCCGAGCGCCACCCCCATCTCGTGCAGGTATCGCTCAGCGCCTGGGGCACGACGGGACCCTGGGGCGACCGACGCGGGTTCGATTCGCTGGTACAGGTCGCCTCCGGGATCGCCGCGGAGTGCGCCGCCGCCGACGGGACGCCCGGCGTGCTCCCCGCACAGGCTCTGGACCACGCCACCGGTCACCTCGTCGCGGCGGCGGCGCTCCGGGCCCTGGCCATGCGAGCCGCCGGCGAGCCCACCGGTCCCGCGCGTCTGTCGCTCGCTCGGACGGCTCAGGAGCTGCTTCAAGCGCCGCGGCCCAAAGAGATCGCCACTGCGGCAACCGGGTCGGCCGACCCCGCCGCCCACCGGGTCACCTTCGGCCGCGTCTCGCTGATCGCGCCGCCGGGCACGCTCGACAGTCGCCCGCTTCGCTGGCCACACGGGCCACACGAGCTCGGCAGCGACCAGCCGTCGTGGACCGCCGGCACTGGAGCTTGACGGCACAGGGGCGTGCGCGTAAACTGAATTGAAGTAAACTCAGCTTACGCGAACACACGAGGAGAGCAATGAGCGCCACCAACGACACGCTCGTCGACAGCACGAGCCTGCAGGCACTGCAGGACCGCACGGACATCGCCGACGTCCTCTACAGGTACTCGTCGTCCGTCGACTCGTTCGACACCGAAGGCGTTCGCAGCGCCCTGGCCGACGACATCTGGGCCCAGTACGGCAACGGCGAGCCGGTTGAGGGCGGCGACAAGTTGGCGGCATGGATCGCGGAGGCGACCGCGACGGTCATCTGGCAGCACCACCTGCTCAACGTCTACCACGTCACGATCGACCGCGATCAGGCAAAGACGCTCTCCTACCTCACCTCCTACCAGGTGTTCGAGGAGAACCCGCAGGTGGCGATCATCCTCGTGGCGCGGTACCACGACGAGCTGCGACGAACGCCGTCGGGATGGAAGATCAGCAGGCGGATCATGGAGCTGCTCTGGGCCGAGTCGAAGGCCGATGACGGCTATCTCGCGAGCCTCGGCGGGCGCGGGCCCAAGATCTGGCAGCGCAGCTGACGGACCTTCGCTTCCCCTGTTCAACTACCGCTTTAGGAGAAACCATGGCAATCGTGCGGACCGCCTGCACCATGACACTTGACCCCAAGGATCTCGACGAGGTCGTCGGCATCTTCGAGTCGTTCATCACGGACGTGCAGGAGAAGGACTACGGGGTGCTCGCGTACCACTACTTCATCGACGAGGACCCGCTGACCATCCACGTCATCGAGTGGTACGAGAGCCCGCAGGCGATGCTCGACCATTACGCCAACCTCAACCTCGAGGCGGCGGGGCGCCTGGTGCAGCTCGTGAAGCTCTCACCCCTGCACTACTACGGCAGCCCGACCCCCGAGGAGGAGGCCCAGCTGGCGGGGTTCGGCGAGGTGCACATCCACCGTCCGCTGGCGAGCATCCCGGAGATTGCCGCCCAGGCGTAGTCGCTCGAGCGGGCGCGTCCGGCGGTGGCACAAGCGCTGCCAGAGGCAACCGGAGAGGCACATGTCCATGTTCGGACCCGCGTGGCAGGCGGTCGCAGACGCCGCAGGCATCGGTGAGGGGACCTCGCTGCTCGATCTGGGGTGCGGAGGCGGCGCCTTCTGCGCGTTTGCTGCAGTGCGCGGTGCGATCGTCCACGGTCTCGATGCTGAGGCTGATTCGATCGCGCAGGCGATGGAAGCCGTGCCGGCCGGCGAGTTTCGGCTCGGAATGATGGAGACGCTGCCGTGGTCTGACGCCTCGTTTGACGTCGTCACCGCGTTCAACGCGATGCAGTACGCGTTGGATCCCGAGCTGGCCATGGCCGAGGCGTCGCGGGTGGTGCGGATCGGTGGCCGGCTCGCGGTCTGTAAGTGGGGACCTCCGGCCGAGAATCAATTCTTCACGTTTCTTGCTGCGGTCGGCGCCAACGGCGTCCGCGCCCAGTCGCTCGTCGGCAACGATCCGCTGCGGGACGCGATTCGTGCCGCGCATCTCGAAGTGCTTATCACGGGCGATGTGCCTGCCGCGATCGAGATGGCGGACGACAGCGCGCTGGAGGCGTCGCTGGCGCGCGCGGGGATCGTTCCCGAGATCGATGCCGCGTCGGAAGCGCAATCGGTGATCGCCGCGGCTGCCTCCTACCGACAGGCAGATGGCAGCTATCGGTTCGACAACCATCTGAGGTTCTGGGTTCTGCGGAGGTCCTAGTGAGCGTCCAGATTGCGCGTGGTATCGGCCCGGCGGGCATCGACATCGCGTTCGAGCGCTTCGGCGATCCGCAAGCGCCTCCGGTGCTGCTGATCATGGGCCTGGGCACGCAGATGCTCGGCTGGCCCGACGGCTTCTGCGGGGCCCTCGCGGACGGTGGCATGCACGTGATCCGGTTCGACAACCGCGACATCGGCCTGTCAACGCACATGACGGACGCGCCGGAGCCCGACGTCGGCGCGGCCCTGACCGGGGATAGCTCGTCGGCGTCTTACAAGCTGTCCGACATGGCCAGCGACACGGTGGGGCTACTCGACGCGCTCGAGTTGCCAAGCGCGCATGTCGTCGGCGCGTCGATGGGCGGGATGATCGCCCAGACGGTGGCGATCGAACATCCAGGCCGGGTCCGGTCCCTGACCTCGATCATGTCGAGCACCGGAGATCCCTCCGTGGGGCAGGCGACACGACCGGCGATGGCCGCGCTGCTGTCGCCGCCGGCCGTGTCGCGCGAGCAGGCGATCGAGCGGACGCTCGCGATCGTGCGCGTCCTCGGCTCACCCGGATTCGAGCTCGACGAGGTCGAGATCCGCCGCCGGACGGGACTGGCCTACGACCGCTCAAACGATCCGGTCGGCGTCGCCAGGCAGCTCGTCGCGATCGCGGCCTCGGGCGACAGGACCGCGGCGTTGGGCGGGGTTTCGGTCCCGACACTCGTCGTGCACGGGGCGGATGACCCGCTGGTCGACGTCAGCGGTGGTCACGCGACGGCCCGGGCCATCGCCGGATCCGAGCTGGCTGTGTTCGACGGGATGGGGCACGACCTCCCGCGCGCGCTGTGGGCCGAGATGGCGCGGCGTATCGGCGAGCTCGTCGCGCGGGCCGAAGCAGCGCGACACGAGTAGTCAGACGGCGGTGACGATGCCGCCGTTCGGGCTGACGGTCGCGCCGACGAAGAAGCTCGCGTCGTCAGAGACCAGAAACGCCACCGCGGCCGCGATCTCCTCTGGCGTGCCCAGGCGGCCGATCGGCGTTCGCAGGACGTTGACCTCCCGCGCCACGCCGACCTGTGACTTGGTGCGCGTCGTGTCGATGAACCCCGGCGCGATCGCATTGACCCTGATGCCCTGGACAATCACCTCCTTGGCGGTGGCCCTCGTGAAGCCGAGGACCCCGGCCTTGGCAGCGGAGTAGTGCGGGTGCCCGGTGCACCCCTCGATCCCGCAGATCGAAGCCATGTTGACGATCGCGCCTTCCCCGCGCGGAGCCATCCGCTTCACTGCAGCGCGCGTGCCGTAGAACGTTCCGTCGAGATGCACTGAGAGCACCAGTCGCCACTCGTCGTCGGTCAGGCGCACCAGCGCCTCGAGCGGCGTCTGGATCGGCCCTTCCGCCTGCTCGGCCTGCTGCTTCTCGATCAGCGGCTTGACCCGCTCCACGTGGGACATCGCGAGCGCTCCGGCGTTGTTGACCATGATCGCCAGCGGACCGAGATCGGTCTCAACCTTCGTCAGTGCCGCTTCAACCGAGTCGCTGTCACTCACATCGGCGTGGATCGCGGCTCCGCGGGGCAGCTCGTCGACCACTTTCTGAGCCGCGCGCACCGAGAGATCGAGCGCGGCGACGGTAGCGCCCTCTTGCGCAAGCCGGCGACAGATGGCTGCACCGATGCCCGACCCGCCGCCGGTGACGGCCGCGACCTTTCCCTCGAAGCGCATCGCTCAGCCCGCCCGACGAGGGTTCTGGAGCCGATTGGCTCGTTGACAGTTCGTGGTCGCAGACATGCAATCTCCTGATCGTGAAGTTCACAGCCGGGCCAGCGAGCCGATATGCTCGGGCTCGCTGGCGAAATTGAACTTACCTCAATTCGGTTTCGGGTTCAAGTCAGAGGATGGCAGGGCGACGCTCGGCGGATCGCGCCACACCGCCGCTCCCCGACCTTATGCGCTTGGAATCCGCCTGGCGCTGTAGAAGGCGACGTAGCGCGTGATCTCGCCGTGCGGGCTGATCTGGGCGGTCGAGACGAACGTCCCGCCGTTGGGGATGCCCGCAACCACGCCCTCGATGAACACCCGGTCGCCGCGCTGCCAGAAGCCGGTGATCACCTGACGGGCCGGACTCGGGCCCCGCTCGATCGCAAACCCGCGCCACACCGCCTTGCGCCCCCTGAACAGAATGCGCTCTGATCCACCGGCGTAGGGCGGATGGGAGTAGAGCGCGTCGACGCTGAAATGCTCCGCGGCTTCACGGAACCTCGAGTTCATGAGGTCGTCGAAATACGCCTCGAAAATCGGCTGACCAGGCGGCGCGGACGCCGATTCGCCCGTCGCCGAGGGCGGTATTTGCGCAGCCCGGAACAGGACCAGCCTGCGGACCAGTCCCCCGGTATCGAACGTCAGTCCGATGATGCCCGTCTCGGTGTGCCCGTTAGCGCGCCGAGTGATCTCGGCCCAGCAGGCCCGTTCGGACGCGACGGCGGCTGCGACTGTCAGCTCCGAAGGCGCAAGGCGCGCCAGGACCTCGTGGGTCGCGTCGGCGCCGTCCACCGAGTCGACGACCGCGGCCACACCCTGGTCGGGATCGGAGACCCATGCCCGGACACCGGGCGCCAGAGCGCTTGCGGTTCCGCCGGCCGGCCCTCCCCTCCGAGCAGGTCCCTCCACGAGCGCGAGCACGTCCACAAGGGCGCCCCGCCCAGTTGCCCGAACTGAAGTCATATTGCTAAGCATACACTGGCGGTCCCCTCACGAGAAGCACGGGTTTCGGGATCCGTACACTTATGTCTCGCAGTCGCGAGGCGTCGGCGGCTGCACTTATCATTGCCGCGTCAACCATTCGCCGCCGCGAGGAGATATTCGTGCCGTCCCCGCCCTCGGGGTCCAGATCTAGACGGAACAGCGATTCCACCGGCGTGTCGTCGCGCAGCAAACGCGACGAGATCCTGCGGACAGCGACCGCATATTTCGGCGAATACGGCTACGAGGCGACGAAGCTCGCCGACGTGGCGGCGGCGGTGGGGATCGGCTCGACCGCGCTGTACCACTACTTCGAGTCCAAGCTGCACTGCGTGTACGTGATCATGGCGGACGCCCTCGGCTTCTTCCGCAGCGAGTTCGACCGCCACACGAGCGCGCACGAGGATTACGTCGACGCACTGCTCGCGGTGCTGCGTGGGTCCTACGACCTAAGCGAACAGGACGTGATGCGCAATCGTGTCCTCGTCGCCGAACAGGGACTGGTTGGCGTGCGCCGGACGTCTCCTCGGGAGGAGGAGGCACGCGCTCTTGCGCGTGCGCGGATCCGCGACATCGAGTTCACATGGGCGACGTTCCTGGTCCGCGGAATGGAGCAGGGCATTCTTCCCGAGGCCGATCCCCGCTTGCAGACCCGGGCGCTGCTCGGGCTATACAACAGCATCTGGCACTGGTACCGCCCGAACGGCGCGATCAGCATGGAAGAGGTGACCGAGTTCTTCATTCGGCGCCAGCTGGCGCTGCTCGGCCTTCCGCCGGAACTGGCAGACGGCGATCGCCGCCTTCGCCCAGCCGTGAAGGCGGGAGCGGCTATCAGCAGGACGCCCACCTCCAAGCGCAAGGCCGGCAGCAACCGACGTTCGGCTGGCTAGCGCTGGGTCGCCTCGCGCGCGAGCGTTTCGCGCCCGACGCGTTGCAGGTCCCTCAGGTACGCAAGGTGGTTCTGCCACTCGGCGTCGCTCGCATCGTCCCGGACGAGCCGCGCGGTGTCGGCATGCGCGTCGAGCAGCTCGTAGGTCAGAGCGACCAGCGCCGCAGATTCTCCGCATGCCGTGTTGGCGGACGGCCGGAGTGACCGACGCAGCGAGCTCATCGCCCGGCGAGTTCCCGAACCGGCGTCGCCGTCTGCGGCGACCCGAGCGGCGGTGCCGAGTTGGTGGAGTGTCCGGAGATCGTCATCGCCCCGAGCGGAACGACTACGGGATAACTGAAATGGTGATCGTTCATGGGATCTGTACGTCTTCAACTTGAATTACGGATGGCCGCGACGAATGGTTCACCGCGGCCATCCCCAGTCGTTCAGGACACGAGCTCGCGGACCGTGCTGGTGTAGGCGCGGGTGATCTCGCGGGTGGCGTCGGCCTGCAGGCTGCCGAGGCTGGCGACCCACTCGATCTTCGTGGCACCGGTGGCCTTCTCGTATGAGTCGGCGAGGGCGACGACTGCCTTCTCGTACGACGCCAGGTACGCCTCGCTCGCCTTCTTGCTCGAGGCGATGGCCTTCTCGTTCAGGTCGACGAAGCGCTCGGTGGCGGCCTCGACGGAATCGGCGATGGGGTTGGACTTCGACTGTGTGGTGGCCATTGTGGCTCCCTTCATTCTTGTCAATGTGTGCGCTAGCAAGTTAGCGATGCGGATGCTAGCACAGCAAATGAGCTGATGTCAATTCAAATTCTTGATATCGTGCGCGCCCGATGAAGACCCCTGCCGGGAGCGATGTGCGCAGGCGCCCTCCGGTCCTGTTTCTGACCGGCGTGGGCCTCACGGCGGCGGTCGCGCTGCGGACGGTCGACAAGCTTCGATCGCACTTCCGGGTCCTGACGTTGCCTCCGGGCACGGGCAACGATCGCGACGGCCTCCTTGCGACAACGGCCGAGGACGCGATGGCGGCGCTCGATGACAGCGGAGCCGAGCAGGCGCACGTCATCGGCCTGTCGTTCGGAGGGGTGATCGCCCAGGAGCTTGCGATCTCTCACCCACAGCGTGTTCGCTCGCTCGTCCTGTGCTCGGCCTCGGCCGGCGGTGAGCTCTACGTCCCCCCCGCCGACCCGGCGATTGCGCACTTCATTCGCCGCCTCGGCGGCCTGCCGATCGAAGAGGGGCTGTGGGCAGCGGTGCCATACCTCTACGCGCCGGCGACGCGCAACCGGCGTGCGCCGCTGATCGGCCAAGACGTCGCTCGGCGCCTAGCCGCGCCCCTCGATCCTCGCAGCTACAACCGTCAACGCGCAACGGCCCGCGCCCACGATGCAGGATCCAGGCTCGGTGCGATTACGGCTCCGACGCTGGTGATCCATGGTGAGCAAGACCGCCTCCTGCCGCTCGACAACGGCCGATTGCTAGCCGACTGCATCGCCGGCGCGCGGCTTCTGACCTTGAGCGGCGGGGGCCACGCCGTTCCGACCGACGTTCCCAGCGCGAACCGGGAGCTGGTCAGCTTCCTGCTTGGCCAGTCGGGGCGGCCAGCGCGCCCGGCGACTCGTAACGCGCGCGGAGCTCGCGCTTGAGGACCTTGCCAGCTGGGCTTCGCGGAAGGTCGGAGACGAAGTCGACCGAGCGCGGCAGCTTGTAGCCGGCGAGCCGCTCGCGGGCAAACGCCACAAGCTCATCGGCGTGCACGCCGGAGTTCGGCACGACGACGACGAGCGCCTTGACCGTCTCGCCCCAGCGCTCGTCGGGCACGCCGATCACCGCGACATCGGCTACGGCGGGGTGCTGGGACAGCACCTCCTCGACCTCGACGGGGTAGATGTTCTCCCCGCCGCTCACG
>DASSGR010000175.1:0-42136 GCA_035693425.1 Solirubrobacteraceae bacterium
CAGCAGGCCCGACGGATCGATCTCCCATGACTTGAGGCCGTGGAACGCGGAACGGGGGAAAGCGTGGTGATTGTGGTGCCAGGACTCGCCCAGCGACACCAGCGACAGCCAGGCGACGTTCGTGGACTGGTCCTCGATGTCGAAGCGACGGCGGCCGAAGAAGTGGCATACCGAGTTCACCGACCAGGTCACGTGGTGGACCAGGAAGATCCGCACGAGCCCACCCCAGATGTACCCGCGCAGCGCACCCTCCCAAGTGAAGCCGCTGAGGACGTAGCCGGCAATCGTCGGAATCAGCAGGGACACCAGCACCAGCCACGGAAAGCGCTTGCCGATGCGCCGCATCCGCGGGTCCTCATAGAGCTCGGCCGCATAGCGCTTCCAGTCGGCCTGGCCCTGGGTCTCGAGCAGCCAGCCGGTGTGGGCATGCCACAGGCCGGCTAGTCCGCTGCCGTGGCCGACGTGGGGGCTGTGCGGATCGCCCTCCTTGTCGGCGTGGGCGTGGTGCTTGCGGTGGTCGGCGACCCAATCCATGACCGATCCCTGCACCGACAGCGATCCCATCACGGCGAACGTCCGCTCGAGCCACGGGTAGGTCTGAAACGCGCGGTGCGTCAGCAGACGGTGAAAGCCGACCGTCACGCCGACGGCGGTAATCAGGTACATCACGACGAGGATCGCGATGTCGGTCGCGTCGACCCAGCTGTTCCACAGCAGCACGATCGCGACGAGCACGCCCACGAATGGGACCACCACGCCCAGCAGGTTTGCCGTGCGGGTCGCACGCGTCATCGAGTGATGGTCTTCGGTACGTGGCGCGGTCGCGGTCGTCATGGATGGAATGTTCCCACGCTCGGACGGCTGGTAACCGCACGAACGCGGCTCAAACCCCCCGGATGGGGTGTCCGCGGCGGGATCGACGGAAATGGAGCTAGCCGGGCTCGAACCGGCGACCTCCTGAATGCCATTCAGGCGCTCTCCCAGCTGAGCTATAGCCCCGGGATACACGTGTGTCGGCCAACAAGGTTAATACATGCGGGCGCACGTGCGGGCAGGCAAGGCAGGGTCGCAGCCGCGCAAGTAACCTCATAAAGGTATGGCGGACCAGCGATATGACCCCAAGCGAATCGAGCCCAAGTGGCAGCAGCTGTGGGCGGACGAGCGGACCTGGGAGGTCACCAACGAGCCCGGCGGCACTGACGAGCGCGAGAAGTCCTACGTGCTCGAGATGCTGCCGTACCCCAGCGGCGAGCCCCACATCGGGCACCTGAAGAACTACTCGCTGGGCGACGCGATCGCGCACTTTCACCGGCGCACTGGCCACCGGGTGCTGCACCCGATGGGCTACGACGCATTCGGGCTGCCCGCCGAGAACCACGCGATCAACACCGGCGAGCATCCGCGCGACTCCACCAACGCGTCGATCGCCGCCTTCCGGAGCGCGTTCAAGTCTTGGGGCATCTCGATCGACTGGTCGCGTGAGCTGGCCACACACGAGCCCGAGTACTACCGCTGGACCCAGTGGATCTTCCTCCAGCTGTACAACCGCGGCCTGGCATACCGCAGGGAGGCGGCGGTCAACTGGTGCCCCAACGACCAGACGGTGCTCGCCAACGAGCAGGTGATCGACGGCCGCTGCGAGCGCTGCGGTCACCTCGTGGAGATCCGCCAGCTCGAGCAGTGGTTCTTCCGGATCACCGACTACGCCGACCGTCTGCTCGACGACCTAGTGACGATCGACTGGCCCGAGCACGTCACGGCGATGCAGCGCAACTGGATCGGTCGCAGCGCCGGCGCTGAGGTGACCTTCCGCTCCGAGGACCTCGGCGTCGACTATCCCGTGTTCACCACGCGGCCCGACACGCTGTTCGGGGCGACGTTTTTCGTGATGGCGCCCGAGCATCCAGACGTCGAGCGCCTGGCGGCCGGAACGGAGTACGAGCAGCAGGTCCACGAGTACGTCAACCGTGCGCTGACGGAATCGGTCGAGGTGCGCGGGGCGGCAGACAAGCCCAAGACGGGCGTGCCGCTCGGCCGGACCGTGACCAATCCGGTGACCGATGAGCAGATTCCGATGTTTGTCGCCGACTACGTGCTGATGGAGTACGGCACGGGAGCGATCATGGGCGTCCCCGCCCACGACCAGCGCGATTACGACTTCGCGGTTGCCTTCGGGCTGGAGATCCGCCAGGTGGTCGAGCCCGTCGACGGCGAGGTCCCCGAGGGAGAGGCGTTCGTGTCGCACACCGAGCACGAGCGGCTCGTCAACTCCGGGCAGTTCAGCGGCATGGACGCCGTCGAGGGGCAGCAGGCGATCATCGACTGGCTGGACAGTGAGGGCAAGGGACACGCCTCGGTCAACTACCGGCTGCGTGACTGGCTGGTGTCGCGGCAGCGCTACTGGGGCTGTCCGATCCCGATCATCTACTGCGAGGGCTGCGGGATGGTGCCGGTGCCCGAGAGCGATCTGCCGGTCAGGCTGCCCGACGTCGACGACTACAAGCCCAAGGGCCGCTCACCGCTGGCCGCCGCCGAGGACTGGGTCAACGTTAGGTGCCCCAGCTGCAAGGGCCCGGCGCGGCGCGAGACCGACACGATGGACACGTTCGTGGACTCCAGTTGGTACTACATGCGCTACTGCGATCCCCATAACGACCAGGCGCCATGGGATCGCCACGTGCTGGACAGCTGGATGCCGGTCGACCAGTACATCGGCGGCGTCGAGCACGCGATCTTGCACCTGATGTACTCGCGCTTCTTCGTCAAGGCGCTGGCCGACATGGGCCTGCTGGGCTTTCAGGAGCCGTTCAAGGCGCTGTTCACGCAGGGCATGATCCTCGGCCCCGACGGCGTGAAGATGTCGAAGTCAGCAGGCAACGTGATCAGCCCGATGCCGATCGTCGACCGTTACGGTGCCGACGCCGCGCGCTGCTACATCCTGTTCGTCGGCCCGCCCGATCAGGATGCCGCGTGGTCTGAGAGCTCGCTGGCGGGCGTGCACAAGTTCCTGGGGAGGTTGTGGCGGCTGGGCTTCGGGCTGTCGGGCGAGGCGGGGCCGGCCGAGCAGCCGGCTGACGCCGACGGTGACGCGCTGACGCTCGTGCGCAAAGCCAACTGGGCGATCGACAAGGTCACTACGGGTATGACCGGCCGGTTTACGTTCAACACCGCGATCGCGGCGATCATGGAGCTCGTCAACGAGATCTACCATCACCTCGACGCCGAGGTCGGCGCGCGGCGATTTGCGGTCGCGACCGCGGCGTCGCTGCTGTTCCCGTTTGCGCCCCACCTGGGATCCGAGGTCTACGAGATGGTCACCGGGCGGCGGGTCTGGGAGGAGCCGTGGCCCGACGCAGACTCCAGCATGCTGCAGTCCGACACGTTCGAGCTCGTCTGCCAGGTCAACGGCAAGGTCCGCGACCGTGTGATCGCCGAGAGCGGGGCGCCGCGCGAGGAGCTCGAGCGGCTGTGCATGGAGACGCGCGGGGTGCAGACCCACGTGGACGGTCACGAGGTCTCCAAGGTGATCGTCGTGCCCGACAAGCTGGTCAACGTCGTCGTCCGCTAGTGCCCTGATGGCGCCCTACGTGGCCGTGGTCGGCCCCGGCGAGGCAAAGCCGGACGAGGCCGACGCGGCCGAGCAGGTGGGATCCGGCCTCGCCAGCGCCGGCGCGGTCGTGGTGTGCGGCGGGCTTGGCGGTGTGATGGCCGCTGCCTGCCGCGGCGCGGACGCCGCAGGCGGCCTCACCATCGCGATCCTGCCGGGCTCCGACCGCCGGGCGGCGAACCAGTGGGCCCGCGTCGTGATCCCGACGGGCATGGGGGAGATGCGCAACGCCCTGGTCGTCCGCGCGGCGGACGCCGTGATCGCGGTGGGCGGTGGCTACGGCACGCTGTCGGAGGTCGCGCTCGCGTTGAAGACCGGCGTTCCGGTGGTCGGAATCAACCCCTGGCCGATCGAAGGGATCGTCGAGGTCGGTTCGCCGGCCGATGCGGTCAGCGCGGCGCTCGCGCTCGTTTCGGGTTGATCCTGACTGGCTCATAGACTGGTCTGGATGCCCAGCTTCAAGGCCGCATACCTGATCCACGGCGACGACCACGGCCGGATAGCCGAGCGGCGCGCAAACCTGCGCACGATGGCTGAGGCGGAAAGTGGCGCCCAGGGCGTCGAGCTGCTCGAGGGCGACGCAGCGACGCCCGAAGCGGTGGCGGCGGCCTTGAACGCGATGACGTTCGCGCTGGGGCGGCGATTCATCGTCGTCGACGGTGTCGAGGGCTGGAAGGAGCGCGAGCTCGAGCCGCTTGCGGCGGCGATGGCGGCGATCGCACCCGACACGACGGTTGCGTTCTTCGCCCGGGAGGACAGCCGTAAGAAGGCCCCGAGCGGGCTCCACGAGGCGGTCCGACAAGCCGGTGGGAACATCAGTGCCGAGCAGAGCGTCAAGGCGTGGGAGCTGCCCAAATGGGTGATCGACCGGGCTCGCGAGCTGGGGTTGCAGCTCGAGCCCGACGCCGCACGGGCGCTGATCACGAGCGTCGGGGATCGCCAGCAGAGGCTGTTGCGTGAGCTCGAGAAGATCGCGTTGTGGGCGGGGAACGGGTCCCAGCTTGGGGCCGCCGAGGTCGAGGAGCTGGCCGCACCGTCGGCCGAGCGCCGGGCATGGACGCTGGCCGATGCGCTGGTCGCCGGCGATACCCAGGCCGCGACGAGGGTCTACCTGACGCTTCGCGCCCAGGGCGAGCGCGTGCCCGGGCTTCTGTACTGGATGGCCCAGCGCGTCCGCACCGCTCTGGAGATCGCGCAGGCCCTCGATCGGGGCGCGCCACCGGCCCAGATCAAGCGCGGGCTGCGGATGCCCTCACGGGCCGCCGATCGCCTGATCGCCGACGCCCGCTCCAGCGGCTCGGCGCAGCTTCAGCTGGCGCTCGAGCAGCTTGCGGACCTCGAGCTCGCGTCGCGCGGTGGGGGCGCGGGCGCCACCAGCGAGGACACGGCCGCGATCCGTGCGCTCCAGGAGATCGCGAGTTAGATCAACCTGGCGGTGATCGCGAATGCGAGCACGGCGATCACGAGCACGCTGACCGCAAGCACACGCTGAGTCCAGACGACCCAGGGCGACGTCATCGCCCGCGTGCCTGCGACGGTCGGATGGGCTGCCGCGGGGCGGTAGTCGGCGCGAGTCGCCGCGGTGTCTGCGGCCTTGTTCGCCTTGGCGACCGCGCGGTCGCGGTCGCGCAGCGCCTGGTCGCGCTCCTTGGCCATGCGATCGCGCTCCTTGGCCGTGCGGCCGCGCTCGCGCAGCGCCTGGTCGCGCGCCCGGACTGCCTGCTCGTAGGCTCGCGCGGCCTGGTCGCGCGCGGCGAGGGCTTCCGTCAGGCGGCTGCCGGCCGCGTCGCGGCGATTCAGTGCCGAGGTCGCCTCGACCTTGGCGCCCTCACGGCGCGCAAGCTCGGCGCGCAGGCGCGCGATCTCGCGCTCGGCCTGGGACAGGCGCGCGGCAAGCGGCTCCGCATCGCCCGATTCGGAGGGAGCCATGGGAGGCGCATCAGGCACCCGAGGCGCCTCCCGCTGCGCCTCGAGGCCATCCTCCCACCGTGTCGCGGATCGGCCGTCTCGCCTCGGATCGTGGCCATTGCCCGATCCGGGTGCAGGACGGCCGTCTCGACGGGCCCCTCGCAAGTTGTCCAGAAGGTCATCGCGCCTGGGGCGTGCCTTGATTCGCTGCTCTCTCGCCGCGGAGCCCGGTGGCGGCAGCGCGACGGTGATGTCGGGCGCGACCGTGAGCTCGATCTGCCCAGGGTCCCCGCCGTTGAGCTCGATCGAGAAGACCGCCTCCCACAACTCGCCGTCGTGCGCGGCCCAGGGCTTGTGCTCGAGGTCGGCGAGCGCGCGCTGGCGGCTACTGCCGGTGCCCAGCGTGAGCGTGGGGCGCACGAACCTGCGCCCGCGTAGGCCAAACCACCGGCCCGACAACAGCAGTTGGTCGCCACCGCGGGGCTCGAACCGCTCAACCTCGAAGCTGACGCTCCCCGCGCCGCGTTCTGGCTCGACAGCCTGCGCCATCACAGACTCCCTACCCCATATCGGCGAATCGGTACACACGCGGGCGCGAGCGTGCAGGCCCGGCCGCCGGACCGGTGCAAACTCGTAGTGAGGGCCGGCGGCGTCGCTGCCGCGGCTTACGCGCCAGCGCCCCGGCGGACCCGGGCGGCGCGGGACTTCTTACGGGCGCCGGTGTTGCGGTGCAGCGCCCCCCGCTTGACCGCCTTGTCGATCGCCTGAACGAGCACGCGATGCTCTGACTCGGCGGTCTCGTCGTCGCCGCTGGCGACGGCCGCTTCGAGGCGGTGGAAGTAGGTCTTGATGCGCGACGTGTAGCGCCGGTTTTCGAGGCGCTCACGCGCGGCGCGCTGGATTCGCTTCTTTTGTGAGTGGATGTTCGCCATGAGCAGACAGAAGCCGCGGGCTTTCCGCCGCGGCGCCGCCCTACTATAGCGATCCGCGTGTCTTCCGAGACCACGGCGGTGAACGCCGCTCCGACCCGACGCCGGATAGGCGTCAACACGGCGATCTTCGCCCTGGCCACCGGGCTGTCGCGCATCGCCGGTCTCGCGCGCGAGATCGTAGCCGCGAGTTTCTTCGGCACGACCGTGGCCGCGTCGGCGTTCACGCTCGCGTCGCAGATACCGAACCTGATGTCGAACCTGTTCGCGCAGGCGGCGCTGTCGGCCGCGTTCGTGCCGGTGTTCACCGATCTGCTGCAGCAGGGACGCAAGCGCGAGGCGTTCAAGCTCGCATCGACGCTGTTCTGGATCATCCTGATCGTGCTCGGCGCGATCACCGCGCTGGGAATCCTGCTGGCCGGCGTGATCATGCCCCTGTTCACGGGCACAAGCTTCACCGCGGCCGACAACGCGCTCGCGGCCGGATTGACGCAGGTGCTGTTCCCTGTCGTGCTGCTGCTCGGCCTGACGGGGCTGATGGTCGGGATCCTGCAGTCCTACGACCAGTTCACGATCCCGGCGATCGCGCCGGCTGTCTGGAACCTGGTGATTCTCGTGCTGCTGATCGGCCTGCGCCATCAGTTCTCGCAGTCGATCTACGCGTACGCGGTCGCGTGGCTGGTGGCCACCGTGGTGCAGATGCTGATGGTTGGCTGGGCGCTGCGGAAGATCGACTTCCGCCTGGGGTTCGCGATCGACTGGCGCGACCCTCGTGTGCGCCAGGTTTTCCTGCTGATGCTGCCGGTGACGATCGGCCTGGGGATCGTCAACCTCGACCAGCTCCTGAACGCGACGTTCGGCAGCCTCGTGTCAAGCGCCGCCCCACGCGCGATCGACCAGGCGTTTCGGATCTACATGCTGCCGCAGGGCGTGTTCAGCGTCGCGGTTGCGACCGTCCTGTTTCCCACGCTCAGCCGGCAGGCTGCGCGCCGCGCGGTCGCGGAGATGCGCCGGACGGTGGCCAACGGCGTTCGTCAGATCAACCTGCTGCTGATCCCGTCGGCGGCGCTGATCCTCGTGCTGGCCGTGCCGATCACGCGCCTCGTTTACCAGCGCGGCGAGTTCAACGCGGAGTCGACGCATCTGGTCTCGGTGGCGCTGTTCTGGTTTGCGTTCAGCCTTCCGTTCGGCGGGGTCAACCTGCTGCTGACCCGCACCTTCTTCGCGCTCAAGCGGCCGTGGATCCCCACTCTCTATGCGGCGATGAACATGGTCGTCGACATCATCGTCAGCGTCGCCCTGTACAAGCCCCTGGGGATCAGCGGACTGGTGATCGGGACCGCGACCGCCAACGCGGTGATGACCGCACTTCAGTGGCGCCGGCTGCGCATCGGCTTCAACGGTCGCCTGGAGGGCGCGCAAACAGTGATGATCACCGTGCGGGTCCTGGTGGCGTCCGTGATCATGGCCGCGATCGCGCGCTTGATCTGGGAGGTGCTACGCAGCCTGCTCGGAGAGTCGCTTCCGGCGGAGCTGATCTCCGTCGGGGCCGCGGTCGGGGTCTCGCTGGCGCTCTACGCCAAGATGGTGCTGGCGATGCGGATCCCGGAGGCCCGCCAGATCCAGGACCTCGTGGCGGGGCGTCTGCGCAACCGATAGCGCCGGGCGAAATAGGGCGGGCGGGCGAAATACCCTGTATTAGGAAACATGGCTGACCAGGCGCACATCCGCAACTTCTCGATCATCGCTCACATCGACCACGGCAAGTCGACGCTCGCCGACCGCATCCTTGAGCTCACGCACACCGTCGACCCGCGCTCGATGCGCGCCCAGGTGCTCGACTCGATGGACCTCGAGCGCGAGCGCGGGATCACGATCAAGGCGCAGGCCGTGCGGGTCTTCTACGAGTCTGCGCACGACGGGCAGACCTACCAGCTGCACCTGATCGACACGCCCGGCCACGTCGACTTCACCTACGAGGTCTCGCGCTCGCTGGCGGCGTGCGAAGGGGCGCTGCTCGTGGTCGACGCGTCGCAGGGCGTCGAGGCGCAGACGGTCGCCAACACCTACCTCGCCGTCGACGCCGGGCTCGAGCTGATCCCGTGCCTGAACAAGGTCGACCTGCCGGGCGCCGAGCCCGAGCGCGTCGCCGAAGAGATCGCCGAGCTGCTCGGCGAGCCGGCCGACCAGGTCCGGCGGATCAGTGCCAAGACCGGCGAGGGCGTGACCGACGTGCTCGACGAGCTGATCGCGCGGGTGCCGCCGCCCGCCGGCGACCCCGATGCGCCGGCGCGGGCGCTGATCTTCGACTCCGAGTTCGACCAGTACCGCGGGGTGATCGCCTACATCCGCGTGGTCGACGGCAGGTTCACGAAGGGCGACGCGATCGTCGCGATGCAGGCGGGGACGGAGGCCGACATCGACGACATCGGGTTCTTCACGCCGCAGATGACCTCCGCCGACTCGCTGGGCGCGGGCGAGGTCGGGTTCCTGATCACCGGCATCAAGGACGTCACCAGGCTCCGCGTTGGCGACACCCTGACCGCCAAGCACGACCGGGCCACAGAGCCGTTGCCCGGCTATCGCGAGGTCAAGCCGATGGTGTTCTGCGGGCTGTTCCCGATCGAGTCTGACGACTATCCGGATCTGCGCGACGCGCTCGAGAAGCTGACCCTCAACGACGCCGCCCTGAGCTGGGAGCCTGAGACCTCGGACGCGCTCGGGTTCGGCTTCCGCTGCGGGTTCCTCGGGCTGCTGCACATGGACATCGTGCGCGAGCGCCTCGAGCGCGAGTACGACCTCGAGCTGCTAGCGACAATGCCCAGCGTCGAATACGAGGTGACGCTGACCGATGGCACCGTCCTGCCCGTCCACAGCCCGAATGACTTCCCCGACGCGACCGTCGTGGCCGAGGTCCGCGAGCCATACATCCGCGCCTCGATCCTGACGCCCAAGGAGTACGTGGGGCAGATCATGGAGCTGTGTCAGGAACGCCGCGGCGAGCACGCGGGGATGCACTACCTGTCGTCCGAGCGCCTGCAGCTGACCTACGACCTGCCGCTCGCGGAGATCGTGCTCGACTTCTTCGACCAGCTGAAGTCGCGCACCCGAGGCTACGCGTCGCTGGACTACGAGCTGATCGGGATGCGCGAGTCCGACCTGGTCAAGCTCGACATCCTGCTTGCCGGAGACCCGGTGGACGCGCTGTCGATGCTCGTGCACAAGAGCAAGGCATATGACGCCGGGCGCACCCTGACCGAGAAGCTGCGCAAGAAGATTCCCCGCCAGCAGTACGACGTCCCGATCCAGGCGGCGATCGGCTCGCGGATCGTCGCGCGAGAGACGATCAAGGCCTACCGCAAGGACGTGATCGCCAAGTGCTACGGGGGCGACATCACGCGTAAGCGCAAGCTGCTGGAGCAGCAGAAGCGCGGCAAGCAGCGGATGAAGCAGGTTGGGCGCATCGAGGTTCCCCAGGAGGCGTTCCTGGCGGTGCTCGAGCTGGGCGAGAAAAGCTAGCGGCGGGTCGCCGCTAGAAGCGGGTCCAGTGGGGGCCGCGGCGCGACGCGTAGCGCACGCGCCGGTGCCCGAACACAAACCAGGCGAGCGCCAGCCACACGACCCACATCGCGGCGAACCCGGTGAACGCGAGCACGACCGTAGCGATCACGACCGCGACCAGGACCGGGAGCGCGAACATCACCAGCGCGCCGCCGATGACCAAGTGCGCGACGCTCAGCTGGCGGCGCGCAGGCTGGCGCCCCGGGCGCGGCGCCGGCAGGTCGGCGACGACCGCATCGAGCTCGCCGTAGGTACGTGCGGCGAATACGGCCTCGAGCCGCTCCTCGAGCTCCTCGGCCAGCAGCCGTCCCTCACCCATCGCGCGACGGAGCCGCTCGGCAATTGCCTCGCGATCTGCATCTGATGCCCTCAGTGATGCCCTACGTGCCACGCCTACCAGGGTACAGATGCGCTGATCTCGTCACAAGACCTTCGGACGTTTAGGCAGCCGCCGGCGCGGCGGCCTGTGCTGAATGTCCGCGGGCGTGTGCGACCGCCAGGCGGCCCGCCTCGGCCGCGCTGGCCCAGGCGATCTCAGACAGGCAGCCGGGCGCGGCGACCATGTCGCCGGCGATGAACACGCCGTCGCCGCGGTCGATCGCGGGCCGGTCGCGCCAGGTCTTGCCGGGCTCGTCGAGAGCCCCGGTGCGCCCGTCCATCACCTGGCGCCGGCGCCAGGTCTCGCGCTCGCGCCAGCCGGCGTACGACGCGTCAAGCAGCCGCTCGAGCCGCGCCGCGGCCGAGTCCGCCGACTCTCCGGGCCGAATCGGCATCTGGGCCTGGATCAGCTCCTCGCCCTCGGGCGCCAGGGTCTTGTCGGCCGCCGTGTAGCGCTCCGCCCAGCCGGTCTCCTGCAGGTCGACGACGACGAACGGGTCGCCGCGCCGGTGGGTGAGCGCCAGGTCCATGCAGACCGACTTGCCGCTCAGCCAGGTGAGGGACTCGTCGCCGAGCAGCTTGCGGGCGTCGGCCAGCTCGGTCGCGACGATCACGGTCCCCGCCGGAACGGAGTCCACCCGCGCGCCGGTTACGACCTCGACGCCGAGCCCGCGAGCGTGCTGCTGCAAGCGCTCGACGATCCGCGACCAGCCTCCGATCGGATACCGGGCGGTCGGCGGGCTGGACAGCAGCCCTCGTACGAGCGGCTCCCAGACGAACGCTGCCGACAGCTCGCCGGGGTCGTGGTGATAGGTCAGGATGCCGGCGCTGCGCGCCAGCGCGTCCGCGGCATCCGCGCCGACGCGGTCGGCCGCCCAGGTGCGAAAGTCGAGATCGACGGGCGCCGCGCTGCCGCGCAGGCGCAGTGCCGCCACCGCGGCGCCGACCGCGGGCACGCGCCGGATGTCGTCGCGCCAGCGAAATCGCACGCCCGACAGCGGCGGCCGCGCGTAGGGCGGTAGCAGGTCGCGCTCGCCAAGCCAGTTCCAGAACGGACTGCTCGACAGCAGCGCGTGGGGTCCGAGGTTCGCCTTGTAGGGGCCGTCCATGCTTCGCGCCCGCCCGCCGAGCTCGCCGTGGGCTTCCAACAAGCGCACCTTGGCTCCCTGCTCGGCGCAGGAGATGGCGGCGGTCAGACCGGCTAGGCCACCTCCGATCACTGTGATCTTCTGCACTTTGGTCCTCCAATCCGATCTCGCCAGCTGATGTGGCGGAAACCGTACGCCGCAACTGGCCCGCTGTTAAGGTCCAGTTGTGGACCAGCAGAGAGAGCCAGTTTCCGGCGGGCCCGATCTCCTTGTGCTGCTCGACCATCGCTCGGGCGCGACCCTCCACGAGCAGCTCGAGCTCGGGCTGCGCGAGTCGGTGCGCAGCGGGAGACTCGCGCCTGGTGCGAGGCTTCCATCGTCCCGCGCGCTGGCGGCAGAACTCGGGGTCTCGCGCGGGGTGGTGCTCGAGGCCTATGCCCAGCTGACGGCTGAGGGCTATCTCACCTCCAGCCAGGGAGCGCCAACCCGGGTGGCCTCAACAACGAGCATCGAGCGTCCGCCGGTGCCCGCCGGCTCGCTGTCGCACGCCTACGAGGTGGACTTCGCTCCCGTGATGCCCGACCTCGCGGCGTTCCCGCGCGACGGCTGGATGCGGTCCATACGGAGCGCTATGCGCGCAGCGTCGTTTCGGTCGCTTGGCCTCAGCGACCCGCGCGGCGCTCCCGAGCTCCGCAACCAGCTGATGGACTACCTCTCCCGTGCGCGTGCGGCGGCGCCCGAGCCCGAGCACACGGTGATTTGCGCCGGCTTCACCCAGGGCTTCGCGGTCCTGTGCCGCTCGCTGCGCGACCGTGGGGTCGAGCGGATCGCGCTGGAGGATCCGGGCTGGTCCCAGCATCGCCTGATCGCGGAGCGCGCCGGACTTACGCCGGTCCCGGTCGCCGTCGACGAGCTCGGAATCGACGTCGCAGCGCTCACCGCGGCCGACTGCGAGGTGGTGGTCGTCACGCCCGCCCACCAGTTTCCGACGGGCGCGGTGCTCGCCTCCGACCGGCGGGGGGAGCTGCTGGAGTGGGCCGAGGAGACCGACGGGCTGATCGTCGAGGACGATTACGACTCCGAGCTCCGTTACGACCGCGTCGCGGTGGGCGCCCTACAGGGGCTCGCGCCCGAGCGCGTGTGCCACATCGGCTCTGCCAGCAAGCGCCTTGCTCCCGGCGTCGGCCTGGGCTGGATGCTGTCCCCGTCGTGGTTGACCGGCGCCCTGACGTTCGAGAAGGGCCTTGCAGACGGCGGATCGCCTATGCTCGACCAGCTCGCGCTGGCGGACTTCATCGCGCGCGGCTCGCTCGAGCGCCACTTGCGGCGGATGCGCCTGCGCTATCGCGAGCGGCGCGATGCGCTCGTCGAGGCGCTGTCGCGGTCGCTGCCCGAGGCCCGGGTGCGTGGGGTCGCCGCGGGGCTGTTCGTGCTCGTGCTGCTGCCGGACGCGGTCGACGAGGAGGGGTTCGTGAGCGCTGCGGCGGCGCGCGGCGTCGGCGTCGAGGGGCTCTCTTGGCATCGGTTGCGGGCCGGGGGCCCGCCGGGGCTCGTGCTCGGCTTCGCGAACCTGTCGCAGGCGGCGATCGAGCGTGGGGTGGCGGAGCTGCGACGGGCGCTGGAGAGCGCCGTGTAAGAATCAGCCCCCATGGACCTCGGCCTACAGGGCCGCGCCTGCGTGGTCACGGGGGCATCAAGTGGAATCGGGCGGGCGACCGCCGTGTCCCTCGTGCGTGAAGGGGCCGCGGTCTTGCTCGTCGGTCGCCGCGAGCAGCCGCTGGCCGACGTCGCCGAGCAGTGCCGGGGAGCCGGCGGGCGCGTGGAGACGCTCGCCATGGACGTGACCGCCGCCGACGCCGGCGACCGCGTGGTGGAGGCGGTCCTGGGCAACTTCGAGCGAATCGACGTGCTCGTCAACAGCGCCGGTACGAGCTCGGTCCGCACGGTCGACCAGCTGACCGACGAGGACTGGGAGACCCAATGGGAGCTCAATGTGATTGGGCCCATGCGGCTGATGCGCGCCGCCGCCCCCGAGATGGCCAGCCGCGGCTGGGGCAGGATCGTCAACGTCTGCTCGTCCTCTGGCAAGCGGCCGTCGAGCACCAACATGGCCTATTCGGTCGCCAAGGCGGCCGAGCTGTCGTTGTCGCGGGCGTTCGCGGACCTCTACGCCGCCAAGGGCGTGCTGATCAACGCCGTGGCGCCGGGCCCGACCGCAACCGACCTGTGGACGGCGCCCGGCGGCCTGGCCGATCAGGCGGCGGAGGCGCAGGGCAAAAGCCGCGAGGAGGTCCTCGAGGCGACCGCAGGGCGCAGCCCGCTGGGCCGGTTCAGCACTGAGCAGGAGATCGCCGCGGTGATCACCTTCCTGTGCTCGGAGCCCGCGTCGAACGTCGCGGGCGCCGCATGGTCCGCCGACGGGGGCACCGTGCCGGTGATCATCTAGAGTGGCCGCCCGTGGCGATCGAGACGAGTGCGACCGGTAAGTCGTTTCCCGCGGTCAACTACGCCGTTGGGCGCGAGAAGGTCCGCGAGTTCGCCGCCGCCGTCGGCGAGACGAACCCGCTCTATTTCGACGTCGACGCTGCGCGGGCAGCGGGTCACGCAGACGTAGTGGCGCCACCGATGTTCGCTGTCGTCTACAGCTGGAGGGCGATGGGCCAGGCCTTGTTCGACCCGGAGGTCGGGATCAACTTCGCGATGCTCGTCCACGGCGGCCAGGAGTTCCGTTGGGGCCCGCTGGTCGTCGCCGGCGACGAGATCGACACCACGGTGACCGTCAAGGACATCGCGCAGCGCGGCGACATGGGCTTCTACGTGTTCGAGTCCGTCTCGACCAACCAACGCGGCGAGACCGTCTGCACGGGCACCTGGACCAACATCGTGAGGGGAGTGTCATGAGCCTCGGCCAAGGCGACTCGATCGACCTCAAGGTGACGCCGGACCCGTACGTGACCGTGCGCTACGCGGGCGCCTCGGGCGACTTCAACCCGATCCACATCGACGAGGAGTTCGCCCAGAGCGTCGGCCTTCCGGGCCGGATCCTGCACGGGCTATGGACGATGGCGCAGGTGGCGCGGGCTCACACCGACGCTGCCGGCGGCCCCGACAAGCTCAGGTCGCTTGGCGTCCAGTTCCGCGGGATGGGCCGGATGGGCGAGGAGATCGTCGTCACGGGCAGCGTGCGCGAGGCCGACGACGGGATCGCGATCGTCGATTCGGAGGCCGAGCAATCCGGCCAGCGCATCATCCGCCGCGGCGTGGCGGAAATCGCGCTGTAGTCGGTTGGCCGCCGCGAGCGGCCGAGTGTCCGTCCGGGCGCCGCAGGGCCCCCTCCTACAATCAACCACGTGTTGACCCAACGCCAGGAGCTGGTGCTGCGCATGGTCGTCGAGGACTACCTCGAGGGCGGCACACCTGTGGGTTCGAAAGCCCTGTCGGCCGAGGTCCAGTGGGGCCCGTCGACGATCCGCCACGAGCTTGCGAGCCTCGAGGACGCGGGCCTGCTCGCCCACCCGCACACGTCCGCCGGCCGCGTTCCGACCGAGGCCGGCTACCGCTACTTCGTCGATCGTCTGCTGCCGACCGAGTACACGGATCCGCCGCTGTCGCTGTCGTTGGTGCGTCGCGAGCTCGACGAGGCCATGCGCGTGACCACCGAGACGCTGTCGCAGGTCACCAACCTGATGGCGATCGTCACCGCCCCGCCGATCGAGACCTCCACGATCCGCCACATCGAGGTGCTGGTGCTGCAGCCACAGGTGTTGATGGTCGTCGTGATCACCTCCACGGGCGGCGTCACCAAGCGACTGTTCACGTTCTCAAGGGCCGTGGACGCGGGTCTGGCCGACTGGAGCGCCAGCTACCTGAACGAGCGGCTCGTCGGACTCGGGCTCGGCGCGCGGATGCTCCACCAGCGACTGCACGATCCTTCGCTGTCGGCCTCCGAGCGGGACTTTCTCGAAGCGCTCTCGCCGGTCTTCACCGAACTCGAGGAGAGCGCCCAGGAGGGCCTGTACGTCGAGGGCGCCTCGCGGCTGTTGCGCGGGGATCGGTTCACCGAGGTGTCCGAGCTCAACTCGCTGATGGACATGCTTGAGCGCCGGTTCACGCTCCTGGGCGTGCTGCGCTCGGCGCTGTCCGAGCGCGACGTGCTCGTGCGGATCGGGACCGAGAACGATGCACCGGCACTGCGATCGCTGGCGCTGGTCGCGGCCGGCTACGGCCTGCCGCAGCGCCACCTCGGGGCTGTGTCGGTGATCGGGCCGCTGCGGATGGACTACGGCCGAGCGATCCGGTCGGTGCGCGAGGCCGCCAGCCAGCTGTCGAGCTTCATCGCCGACGTCTACGACCAGCGATGAACGAGGCCGGGGTATACAAGTGCCGATGAGCGCGACACGCGACTACTACGAGGTGCTCGGCGTTTCCCGCGATGCGGACGACGCCACGATCAAGAAGGCTTTCCGCCGGCTTGCCCGGGAGCTGCACCCCGACGTCAACAGCCACGACCCGGAGGCCGAGACCAAGTTCAAGGAGGCCGCCGAGGCATACGAGGTGCTGTCGGACCCCGAGCGCCGCGCGACGTACGACCGCTACGGCCACGAGGGATTGCGCAGCGGCGGCTGGGCTCCCAACTACGAGGCGTTTGGCTCGGTAGCTGACATCTTCGAGGCGTTCTTCGGCGGCTCGAGCGCGTTCGGCGACCTCTTCGGCGCCCGCTCCGGCGGCGCCGTTCAGGGCGGCGACGTCGCGGTCTCCACCGAGATCTCGCTCTCCGACGCCCTCCACGGGACCACCGTTGAGGTCAGCTACGAGGTCGTGGCCGTGTGCGAGCACTGCCGCGGAAACGGCGCCGAGCCGGGGACGCCGATCGAGACGTGTCCGCGCTGTCAGGGGACAGGCCAGCTGCGCGCCGTCCAGCGCACGCCGTTCGGCCAGGTGATGCGCACCACGGTGTGCGACACCTGCCACGGGGACGGCCGCGTCCCCAAGGAGCCGTGCGAGGTGTGCCACGGGCGCGGCCGCAAGGTCGAGCGCCCCAAGGTCTCGATCGACATCCCAGCCGGGATCGCCGACGGTCAGCGTGTCCGGATCACGGGCCGCGGCCACGCGGGCGAGCGCGGCGGTCCGGCCGGAGATCTGTATGTGCTGGTCCGCGTCCGCGAGGATTCGCGCTTCCTTCGCGATGGCGACGACCTCGTGACCGCGGTTGACGTCGCGGCGCCGCAGGCGGCGCTCGGCACGACGGTGAAGGTGCCGACCGTCGACGGCGAGAGCGAGCTCGAGATCCCAGCCGGGACCCAGCCGCATGAGACGCTCGTGATCCGCGGAGCCGGCATGCCCGCGCTGCGCGGCCGTCGCACCGGGGACCTGCGTGTCGTGGTCAACGTGGTCGTTCCGCGCCACCTCAACCGCGAGCAGCGCGAACTGCTCGAGCAGCTAGCCGACTCGATGACCGACCACAACCTCCGCACCGACGAGGGCGTGTTCGGGAAGCTAAAGCGCGCCTTCGGCGGGCGGTGATCCGGCTCGCGGTCCGGGTCCGCCGCGAGCGGGCGGAACTGGTGCTCGCGGAACTGCTCGAGCTGGCGCCGGGAGGCGTCGAAGAGGTCGACATCGGCGCTGACGTGGTCGAGTACGCGGTGTATGGCGCGCCCGGTGAGCTGCCGGCGCTACCCGATCTCCAGGCGTCGGCGGGCGGGGCGTTGGTCGAGGTGGTCACCACGGAGGTCGCTGACGACTGGTCGCAGCGGTGGCGCGAGTTCCACCGGCCCGTGGTGATCGGCGACAGGTTGACCGTGCGGCCGCCGTGGGAGGCACCCGGAACTAATTCAATCGATTTGGTCATAGACCCGGGCCAGGCGTTCGGCACCGGGGCTCATGCGACGACCAGGCTGTGCCTGGAGATGCTGCTCGAGCTACCGGCCCCTCGGGACTCGTTGGTTGACCTGGGCTGCGGCTCGGGCGTGCTCGCAATCGCGGCCGCGCGACTGGGCTACGTGCCGGTGCTGGCGCTCGACAACGATCCGGCAAGCGTGCGGGCCACCGCAGAGAACGCGTCGTTTAACGGGGTCGAGCTCGACGTCCGCAGTTTCGACTTGCGCTCCGAGGACGTGCCGGCGGCTGGGACGGTGACCGCGAACCTGCTGGGGCCGCTGTTGCGTGCGTGGGCGCCGCGGCTGGCGGCGCGGCGCGTGGCCGTGCCGGCGCGGCTGATCGTCAGCGGCATGCTGGTGCCCGAAGCCGACGGGATCGCGGAGGCGTTCGCCGCCGCCGGGCTCATCGAGGCCGATCGCCGCGAGTCGGGCGAGTGGGGGGCGCTGCTGCTCGAGCGCTCCTACCGCCGAGCGTGCTGAACAAGTGGGCATATAGCCCACATATTCAGCATCGTGGACAACTCGCGGCCGCCGAATCTTGTCCACACGGCCCATGTCCACGCCGCGCCCAACGCGGATCCTGTGCTCACCCTGAAAGTGGGGGCACACGAAAGGAGGTGGACCAATGCTCAACCCACTCGCGATCGGAGTGACAGTCGGTGGCCTGCTCCTCGACGTCGTCGCCCCGAGGCCCAAGCCTCGGGCTGGACTTGCGTTTGACGAACCCTCTCTCCTCTCAACCCGCGCCGCCCCGAGGACACCCAAAGGCGTCGGCCGGGGAGTACGAACGTCGTCCCATCGCGGGTAGTCCGGTGCGCTGGGGTCCGCGGGCGTCGGGGTAAGCCCGCGGACCGAGCGTACCCGCGCGCAGCGCCCGCGCTACGGTGCGCGGAGATGGCCACGTTCGCGGTCAAGTTCCTCGGATGCAAGGTCTCGCAGGCCGACGCGATGCTCGCGCGCAGCGCGTTGCTGGAGGCGGGCCACACGGAGGCGCCCGACGACGAGGCCGAGCTGCACGTCATCAACACGTGCTGCATCACCAGCGAGGCCGAGGCCAAGTCGCGACAGTCGGTGAGGCGCTCGCTGCGTGATGCTCCCGGACGGCGGGTGTTCACCTCGGGATGCGCAGTCAATCTGCGCGCCGGGCAGTTCGCCGAGATCGACCCGCGCGTGCGCCCATTCGTGGGGACCGCCGAGGACGTCGCGGCCGCCATGGCAGGCGATCTGGGCGCGTGCGCCGACCTCGACCACGACGTGCTGGCGCGCGAGCACGTCCAGCAGGCTGCCCGCACGCGCGGCTTCGTCAAGGTGCAGGACGGCTGCGACTGCCACTGCGCCTACTGCATCATTCCCACGGTTCGCGGCTCGGCGCGATCGCGTCCCGCCAGCGCGGTGCTCGGCGAGGTGCGCCGGCGGGTGGCGCAAGGCCAGCCCGAGATGGTGATGACGGGGATCAGCGTCGGCGACTACCGGGATCCCGAGAACGGACTCGAGCTCGGCGAGCTGATGGTGGAGGTCGCGCAAGTGCCCGGCGTGGACCGTGTTCGGCTGTCGAGCGTCGAGGTGATCCACGTCAAGGACTCGCTGCTCGGGGCGCTGGCGACCGAGCCGAGGGTCTGCCCGCATCTGCACGTGCCGATGCAGTCCGGCGACGACCGCGTGCTGCGGGACATGGGCCGCCACTACACGGCCGCTGAGTACGTCGACCAGATCGACGCGCTTCGAGCGGCGGTGCCCCACGTGAACGTGACCACCGACGTGATCGTCGGCTTTCCGACCGAGGACGACGACGCGTTCCGGCGCACGCTCGATGCAATCGACGCCGCGGCCATCACCCGCGTCCACGCATTCTCGTACTCGCCGCGCCCGGGCACCGTCGCCGCGGGGCTCGGCGACCGCGTGCCCCCGGAGGACAAGAAACGCCGCTCGCGCGAGCTGCGCGGCTATGCCGAGGTCCGCTCCCGCCATCATCGCGTCGCCAAGCTCGGGCGCGGCGAGCGCGTGCTGATCGACAAGGTCGCAAGCACGCAGTGCTCGGGCTACACCGCGGATTACACGCGCTGCTACCTGCCGGCCGGCGCCGGGAACCGAGGCGAGCTGGTCGACGTGCACTGCGCGGAGCTGCACGCCGACGGAATCGCGTGTGATCGGACGCCCTCGGCAGGGCTATCCTGAACTGTGTGACAGTCGCAGAGCAGGTTCGCGCGGACATGACGAGCGCGATGAAGGCCCAGGAGAAAGTGCGCGTCGGCGCGCTGCGGCTGGTGCTGTCAGAGCTGCAGAAGGCAGCCAAAGAGGGGAGCGACGACGAGCTCGCGGTGTTGCGCCGCGAGCGCAAGCGCCGCCTGGAGGCCGCGTCGCAGTTTCGTGACGGTGGCCGCCCCGAGCTCGCCGAGCAGGAGGAGGCCGAGGCGGAGCTGATCGCGGGGTACATGCCCGCGGAGCTGTCCGACGCGGAGCTCGATGCGATCGTCGCCGCGGCGATCGCAGAGACCGGCGCCGCATCGCCGAAGGACATGGGCCAGGTCATGAAGGTCGTGATGGCCAAATCGGAAGGACGCGCCGACGGCAAGCGCGCGTCAAGCCGCGTCCGAGAGGCGTTGAGTTAGCCCTTTGCGCAGGCAGCTCGAGCTCGACAACGCAGTCGCCGCCGAATTGGCGGGCAGCGAGGACGCGGTCCTGCGCGCGCTGGAGGGGCACCTGGACTGCGACGTGTACTTGCGCGGCAACGTGCTCACGCTTGAGGGCGACGCCAAAGCAGTTGATGCCGCCACGGCCGTCGTCCGCGAGCTCTCGGAGCTGATTTCGCAGGGACACGAGATCGCAGCCGGGACGA
This sequence comes from Solirubrobacteraceae bacterium, assembly GCA_035693425.1. Classification (GTDB taxonomy): domain Bacteria; phylum Actinomycetota; class Thermoleophilia; order Solirubrobacterales; family Solirubrobacteraceae; genus Palsa-465. The sequence continues at coordinate 20,184 of DASSGR010000175.1, forward strand.
TCGAGGCCGTCACCAACGCGCTGGACCAGCACGAGTCCGCTTCGGCGATCCTCGAGGACGTCGTCTGGCGCCACCGCACCACCAAGGTCGCGCCCAAGACCGTCAACCAGAAGCGCTACGTCGACTCGATCCGCCACAACACGATCACGTTCGGGATCGGTCCCGCCGGCACCGGCAAGACGTTCCTTGCGGTGGCGCTCGCCGCCGCCGCGCTCAGCCGCCGCGAGGTCAACCGGATCATCCTCACCCGTCCCGCGGTAGAGGCCGGAGAGCGCCTCGGCTTCCTGCCCGGCGACCTGATGGCGAAGGTCGATCCCTACCTGCGTCCCCTGTTCGACGCGCTGCACGACATGCTCGAGCCCGACAAGGTCTCCCAGCATCTCGAGCGCGGCGTGATCGAGGTGGCCCCGCTCGCATTCATGCGGGGCCGCACCCTGAATGACAGTTTCATCATCCTCGACGAGGCCCAGAACACCACGCCCGAGCAGATGAAGATGTTCCTCACCCGCCTTGGCTTCAACTCCAAGATGGTGGTCACCGGCGACATCACCCAGATCGACCTGCCGCGCGAGCACGAGTCCGGGCTGGTCGTCGTCGGCGACATCCTCGACAAGATCGAGGGGATCGAGTTCGTCCGCTTCGGAGGCGAGGACGTGGTGCGCCACAAGCTCGTGCAGCGGATCGTGGCCGCCTACAACGAGCAACAGCAACGCCTCGCGCCCGAACTTCGACCACGCAAGCGGGCCTGATCGTGGCCCTCGATGTCGAGGTGATCGGGATCGAGTCGATCGCTCCCGCGGACCCGACTATCGCGGAGATCGAGGAGCTCTGCTCGCTGGCAATGTCCTCGGCGGGAATCGCGGACGGGCACATGGCGGTCGAGTTCGTCGACGAGGAGCGGATCCGCGAACTCAACCGCGACTATCGCCGGATCGACGAGCCCACCGACGTGCTGTCGTTTGGCGTCGACGAGGACGGAGTGGCGACCGGACCCAGGGAGCTCGGCGACATCGTGATCTGCCCGGCGCATACCGCCGATCTGCGCGAGGCGATCGTGCACGGGGCGCTGCATCTCAGCGGGATGGACCACGAGACCGACGACGGGGAGATGCTCGCGCTCCAGGCCGAGTTGATGCGCTGGGTCAATTGAGCTCGGACGCCGACAGCCCGTCCGGAACGCGCTCTGGCTTCGTCGCACTGGCCGGGCGGCCGAACGTCGGCAAGTCGACGCTGGCCAACGCGATCGTGGGAGCCAAGATCGCGATCGTCTCAGACAAGCCGCAGACCACCCGCCGCGCGATCCGCGGCGTCGCCACCGGCCCCGACTGGCAGCTCGTGCTGGTCGACCTGCCCGGCGTCCAACGCCCCCGCGACGCGCTCACCGAACGGATGCAGCGGCGCGTCGAATCGGAGCTCGCCGACGCCGACGGATGCCTGCTCGTCCTCAACGCCCAGCAGGGCATCGGGCCCGGAGACCGGTTCATCGCCGGCCTGCTGGCCTCGGCGCCGGTGCCGGTCGTGATCGCCGTCAACAAGATCGATCGCACCGACCGTGCGAAGACGGCCGAGGTGCTGCAGGGCGCGGCGGAGCTCGGGATCGGCGACGAGATCTTCCCCGTGTCGGCACGGACGGGCGCGGGCATGCGCCCGCTCACCGACCACCTCGCCTCGCTGCTGCCGCCGGGTCCGTTCTACTTCGAGCGCCGGCAGCGATCCGATCAGTCCGAGGGCGTGACGCTCGGCGAGCTGGTCCGCGAACAGGTGCTGGCGCGAACCCGCGAGGAGGTGCCGCACGCCGTCGAGGTCGAGATCGAGGACATCGACCGGGGCCGCGAGGAGCTCGTGCGGATCGAGGCGGTGATCCTGGTCGAGACCGAGTCCCAGAAGGGCATCCTGATCGGGGCACATGGGCGAATGGTCAAGTCGATCGGTGTCGCCGCCCGCCGCGCGATCGAGCGCGAGCTTGGTTGCAGGGTGCACCTGGAGCTGTCGGTGAAGGTCCGGCGGCACTGGCGAGGCGACGAGCGGCTGCTCGACCGACTCGGCATCGAGTGATCGCGACGTCGACCACCCTAGAATCGACAGCCCCCGTGGACGATTCCCAGATCGCATTCGACGAGCGCGGGCTCGTGCCGTGCATCGTCCAGGACTGGCACAGCGGCGAGGTGCTGACGCTCGCGTATATGAACGCCGAATCGCTGGCGCTGACTCGCCAGACCGGCGAGATTCACTTCTTCAGCCGCTCGCGGCAGGAGCTGTGGCACAAGGGCGCGAGCTCGGGCAACATCCAGCGGGTCCGGTCGATCCGCTACGACTGCGACGGCGATGCGCTACTGGCGATCGTCGAGCCCGGCGGGCCTGCCTGCCACACCGGCGAGCGGACGTGCTTTCACCGCGGCGAGCTCGAGCCGGCAGCGCCGTACGAGGCGCTTCCCACGCTCGAGCGCACGATCGCGCAGCGGGCCGAGACTCGCCCGGGCGGGTCTTACACTGCCACGTTGCTCGCTGACCCCGCGCTGGCCGGAGCAAAGGTCCAGGAGGAGGCCGAAGAAGTGGTGCGCGCGGCGCGCGAAGAGTCCGACGATCGCGTTGCCGAGGAGGCCGCGGACGTCGTCTACCACCTGGCGGTGCTGTTGCGGGGGCGGGGCCTAACGCTCGCCGACGCCGAACGCGTTCTCGATGGCCGTCGCAAGTCCTGACACCGCTTTCACCGGGATCGAGCCGTCGCTCGAGACGGCGCGGTCGCTGGCGCGCGACCACAACCTGATCCCGCTGCGCCAGACGTTCATCGACGATTGCCAGACGCCCGTCTCGGCATACCTCAAGCTGCGACAGCAACCCGGCAACTGGCAGGTGACGCGCTCGGCTCAGGGTGCTCGCGGCCTCAGAGGGCCGTCGTTCCTGCTCGAATCGGCCGACCACGGGCGCGTCGGCCGCTACTCGTTCATCGGCGTTCGGCCGCGCAAGGTCCTGCGCTGGTCGCTGGGCGACGCGGGCGATCCGTACGCGCTCGCGGCCGCGGAGCTCGACCGCTTCAAGCCGGCTCCCGTCGAAGGGCTGCCGCCGTTCGCGGGCGGGGCGGTGGGCGTGTTCGCATACGACCTGGTGCGCACCGTCGAGCCGCTGGGAGAGCCGAACCCCGACCCGATCAGCGTGCCCGACCTTGCGCTGATGATGACCGACGCACTCGTCGTGTTCGACCACCTCAAGCGCACCGTCACGGTGCTCGCCAACGCCCACGCCGACGACGATCTGGACGCCTCCTATGCGGCGGCGGCGCAGACGATCGCCGACATCCGGTGGTGCATGAGCGGGCCCCTGCCGCGCCCGAAGGAGCTGCCCGAGGGCGAGCGCCGGGCGCCGGCGTTTCAGTCCAACATGTCGCGCGAGCAGTTTGAATCCAACGTCTCGCGGATCATCGAGTACATCTTCGCCGGCGACGCCTACCAGGTCGTGCCCTCACAGCGGTGGTCGGCGCCGGTGCCAGTCGAGGCGTTCTCGATCTACCGCGGCCTGCGGGCAGTCAATCCGAGCCCATATATGTACTTCCTCGACTTCGGGGATTTCGAGATCGCCGGCGCCAGCCCCGAGCCACTGATCACTGTCAACCGCCGCAGGGTCGCCACCCGCCCGATCGCCGGCACCCGCCCGCGCGGCACCAACGCGGAGGAGGACCTCCGTATCGCGCAGGATCTGCTCGCCGATCCCAAGGAGCGCGCCGAGCACGTGATGCTCGTCGACCTGGGGCGAAACGATCTGGGGCGTGTCTGCACGTATGGAAGCGTCGAGGTCGAGGACTTCATGGCGGTCGAGAACTACAGCCACGTGATGCACATCGTCTCGAGCGTCACCGGGACGCTGCGCGAGGACGTCGGCGCGCTCGACGCCCTGCGGTCGGTACTCCCGGCGGGCACGCTGTCGGGCGCCCCCAAGGTCAGGGCCATGCAGATCATCGACGAGCTCGAGCCGGTCAAGCGCGGCGGCTACGGCGGTGCCATCGGCTATGTCAGCTACACGGGCGACCTCGATACCTGCATCCACATCCGGACGGTGGTCGTCAAGGACGGGATCGCGCACGTGCAAGCCGGGGGTGGCACCGTCGCCGACGCCAAACCCGACTACGAGTTCCGGGAGTCCGAGGCCAAGGCCCGGGCCGTGCTGAAGGCGATCGAGCTCGCCGTCGCACAGCCCGAGTGGCCCTAGGTCGCTACCCCACCGCCCAGGTAACGGGCGAGTTGATGTACGCGTCGGTGCCGGTGTAGGCGACCTTGTCGATGCCGCCGGGCACGAGGAACGTCAGGCAGTTGTCGTAGCTGCTTCCGGCGCGCATCTGCGTCGTGGACTGATTGTCGGGACAGCGCGGGAAGGTCCCGATGAACGTCACGCTCTGGGCGGTATTTCCGGTGCTGTCGATGCCCTCGATCGCTGCGGACGTCGCGTCGATGTCGATCGTGCCCGGTCCCAGGTTTGTGACCTTCACCTTGACGTACACCGGGGTCGCGGCCTTCTGAGCGGCGTCGAGGTCGATGCCCTTGAAGTCGTCGAGCGTGCCCTTCTGCAGTGACTGCACCGTGACCTTCAGCGTCGAGGGCGTGGCGTGGCTCAGCGGCGTGTAGCGCACCATTGCCGACGAGCCGACCGCCAGCTTGGTCCCCGGAGCTGCCGGACCGCCGGACGACGCATTGGAATCCGCCTTCGCGGGCGTGCTGGCGGGTGTCGGTGTCGCACTGGGCGACGCAGCCGCCTGCGAGCTCGACGAGGAGCTGCTGCCGCCGCAGGCGGCTAACCCTGCCGCAAGGCCGGCGGTCGCCAGGACGATCCCGGCACTCCTCTTCAAGCTGTACCAACCTGTATCAGACATCACGGCTCCTTTTTGACGGGAAAGCGTCGCGCTCTGAGCCGCGGCCGACAATCGGGTGACCCACCTGCACTTTTGTGGCCGCCACCCCGAGGTTTTCGTGCCTGAACCCCAGGTGCGGCGGCCCTCGTTACCGTTCTGCGGGTGAGAGTCCTCGTCCTGGACAACTACGACAGCTTCACCTACAACCTGGTCCAGTACCTCGGTGAGCTCGGCTCGGAGATCGAAGTCGTCCGCAACGACCACGCGACCGTGGATGACCTGCTGATCCGCGGTTATGACCGCGTGATCGTCTCCCCGGGTCCGTGCACTCCTGACGAGGCCGGGATCTCCTTGGAGGCAGTCCGCCGCTTCCCCACGGCATCCGTGCCGACCCTCGGCGTGTGCCTGGGCCACCAGGCGCTGGTCCAGGCCTGGGGCGGCAAGGTCGTTCGCCATCAGCCGGTGCACGGGCGCACCACGAAGATCGACCACGACGGCAAGACCATCTTCCGCGGGCTGCGGGCGCCGCTGGAGGTGGGGCGCTACCACTCGCTTGTGGCCCATCCCTCGCTCCCTGACGTGCTCGAACGCAGCGCGTCCGCCGGCGAGGTCGTGATGGCGGTCCGCCATCGCGAGCTGCCGGCAGAGGGCATCCAGTTCCATCCCGAATCGGTGCTCACTGAGCAGGGCCGCGAGCTGCTACACAACTTCTTGGCGCGGACGCGATGAGCGCCGGCGCTGATCTGATGACACGCTCGATCGACGCGCTCGCGTCGGGCGAGGATCTCTCGCTCGAGGACGCCGCGGCGGTCCTGTCGGAGATCATGGCCGGGAACGCATCGGAGGTCCAGATCGCCGCGTTCCTGATCGCGCTGCGGACGAAGGGCGAGACCGTCGACGAGCTGGCTGGACTCGCGCGGACGATGAGGGCGCACGCGGTGCGCGTGCAGCCGGCCAGCGAGGAGCTTCTGGACACGGCCGGAACCGGTGGCGGCCGCAGGACGTTCAACGTCTCGACCACGGCGGCGCTCATCGCCGCTGGAGCGGGCTGCCTGGTCGCCAAGCACGGCAACCGGTCCGCAACCGGGCTGTCGGGCTCGGCGGACGTGCTCGAGGCTCTGGGCGCGCGTATCGACCTGAGCCCACACGATGTCGCTCGCTGCATCGACGAGGTCGGCTTCGGTTTCATGTTCGCTCCCGCACACCACCAGGCCACGCGTTACGTGATCCCCGTCCGTCGCGAGCTCGCGGTGCGCACGATCTTCAACTTCCTGGGCCCGCTGACCAATCCCGCCGGCGCCACACGCCAGCTGGTCGGTGTCTCAGATCCGGGCTATCTGGAGACGATGGCCGGCGCGCTCGCGCGCCTGGGGACTCATCATGCGCTGCTTGTCAGCGGCGCAGACGGCGTGGACGAGCTCAGCATCTCGGCGCCGACGATCGTGGTCGAGGTTGCCGATGGGGAGCTTCGCAAGTACACGGTGACGCCAGAGGACGTGGGGCTCCATCGCGCCGCGCCCGAGACGGTGCCGGGCGGCGACCCCGACCAGAACGCCGACACCGCGCGGAGCATCTTCGGGGGCGATCGTGGTGCTGCGCGCGACCTCGCCGTACTCAACGCCGGAGCCGCGATCTACGCCGGTGGGCGGGCCGACTCGCTGGAGCAGGGGGTGAGGGTCGCAGAGCAGGCTGTCGACGGCGGCGCGGCCACCGCCGCGCTCGAGCGCTTCGTCGCCCACACCAGGCAGCTGGCAGGGTAATGGCCCACTCGTGAACGCACTCGAGCCGATCATTGCGTCCACCCGCGAGGAGGTCGCCAGGCGGCGCGATCGAGTGCCCGACTCCGAGCTCGAGCGCCAGGCTGCCCTGCGCGCCGGCGAGCTACGCCCATTCGCCGATGCGCTGGCGAGGCCGGGGCTGTCGGTGATCGCTGAGCACAAGCGGCGCTCGCCTTCGGCCGGCGTGATCCGAGCGGACCTCCGGCTCGAGGAGGTCGTCGGCTGCTACGAGCGGGGGGGCGCGGCGGCGCTGTCGATCCTCACCGAGGGGCCGAGCTTCGGCGGATCGCTCGACGATCTGCGGGCAGCGCGTGCAGCGTCGGAGCTGCCGATCCTGCGAAAGGACTTCGTCGTCGACGCCTACCAGCTTCACGAGGCGCTGGCGGCGGGCGCCGACGCCATCTTGCTGATCGTCGCCGCGCTCAACCCGACAGAGCTCGGGCGGCTGCACGAGACCGCCGTCTCGCTCGGGCTCGCGGCGCTGGTTGAGGTTCACGACGAGCGCGAGCTCGAGCGCGCCGCCGCGCTGGGCGCCAGGCTCATCGGGATCAACAACCGCGACCTCACGACACTGCAAGTCGACATCCGGCGGACGTTCGAGCTGCTGCCCGCCGTTCCGGCCGGGGCCACGGTCGTGGCGGAGTCCGGTCTGCGTACGGCGCGGGACCTTGCCGAACTCGATGATGCAGGCGTGGACGCGGTCCTGATCGGAGAGGCGCTGATGCGGTCCGGCGACATCGAGGCCGCTTGCCGGGCCTTGATCAGCGACGCCAAAACCTCCCTTTAGCTCCAGTTCAACGCAGGCTCCCACACTGGCACGCAGATGAAGTCGCCGACCCGCTCGCATTTCGCTGCGTCCCTGGTGGGCGGGGCCGTAGTGGCCGGGACGCTGCTGGCGCTGGGTGTGGCCGGGCACGGGAACACCGAGACGATCATCGAGGGGTCGCCGTTCGCCGCACAGCCGGCCGCCACCGGCGACACGAGGCTGACGGCGCACGCCATCTACGAGCGCGACGCGCCAGGCGTCGTGTTCGTCCGCGCGCAGATCATCCAGCAGGTACAGGATCCGTTCGACCTGTTTCCGGCTCAGGAGCGCAGCGTCTCGACCGGCTCAGGCTTTCTGATCGACAACGCCGGCGACGTCCTCACCAACTATCACGTGATCCAGGGCGCCAACCGCTCCGGCGGGGTCACCGTCCAATTCGAGGACAACGTCACCCGAACGGCGGTGGTGGTCGACCAGGACGCCAACAACGACCTGGCGCTGCTGAAGGTCAACACTGCCGGGGTGCCCGACGTCCACCCGCTCGTGCTCGGAGACTCGACGACCGTCCAGGTGGGCGACCCGACGCTCGCGATCGGCAACCCGTTCGGGCTCGATCGGACCCTCACCAGCGGGATCGTGTCGGCGCTTCAGCGCCAGATCCAGGGGCCGGCCGGATTCAGCATCGACAACGTGATTCAGACCGACGCCCCGATCAACCCCGGCAACTCCGGCGGTCCGCTGCTCGACGCGGCCGGCCGGGTGATTGGGATCAACTCACAGATCGCTACGGGCGAAGGCGGGCAGGGCAGCGTCGGAATCGGGTTTGCGATCCCGGTCAACACCGCTCGGGAGTTCATCCCGCGGCTCAAGCACGACGGCAAGGTGGAGATCGCGGATCTCGGCGCAAGCGGAGTGGCGACGACGGGTGCCAAGCGCGGCGTGGTCATCCACACAGCCCCGGATGGGCGCGCGGCGGCCGAGGCAGGCCTTGCGTCCGGAGACGTGATCCTGTCGGTGGCGGGCATCAAGGTGTCGAGCATGGGGGATTTGCTGCAGATCGTCGAAGCGCACCTACCGGGGCAGACGGTCGCGATCCGCGTGCGCCGGCAGGGTCACGTGCGCACGTTCAGCGTCAAGCTCGGCAGCCGGACGGTGAGCGCGCCGCAGTAGGGGGGCCGGGACCGTGATGGCCCTACGATTGTCGAGATGCCGGACGCTCCGAAGATCAAGTTCTGCGGGCTCACGTCGCTGTCCGACGCCCACTTGGCCGTGCAGGCCGGAGCGTGGGCGATCGGCCTGATCTTCTGGCCGCATTCGCCGCGCCGCTGCGGGTCCGATGACGCTGCCGAGATCGCCGCGACGCTCAAGCGCCAAGCCGAAATCGTCGGCGTGTTCGTCAATCCCACGCTCGACGAGATAGCACGCACTGCCGATGCGGTGGGCCTGACGATGCTCCAGTTGCATGGCGAGGAGGGCCCGGCGTTCTGCGCGGAGGCCGGCCGGCGAACCGGCTGCAAGGTGATCAAGGCGGCGCGCGTGCGCAGCCGCGCCGACATCCAGTCGTTGTCGCCGTTTCACACCGACTATCACCTGCTCGACAGCTACGCGGCCGGGATTCCGGGCGGCACCGGCGAGACGTTCGCGTGGGAGATCGCCCGCGGTCACCGCGGCGCCACGCCCGTGATCCTCAGTGGCGGCTTGAACCCCGACAACGTTGCCGAGGCGATTGCGGTGGTGCGGCCGTTCGCGGTCGACGTGGCCAGCGGCGTGGAACTCGCACCCGGCCGCAAGGACCCAGACAAGCTCCGTGCCTTCGCGGCCGCGGTCGCCTCGACCGCCGCCCCGGAACTAAGCGCCCGATGAGCGCGATCGAGCATCGCTTTGGCCCGTACGGGGGCCAGTACGTCCCGGAGACGCTGATGCCGGCTCTGTCGGAGCTCGAGGACGCGTGGGTGCAGGCGCGGGAGGACCCCGAGTTCCGCGCGGGGCTGGATGCGCTGCTGCGCGACTACGTTGGGCGGCCGTCGCCGCTGTACCTGGCATCGCGCCTGAGCGAGGCCGCCGGCCACCGCGTCTACCTCAAGCGCGAGGATCTCAACCACACCGGCGCCCACAAGATCAACAACGCCCTCGGCCAGGCGCTGCTGGCCCAGCGGATGGGCAAAACGCGGATCATCGCCGAGACCGGCGCCGGCCAGCACGGCGTCGCCGCCGCGACGGCGTGCGCGCTGCTCGATCTCGAGTGCGTGGTGTACATGGGCACGGAGGACATGCGCCGGCAGAAGCCCAACGTCGAGCGCATGCAGCTGCTCGGGGCTACCGTGGAGCCGGTCGAGGCGGGCGCCAGGACGCTTAAGGAGGCGGTGTCGGCGGCGATCCGCGACTGGGTCACGAACGTCAGCGCCACGCACTACATCATCGGGTCCTGCGTCGGTCCCGCTCCGTATCCGGCGCTCGTCCGCGATCTGCAGCGGGTGATCGGCGACGAGGCGCGAGCGCAGATCCTCGAGCGCGAAGGACGCCTCCCGCGGCGGGTTATCGCGTGCGTCGGCGGCGGCTCCAACTCGATCGGGATGTTCGTCCCGTTCGTCGACGACGCCGGCGTCGAGCTCGTCGGGGTCGAGGCCGCGGGCGAGGGGATTGAGACGGGGCGCCACGGAGCGCCGTTGACCGCCGCCGGGATGCCCGGCGTCCTGCACGGCGCCTACTCGGCGATCATGCAGGACGAGGACGGCCAGATCCTGGAAGCTCACTCGATTTCCGCCGGGCTCGATTACCCGGGCAGCGGCCCGGAGCACGCCTGGCTGCGCGACTCCGGACGCGCGCGCTACGAGGCGATCACCGACGCGCAGGCGCTCGATGCATTCGCGCGGTTGGCGCGGCTCGAGGGGATCGTTCCCGCGCTCGAGAGCGCCCACGCGATCGCCTGGACGCTCGCCAACGGCCCGGGAGAGCTCGACCTGGTGTGTCTGTCGGGTAGGGGCGACAAGGACCTGGCCGAAGCGCTCCAGCTGCTCGACTCGCGATGACCGCGATGCCGGATCCCCAGCCCTCGTCCGGTGTCGAGCGCATCGCCGAGGCGTTCGCGTCGGCTCGCGCCGACGGCCGCAGGGCCGCGTTGATGCCGTACCTGATGGGAGGGTTCCCCGATCTGGATACGTCAGCCCGGATCGGCGTGGCCTATGCCGAGTCAGGGGCGGACGTGGTCGAGCTCGGCGTCCCGTTCTCGGACCCGCTCGCCGACGGTCCCGTGATCCACGCCGCCGGCACCGAGGCGCTGAGGGGCGGAGCGACCCTGCCCGATGTGCTCGAGGTGGCGGTGCGGATCGCCGCCCACGTCCCAGTCGTGGTCATGTGCTACTCCAACCCGATCCTGGCTCGCGGCCTCGAGCGCTTCCTCGACAGCCTTGCCACCGCCGGCGTGAGCGGCCTGATCGTGCCCGACCTGCCGCTCGAGGAGGCCCCGGACACGCTCGCCGCTTGCGACGCCAGGGGCCTGGCGCTGGTGCCGCTCGTGGCGCCGACCACGCCAGAGCCGCGGCTGGCGATGATCGGGGCGCGCGCGCGAGGATTTGTCTACACGGTCTCGCTGACCGGGACGACCGGAGAGCGCGCGCAGCTGGACGCCGGGTTGAAAGCAGTGATCGCACGCGCAGCGGCGCACACGCAGGTGCCGGTCGCCGTGGGGTTCGGAATCAGCACGCCGGAGCAGGCGGCCGCCGCCGCGGCAGCAGGCGCCGACGGGGTGATCGTGGGAACCAGGCTCGTGCGAGCCGCCAGCGAGGAGGCCGACCCGGTCGCCGCGGTCGCGCGTCTGGTGGCCGAGTTCTCAGTGGCGCTGAGGTAAGTGCCCGATCAACCACTCGGGACACTCGGCGAATGTTTGCGCCGGGTTGGCGTTGGCTTCAGCGCCCACTGCGCAGGCGCCGGCTCGGTTAGGATGCCTGGAGATGGGCCTGATTCTTACTGCCACCGCCGGTCTGTGCCTGTGGATCGTGCTGTGGGCGCTCGGCGTGTCGGGGTTTGACGCGATCCTGATCGCCGTAGTGATGGTGCTGGTCACGATCGGCATCCGCAACCTGCTCCCGTTCCTGCCCGGTCGGCAGGGCTAGCCCAGCCGTCCATGCGAAGCATCGTGCTCGCACGGCGCCGGGCGCTGAATGTCTGCGTTGGATTCGCGGCGGTCATGTCGATCGCGGCGGGATGCACCACGGCGTCCACCGTCAGCGTCGAGGGCAGCACGCTGACGTTGTACGCGAGCGCGCCGCGAGGAGCGGCAAACACCCAGGCGGCTGCCGACGTGCTCGCGGCCGAGCAGCTGGCCTTCAAGCAGTCCGGGACCAAGCTGGGAAAGTTCACGCTGCGGTTCATCAAGCTTGGCGGTGCCAAGGCCTCAGACAACGCGCGCAGCGCGATCGAGGACACCAGCTCGATCGCCTATCTCGGTGAGCTCGATCCTGGCCTGTCAGCGGATTCGCTGGGCATCACGAACGCGCAGGACCTGCTGCAGGTGACACCGACCGACACCGCCGCCGCGCTCACGCAGCCGACTCCGTCCGTCCCGAACTCACCCAACCGCTACTACGAGTCACTGGGCAACTTCGGACGCACATTTGCGCGGGTGGTGCCGACGACGTCGCTCGAAGCCAAGGCACAGGTCCAGGAGATGCAGGCGCTGCACGTGTCAAGGCTGTACGTATCCAGTGACGGCAGTCAATACGGGAGGGCGATCGCCCAGGCGGTCAGGACCGACGCGCCGACATCATCGATCACGATCGCGCCGTCGTCCTCCGGCGCCGACGCGATCTTCTACGGCGCGGTCTCCGAGGATGCCGCCGCACGGGTGTTCAACGCCGCGGCGTCGAGCAGTCCGGCGGTGAAGCTGTTCGGGCCGTCGGCACTCGACGCCACGACATTCGCCGCTCGCCTGTCCCCAGCCGCCCGCCACGTGTACATATCGTCGCCCGGGTTCATGACCAAGGATCTCAGCGCGACCGCCAAGAGCGAGTTCCTCAAACCCTTCGAGGACACCTACCACCGAGCCCCGTCGCCGCAGGCGATCTTCGGCTACGAGGCGATGTCGGCGATCCTGGCGGTCCTGAAAAAGGCCGGCACGTCCGTGACCGATCGCGCGACCGTCGTGCAGGACTTCTTCGCGATCAGGAACCGCGACTCGGTCCTGGGCACCTACTCGATCAATGCCCAAGGGGACACGAGCCTCGCTCCGTTTGTCTTCAGCCGACCGGTGAATGGCAAGCTCGTGCCCTTCCAATCCGTCCAAGTGCAGGGGTGAGGCTCGGCGACGGCGAGCAGGGGAGCGTGAGGCGGGGCAGCCTGGGGCTCATGCTGCTGGTGTCGGTGGCGGTCCTGGCCGGCTGCGGCAGCACTCACAACGTCCCGAACAAGATCTCGGGCCAGACGCTCACGATCTACACCAGCCTGCCGCTGCACGGAGCGTCGGCGGTGAGCGGCGAGGCGGTGCTGGGAGGGGCGAAGATCGCGCTCGACCAGGTCCGCGGACGGATCGGCCGGTACCGGATCGTGCTGCGATGGATGGACGACTCGACCGCCAAGCGTGGGACGTGGGACCCGGGCCAGACAACCGTGAACGCCCACCAGGCGATGAACGACCGCACCACGATCGGCTACATCGGCGAGTACAACTCCGGCGCCAGCGCGATCTCGATTCCGCTGCTCAACCGGATGGGGATCCCGCAGATCAGCCCCACGAGCACCGCTGTGGGGCTCACCTCGCACGGGATCGGCGCCGCTCCCGGCGAGCCTGAGAAGTACTACCCGACGGGCATCCGCACCTACGCCCGGGTCGTTCCCTCCGACGCGATCGAGGCGACCGCGCAGGTGCGACTCCAGCAGGACGCCGGCTGCAACAAGACCTTCATCCTCGATGACGGGGAGTTCGACGGCGATGACGCGGAGGCGAGCTTTCAGGTGGCCGCCCGGGGTGCACACCTGAAGCTGGCGGGAGTCCAGACGTTCGACCCCCGGGTCAAGGACTATCGCCCGCTTGCAGCGGCAGTCGCCAAGACCGGGGCCGATTGCGTGCTGATCTCGGCGATCACCGAGGACAACGCGGTGCTGCTGACCAAGCAGGTCGCCGAAGCGGTGCCGAACGCGAAGCTGTTCGGCACCGGCGGCCTTGCCGAGAGCACCTTCGCCGATCCCGAGCAGGGAGGCATCCCGCGCTCGTTGGACTCGCGAGTGCTGATCACCGCGGCCGCGCTGGGCCCCGCGGCGTCTCCGCCGTCCGGCAAGGCGTTCTACGACCGCTACGCGTTGCGCTACGGCGATTCCGAGCCCTACGCGATCTTCGGATACGAGGCCATGAGCCTGATGCTCTCAGCGATCGCGCGCGCCACCGACGACGGCACCGAGCCTGCGCAACGCTCGAAGGTACGTGCGGCGATCTTCTCGACCCGGGGGCGCCGGAGCGTCGTGGGCACCTACAGCATCAAGCCTGACGGTGACACAACCCTGCGGCGCTACGGCGTTTATCGCATCGTGGGCGGCCGCTTGCGGTACTGGAAGATGATCGACGCCTGAGAGAAGATGGGTTGCGGTTAGGTTAGGGCGGCGCGACGAGCGCTTGCTGCAGTCCGGCCCCCTCACTACGCTGCCTGTCTTCATGGGCCACTGGGGGCCCGGCAAGACATCCAGAGGAGGAGTATGCGAACTCTTGGTAAAGCTGTGACTGGGTGCATGCTCGTAGGCTCGGTCGTTGGGATCGTTGCCTGCGGCAGCAGCAGTAAGAGCAGCAGCAGTGCCAGCTCCGGGAGCAGTGGCTCCAGCAGCGGCGGCAGCAAGGTTGTGGACATCTACTCGAGCCTGCCGCTGCAGGGCGCGTCAACCGCCCAGACGGTCCCGATGGTGAACGGCATCAAGCTGGCCCTTCAACAGGCCGGCAATAAGGCCGGTGAGTGGAGCGTCAACTACACGTCGCTCGACGATTCCACCGCCGCGGCGGCCAAGTGGGATCCTGGCCAGACCGCCGCCGACGCCCGCAAGGCGGCGTCCGACCCGAAGGCCGTCTACTACATCGGCGAGTTCAACTCGGGCGCCAGCGAGGTCTCGATCCCGATCCTCAATGAAGCCGGGCTGCCAATGGTCAGCCCAGCGAACACGTACGTCGGACTGACCACCAACCAGCCGGGCAGCGCCCCCGGCGAACCGCAGAAGTACTACCCGACCGGCACCCGCACCTACCTGCGGATCGTGCCGATCGACTCGATCCAGGCCGCCTCGGACCTGTTGGCGATGAAGCAGGCCGGATGCACGAAGGTCGCCGTCGCCAACGACAAGGAGGCCTATGGTCAGGGTCTCGCCACCCTGCTCGGACTCGAGAAGGCCAACTACGGCGTCAACATCGTCAGCGACACCGGCATCGACCCGACCGCGCCGAACTTCCGCTCGTACGCGGCCACGATCAAGGGGCAGGGAGCGGACTGCTTCTTCTTCGCGGGCATCGTGTCCAACGGCGCGGTGCAGATCACCAAGGACGTCCACGCGGCGCTTCCGACCGCCAAGGTGTTCGGCGGCGACGGCGTCTGCACGGACTCCTACACGAGCGCCAAGAAGGGTGGCGTCCCGGCCTCGCTGTATCCGCTGCTTCAGTGCACGGTCGCCACCCAGAAGCTGTCCGCCTACCCCGGCGGGAAGGACTTCCTGGCCGCGTACTCGAAGGCCTACCACACCTCGAGCCCGGATCCCTACGCGATCTACGGCTACGAGGTGATGAAGCTTGGCCTGGACACGATCTCCAAGCTGGGCGCCCAGGGCAACAGCAAGTCGGCAGTGCTCAAGGCCCTGTTCGCGACCCAGAACCGCAACTCGGTCCTGGGCACGTACGGGTTCGACAAGAACGGCGACACGACGCTGAAGTCCTACGGCCTGTACAAGGTCGACTCGTCCGGCGAGCCCGTCTTCTTCAAGACGCTGACGCCGACGAAGGTGCTCTGACAGCCGTTTTGTAGGAAGCTGTATGGAGAGGGCGCATCCGGCGCCCTCTCCATACTCCGCACGGATCAGTGGAAGCAAGTTCGTTCACGCCGAGGATGCCCGCCGTAGCGGTGCGGCCGCTGGCCGCGCTGCGCAAGTGGCTCGGCCGGTGGGGGCTGATCGTCGCCCTGCTTGCGCTGCCGGTCTATTACGGCATCCGCGACCTCGTCCACGGCTACTCGTCGGGGTTCGTAAACGGCCACGCCGTCATCAACCACGACCTCAGCCAGCTCGGGTTCAACCTCGTCTCAGGGGTGTCGAACGGGTCGATCTGGGCGCTGGTCGCGATGGGCTACACGCTCGTCTACGGGATCATCGAGCTGATCAACTTCGCCCACGGCGACGTTTTCATGATCGGGTCGTTCGTGGCGGCCGGGCTCTATGCCACGTTCGGGCTCACGGCCGCCACGGGGGTGTTCGGTCTGATTGGGGGCCTGCTGGTGACCCTGATCATCTCGATGCTGGTGTGCGGCTCGCTGAACGTCCTGATCGAACGCGTCGCATACCGGCCGCTGCGCGGGGCCCCGAAGTTAGCCCCGCTGATCACGGCCGTGGGCATGTCGTTCATCCTCCAGAACGTCGGGCTGCTGTGGCGCGGCGGATCGCCGACCGGCGTCCCCGACCTGATCAACCAGAACAAGACGGTCTTCAAAATCTCCGGGGTGATCATCCATCGGGCAGACGTGCTGGCGATCGCGGTGATGGTTCCGCTGGTGTTCGCCCTGACCTGGTTCATCGGGCGCACCCGGGCGGGCCGGGCGATGCGGGCCACGGCGCAGGACCCGGAGGCCGCGCGGCTGATGGGGATCAATGTCAACAGCACGATCTCATTGACGTTCCTGCTGGGCGGCATGCTTGCCGGCGCCGCGGGCATCGTCTACGCCCTGTATGAGACGAACGTCTGGTACTTCCAGGGCTTCGAGGCCGGCCTGATCGCGTTCACCGCGGCGGTCATGGGCGGGATCGGGAACGTCCGCGGGGCGGTGCTGGGCGGCATCATCATCGGCTGCATCCAGCAGCTTTCGGACTCGAGGCTGGGGCCGCAGTGGACGCCGGCGGTCGTGTTCGGCTATCTGATCCTGGTGATGGTGCTGCGCCCACGAGGGTTGCTGGGCGAGGAGACGAGGGAGGCCGGATGAGCGACGCCGGACATCCGCCCGACGAGGTCCGCAGTGAGGTCTACGTGCAGAAGGGTCAGGCGCCCCAGCGACCCGGTGTCACGCGGGCGTCATCGGCGCCGGAGCCGGCTGCCGTCGGCCCGGGGCAGTTCACCGCCCAGATGCGGGAGTGGCGCGCGGCTATCGAGCGACGCTTGCCCCCGTGGTGGAGCCGTGCCGCAGGCGCGGTGCTGATCGTCATCGCGATCCTTCTCCCGTTCTTCTTCACCCAGACCAGCGGCTTCCTCAACGCGACGATCATCTCGCTGGCCTACGTGGTGATGGCGCTCGGACTGAACATCGTGGTGGGGTTCGCCGGCCTGCTCGACCTGGGGTACGTGGCGTTCTACGCGCTCGGCGCCTACTCGGTGGGGTGGTTCGGCTCCGGGTTCTTCTTCAAGGAAAACATTCACGTTGGCGCCTCGCACGTGCAGTCGACGCTGCCGGGCATCCACCTGAACTTCCTCCTGATCGTGCTCTGCGCGGTGGTCATCGCGGCGCTGGCAGGCATCATCATCGGCTTGCCGACGCTGCGGCTGCGAAGCGACTACATCGCGATCGTGACGCTCGCGTTCGGAGAGATCGTCCGCGTGTTCGCCATCAATGGCCAGAGCATCCACCTCGGCGGCGGTCAGACCTTGACCGCCGGCAACCTCGGGATCCCGGCCGTGGACCTGCCGTACTTCCCGGTCATCGGCTCGTTCAACTTACTCAAGCTCAGACCCTGGTATTGGCTGATCCTTGCGCTGATGCTGATCGTGCTGTTCGTCAACCTGCGGCTGCGCGACTCGAGGCTGGGCCGGGCCTGGGTCGCATTGCGAGAGGACGAGGTCGCGGCGGTGTCGATGGGGATCCCCGCGGTGCGTACGAAGCTGCTGGCCTATGCGATCGGCGCGACGTTCGGTGGTATCTCCGGCGCCTTCCTGGGCGCCTATTTCACGACCGTCAACGCCGGGCAGTTTGCGTTTTCGTTCTCGATCTTCGTGCTCGCGATGATCATCGTCGGCGGCCTCGGATCGATCTGGGGGGCGGTGCTCGGCGCGCTGCTGCTGTCCTACACGAACTACTACCTGATCCCCGACGTCTTCAACGACATCCCGACGAAGATCGGGCTGAATTTCAACCTGACCCAGCTGTCGTTCGGGATCTTCGGCTTTCTGCTGGTGCTCGTGATGGTGCTGCGCCCACAGGGGCTGTTCCCAGAGCGAAGGCGCAGGCTCGAGCTCACCGGGGACATCGCCGCAGAGGACGCTCAGCTCGTGGAAAGCCAGAGCGCCGTATGAGCGCCACCACCGAAGCCCCGCGCGTCCACGCGGTGATGGTGGCCGATCACATCACCAAGGAGTTCGGTGGCCTCGTCGCCGTCGATGACGTGACGCTGGACGTGCCTCGCCATTCGATCGTGTCGCTGATCGGTCCCAACGGTGCCGGCAAGACCACGCTGTTCAACATGCTCACCGGGCTGTACAAGCCGACCTCGGGGCGGATCGTGCTCGGCGACCGCGAGGTGACCAGGGCCCGTCCGGACAAGATCACCGGCATGGGGGTTGCGCGGACGTTTCAGAACATCCGCCTGTTCGGCGCGATGACGGCCGTCGAGAACGTGATGATCGGCCGCCACGCGCGGATGCGCGCATCGGTGTTCGGCTCGATCTTGCGCCCGCCATGGATCCGGCGCGAGGAGCGCGAGGTCTCAGACCGCGCGCGCGAGCTGCTGACCTACGTCGGGCTTCAGTCGCGCGTCTTCGACCAGGTCGCGTCGCATCTGTCATACGGCGACCAGCGCCGTGTGGAGATCGCCAGAGCGCTCGCGTCCGATCCGATCCTGCTGCTGCTCGACGAGCCCACGGCCGGGATGAACCCACACGAGTCCGCCGACCTCACAAGCTTCATGCGGAAGATGCGCGACGAGCTTGAGCTGACGATCTTGCTGATCGAGCACGACATGAAGGTCGTGATGGACGTCTCCGAGCGCGTCACCGTGCTCGATCACGGCACGAAGATCGCCGAGGGTCCGCCGTCCGAGGTCCGCAGCAATCCGCGCGTGATCGAGGCCTACCTGGGCAAGCAGGACTGATGGCCCTTCTCCAAGTATCCGACATCCGCGCCCGCTACGGCGCGATCGAAGCGCTCAAGGGCGTATCGCTGACCGTCGAGGAAGGCGAGGTCGTGACGCTGATCGGATCAAACGGCGCCGGAAAGTCGACGACGCTGCGCTCGATCTCGGGGCTCACTCCCGCCAGCGCCGGCAGCGTGACGTTCGACGGCGAGGACATCACGCGCGTGCCCGCCCACGAGATCGTCGTGCGCGGGATCGCCCTGTCGCCCGAGGGGCGCCACTGCTTTGCGCGCATGACGGTGCGCGAGAACCTCGAACTGGGCGCCCACCGCCGGGCCAAGGGTCCGGAGATCGGCGAAGACCTCGACCGCGTGTTCACGCTGTTCCCGCGTCTGCAGGAGCGCGAACGCCAGAAGGCGGGCACGATGTCAGGAGGCGAGCAGCAGATGCTCGCGATCGGGCGCGCGCTGATGGCCCGCCCCAAGCTGCTGATGCTCGACGAGCCCTCGATGGGGATCGCCCCGATCCTGGTGGCACGGATCTACGAGACGATCGGCGAGATCAACAAGTCAGGGGTGGCGATCCTGCTGGTTGAGCAGAACGCGAACTACGCGCTGGACATCTCGAGCCGCGGCTACGTGCTCGAGACCGGGCGCGTGGTCCTGCTCGGCGAGTCGACCAAGCTGCGCGACGACCCCGAGGTGCAGAGGGCGTACCTGGGCACATGACCGTCTTCGCGCTGATCGGAGCCAAGGGGCTGTATCTGCTGTTCCTGTGGCTGCTCTCGGCCGCCGGCGCGGCCTGGATCGCCGACCGCAAGGGCTATGGCGAGCGCGTTGGACTGACGTTCGGGCTGCTGCTGTCGGTGATCGGGTTCGTGATCGTGCTGCTGCTGTTGCCCGCGCGGCCGGGATCGGCGTGGAAGGTCGAGGGCTGGCTGCCGAAGCGGCGGCCGGGCGCGGGATTGCTCGGCGGTCCGACGATGGAGGCGCGCGGACCCGGTCTCGAGCCCGAGCAGCGTCAGGACCCCGGTGGGTCGCCGGAGTAGCTCGCGGCTTTCGCCTCGGTCGCCACAGCGGCCGCGACGGCTGGCGCCACGTCGCGGTTGAACACCGACGGGATGATGTAGTCCTCGCGCAGCTCCTCGGTTCCGACGATCTCGGCGATCGCGCGTGCCGCGGCGGTCTTCATCTGCTCGGTGATCTGGGTGGCGCGTGCGTCGAGCGCGCCGCGGAAGATGCCGGGGAAGCAGAGGACGTTGTTGATCTGATTGGGGTAGTCCGAGCGGCCGGTGGCGAGGATCCGCGCATACTCGGCGGCCTCCTCGGGAGCGACCTCGGGATCCGGGTTGGCCATCGCGAACACCATTGGGTCCGGGTTCATCGCCGCCAGCGCTGACGCCGGCACGATCCGCCCCCCGGAGACGCCGACGAACAGATCGGCTCCCTCGAGCACGTCAGCGACGCCGCCGGTACGGCGCTCCAGGTTGGTGGTCTCTGCGATCACGCGCTTGACGGGATGCATGCTTCCGTCCAGGTAATCCGCCCGCTCGGTGTGCACCGCGCCGCGGGAGTCGCAGCCGATGATGTGCCGGGCGCCCGCGGCGATCAGGATCTTTGTGACCGCAACCCCCGCTGCGCCCAGGCCGACGATCACGATGCTTATGTCCTCGATGCGGCGGCCGGTGAGCTTCAGTGCGTTGAGCAGCGCCGCCAGCACCACGACCGCGGTCCCGTGCTGGTCGTCGTGGAACACCGGGATGTCGAGCTCCGCGCGCAGTCGATCCTCGATCTCGAAGCAGCGCGGGGCGGAGATGTCCTCGAGGTTGATTCCTCCGAAGCCGGGGGCGATCGCCTTGACCACGGACACGATCTCGTCCGGATCCTTGGTGTCCAGGCAGATCGGGAACCCGTCGACGCCGCCGAACTCCTTGAACAGCATCGCCTTGCCTTCCATCACCGGCATTGCCGCCTTCGGCCCGATGTCGCCGAGGCCAAGCACGGCGGTGCCGTCGGACACGACCGCCACGGTGTTTCGCTTGATCGTGTAGCGGAACGCCTGCTCGGGGTCCTGGCGGATCGCGTTGCAGACCCGCGCGACGCCGGGCGTGTAGGCCATCGACAGGTCGTCGTGGGTTTTCAGCGGGCGCTGGTTGCGGACCTCGATCTTGCCGCCGATGTGGACGTGGAAGGTGAGGTCGGTTGAATCGAGGACGCGGGCGCCGGCGATCGCGTTTACGGCATCTGTCAGCTGCGGCCAGACACTGTCGTCGGCGGTTTCGACCGTGATGTCGCGGATCGTGTGGCGGCCCTCGACCTTGATCAGGTCGACGGAACCGATCGTCCCGCCGGCGCTGCCGATCGCGCTTGCGACCTTGCCGAGCATGCCGGGCCGGTGCTCAATCTCGACCCGGACCGTGAGGCTGTATTGGGCGCTGGGGGCGGCGGCCACGCGCGCATCTAATCAGGCTGCGCGGGTTATCAGGCGGCGCGCCGACGCTGGCGGGGGAGTTGCCGCTTGGCGTTGTAGAGCCGATCGTCGGCGGCCGCGAGGATCGCCTCGAGGGTTGTGCCGTCGTCCGGGAAGGCGGCGGTGCCCGCGCTGACGCCGAGCGCCTCGACTCCGGCGGTGACTCGGGCTACCGCCGTGGTTATCCGGGACACCAGCCGGTCGGTCCCGGGTTCGTCGGTTTCGGGCGCCAGCACGCAGAACTCGTCTCCGCCGATCCTCGCGACCGTGTCCTGATCGCGGACCGCCCGCTTCAGGGCGGTCGCAACGTCGCGCAGCAGGTCGTCGCCGGTCGGATGGCCGAAACGATCGTTGAGGAGCTTGAAGCCGTCGAGGTCGAGCATGATCAGCGCAAACGTGCCCCGGCTGCGGGTGTGGCGCGCGATCTCGTAGTCGACGCGGCTGAGCAGCGACCGCCTGTTGGCGAGGCCGGTGAGTGGGTCGGTCAGGGCGGTCGTGCGAAGCGCGTCGCGCTCGCGCTCGACTCGCTCGCGGACGACCAGCAGGATCGCCACGCTCGCGGCCGGTATGAGGATCGCCAGCGGGGCCGAGGGCCGTTGGGCGGTGGCCTCGAGGAGGAGCGGGAGCCAGGCGGCGGCGATCGCGGCGGCGCTGCTGATCGCCACGGCGGGGATCGTGCTCGACCACGCGCTCATCAGCAGGGCGCTCGGGACACAGATCCAGAAGGCGTCGCCGCCTTTGGCGAGGGCGACCGCGGCAGCGGTCGCGGCGATCACCGCGAGCCTGGGGAGTATCGGCGGTCGGCGACGGCCCGAGCCGGGCTCGGGCATGCGAACTACATCGTGTCGGCGCCCGGACATCGCGGTGAGTC
>DASSGR010000176.1:0-10804 GCA_035693425.1 Solirubrobacteraceae bacterium
CATGGATATGCGGGCTGCGGCGGAGTGGTACTGCTTCCTTGTCGAGCGAGCGGAGTCGACGCAACGAGCGGAGTTTGTGGCCGAGGTTGCCCAGTCTCTCGCGGAGCTGGTGGCAGCCGCGGGCCGTCTGCCTCACGTGGAGCCTAGTGACGCCGAACTGCCGGAAGGGCTGTCCCATGAGCAGTGGTACGAGCGGTTCGCTGGCCTGCAGTCAGCCCTCGATGATTGGGACGACTACTGGACCGCGATGTGCCCTTTCGGTGGCTGGGAAATGGAAGCGGTCAATCTCCCACTGGCCGACGACCTCGCCGACGTCTGGCGCGACGTGAAGTACGGACTCGTTGCGCTTGACGCTGGCGCGGCGGAGACGGACGTCATCTGGGAATGGCGGTTCAGCTTCTACGCCCATTGGGGGCGGCACGCGACGGAGGCGCTCCGCGTCTGCCATGCGAGGCGCGCCGACAACATCGATCGTCCACGGGCGTAGGCCGGCGATACGTACGGACTTGGGTGCATAGCGCTGGACGAGTTAGGCCCATACGAGCGCGCTTCTGCGAAAGCATTCCTCGTCTCGGTCAAAGCGGGGCTATCTCGAAGCGGTGATGAACTAGATCCCCGCGTAATTGCGCTGGCACAGACTAGGTGGCATTCCGCCACAGAATGAGTACCAAGACAACACACCAAGCCAAGCCGAAGATGACCCACCATGCACGCGCAAGTCGCAGCGGTAAATGGTGAGCGATCCAGAGCCCAAGGTAGCCCTCGTCCGAACGCTGCGGCCTCTCAGAATGCTCGGCAGCGGTCAGCGTTAGCCCGTAGAACACCATGCCAGGTCCCGCGAGCGTAAGGATAAACATCAGAATGACATCGCTGACCCCAAAGTGGTCGACAAAGATTGCAATCGCCAGTGGCGCAAGGAAGACGGTGGCGACAATCGGACGGAGCCAAAGAGGCAGCGGCTGCATCTGAAGCGGCTCGGCTCAACCTGGTTCTCGTCCCCGTCGTGCAACAGCACTGCCCCCGATTTCGATTGAGCCCTCTGCCAGCGCAATTAGCCTGCCCCAACAGCACGGTAGGAAGGCCGACCACCTCTGTCAATCCCGCAGTTGCGTGACGTGTTTGAGACTAAGCGAGAGCATGTGAAAGGGAGCCGCTGGCCGCCTGCCGTCTTCCGCGTCCGGCTACAGGCGGCGGCGTCTGGGACCTTCTGGCTCGTGGGGATTAGCCGACGCAAACGCTCGCTCCGCACCTCGATCGAAGCGGCACTGACCAGCGGGGTTCGTTGTTCGCGTCAGGGGTGCGGTCGTCGTCTGGCAGGCTTCGTGGCGTGCCTGGCGCTTCACGTATCGCTCACGCCGGCCTGCCGTTCGCCCATCCGATGTCGGAGACGGCGGTCGATGCCGCCATCGCGGCGCTAACTCTCCCTGCGACGCCGTTCGTCCTGGACACGGGCTGCGGCAGCGGCGAGATCCTGCTGCGCACGCTGGAAGCGCACCCGTCAGCACGCGGGCTCGGCGTCGATCTCGACGCCGACGCAATTGCTGAGGCTCGACAACGCGCCAACCGTAGCTCGACGCGATTCGAGGTCCGCGACGCCGCAGCGATCGAGGGAAGGTTCGACGCAGTGATTAATGTCGGCTCATCCCACGCGCATGGAGGCTTCCCGGGAGCATTGACAGCCCTCAGGGACCTGGCACCAGTCGCTCTGTACGGCGAAGGGTTCTGGCAACGACCGCCGTCCGAGGCCTTTCTGGCCGCGCTGGGAGCCGCCACCGTCGACGAGCTGGCTGACCTCGACGGTCTGCGGGCAGCAATCCGAGACGTGGGCTTTGAGATCTTGCACGAGTCGTTCGCGAGCGAGCACGATTGGGCGAGGTATGAGGAGGCGCTCGCCGCTAACGCCGAACAGCACGGAACTCCCGATACCCTCGCCTACGCCCAGCGGATCCGCCACCGACGCGCCCTGCCTGAGGGCACCGACACCCTCGGATTCGCTCTCCTCGTCCTTCGCGCCTGAATCGCGCCAGGCAAGCGCACATCCTCACCGCCGCATTACGAGCAGCGGCGGCCTCGTGGTTCAAGAACAGTCACTTCAGCCTGCTGGTCTACGCGAGGTTTGACATATGGCCGCGCCGTTCCTAACGTCGGGCGCCGATGTCGATCGTCACCACAATCAGAGGACGGCCGCGAGAGATCTGGCGGGCGTTCCACCAGATCCCTCAGTTCAAGGGGTCGCCGCACGCGTTCGAGGGCGATCTCCGCGACCTTCGGCGCCTGGCTTGGGAGGGTCTGTATCGCAAGGACGACGTCGGGACGATGCTGCGGGCTGTCCGTGACGACGAGCCGCTGGACGAGGTCGCGATCGCCAGCGGAAAGCTCGTCAGCCGCTACTGCGAGATGCGACGAGAGCTAAGCCAGATCCAGTCGCCGGAGCTGCAGCCATATGTGGTCGCGCTCAGCGAGATCTTCGATTACCTCGCCCATGTGCTGCATTTCGCAGTCGCGCTGCTGGCGGTGAGCTGGCGATCGGAGCGGTTGCGCGAGGAGCAGCAGCAGGTCGGCGCGATTGGTCGCCAAGGCGACCGCCTGCGCAGGGTGGTTGCGGACTTGGATCGGATGGCAGCCGATCTCGAGCTTGAGCCGCGCGGCTGAGTTGACAGACGACATGCGCGAGAGTGTCCGGCTGCGCCGCGCCGTCTTCGCGCGCGCTAAGCCGGCCAGCAGAACGACATGGAGTGTCACCGACGGCCACGAGCGCCTTGCGGTTGCAGTGACGCGGCAGGGTTGCGGGTGGCGATAGACAGCGGCCACACAGCTGGTGTGGTTGGGGTCGCTTGGGTGGCCGGCTTGACCCGCAGAGGGCTAACGGGCCCATGGCGCCTTGGCCCTGACGAACACGACCTGTGGCGCTAGCGCTAGTCGACCTCCGCCGGCGTGTTCGGCGCTGAGTCGGCGAGCAGCGCGTCGCGCGCCTCGTGTTCGCTCGCGTAGCCACACAGCTCGGTTATCTGCCCGTCGTGGACCCGAGCGACCACGAACCGCTCCGGCGGCTCGACCTCGTCTTCACCGACAGCATGAACGCGCGCGAGCACGCGATCGCCTTCCTCGACGAACGCGCTGACCGACACACGGCCAGTGGCCGCAAGCCCGATTCGCATTCGCTCCAGCGCCTGGGCGCGACCGTGGCAGCGGGGGATTTGGCCGTTCTCGTCGGCGACACCGCACCAGTCGATCTGTTCCGCCAGCAGCGGCCCGAGCTCCTCGAGTCGCCCACCTGAGACGGCTGTGAACGCAGCCGTCACGGTCCGCATCGCCGCCCCCGGCTGCGATGTCACGGCCGCGTGGCACGCCTGGTCCGGCAGCGGTGTGGACAAGTCGGGTTGCTCAAGAGACTCGAGCAGCTGCTGCGCTTCGTGTTGGCCGTGGTGCTCGGCCCATCCCGCCGGGGTGGCGTCATAGCCGGTGTCGTGGACGTTCGGATCGGCGCCGTGCTCGAGCAGGAGTCTGATCACGCGGATGTTTCCGCGCATCGCAGCCTCGTGCAGCGGCGCGGTCCGCGGCCGCGCATTGACATCGAAGCCGAGCTCGAGCAGCACCGCGACCGCCTCATAGCTGTTCTCGCTGGCGGCACGCACGAGCTGCTCGGGGCGCCGGTCGATCGCGCGCTCTCGCAGGCCGGGATCGGCCGCAAGCAGACGGGCGACGGTGGCGCGGTCGCCGGCCATCGCTGCCGCTACGAGCGCGTCGATCTGATCGTGCTCCCAGGCCGCGCCCGCGTCGACCAGCAGCGAGACGACGTCCATGTGGCCTCCCAGCGCCGCCTCCTGGACCGGCGAGCGTCCCTGATAGATCGGATGCCGTGAACCGCGACCCTCCGGATCCACGCCGCGGGCGAGCAACCGGCGCACCCGACCGGTGAGCCCGTTCGCGGCAGCGGCCATCAGCAGGTCCTCCATCATCGCCCGCGGCGAGTCCTGCCGCTCGCCGAGCAGACGCCGCCACGGCCCGCCGTCACCGCTGCCCAGTCCGAACTCAAGCAACAGCTCCAGCCAACCTTCGTCCTCGTCCTCGCCCCAACCGCGGTTATAGAGGGCCTGTCCATCATTCGCGTCCGCGCCGGCCTCCAGCAACACACGCGCCAGCGCCAGCTCCTGCGGGTGTCTTGGCATCGTGCCGCCGCCGCCCAAGGCCCCGGTCAGCGCCGTAAACGGCGGGACGAGTCCCTCCCACAGGTAGCCGGCATTCGGATCAGCCCCGTGCTCCAACAGCAGCCGGGCGACCCCGACGGCGGAGCGGCCAGGCGCGGGTGCGACGCGCGAATAGGTCAGGTAAAGCAGCGGCTCCCATCCATACGGACCACCCACCAGCGAAGCCTGGGCCGGGTCTCGATCCAGCAGCCCCCGGGCAGCATCAACCTCGCCAGCTGCGGCGATCGTGTGGATCGTCGCGCGTGCCAGCCAATCGTGCTCCTCCAGCATCGAGTGCGCGCGCCGCAAGCGGGCGGGCTCATCGTCGCCATAGGTCAGGCACGCCAGCCGCAGGAACTCGTCGATAATCGCCCGCTCGTCGGACAGCGGACCGCCGACCGGCTGCTTGTGCGGAGAGCGGGCGTACCGCCCGACCAGCTCGAGGTGAGCCTTCAGTTTCGCCCAGCTCGCGAAGCCGAAACTGCGAGCAACCACCAGCAGAGCGTCCGCGCGCGAGAACCGTTCGAGTTCTTGCGCGTCCGGCTGGACGTCATGAAGACGCGGATGGAACTCGCGCACCACCTCCGCCGCACCAGGATCGCCCGAGCGGACGGCGCGCTGAAAAGACTTGGCGCCGTGCTTGAGATGCTCAAGGCTGGCGTTGCCAGGAAGACCACGGGTTGGCACGAAGGCCTCCTTTCACCAGGGCCCCGAGTCCGCAGTCGCGAGCCGGAAAGGAGACACCGACCGCAAGCACATCGACCAACTGCAGGTGGGCTTTGCCCTTTCCGCGGACCGGCAGCGTCCTGCGCGCGCACCAATCATAACCCCGCCGCAATCGCCCCTGAGGGCACGCGATCCCCACGGATTGCGTTACCGACGGACAGGGCGGCACAGCCCGACAGGCGACGGTTCCGTGCCTCGCGCTCCGCGAGCAGCTTGCCCGCCCGAAAGCAGGCGTAGCGGCTCGCTCATGCAGAAAACGGTAGTCCCGTTTGCAGAGCCTCCGCAACGCTGTCGCATCGAGCCGGGCCTATTGTGATCTAGCGGGTGCCGCAACACGCTGGCGGGCCGCGGCGGTTCGTGTCAGCTGCCTGCCCGGCAGGCGATCGGCCGCGGACAGATCGAGGTCGATCACTCGGACTTCGTGACCGCCGATCCTCCCGGGCCGATTGTGACCCGAGCCGGCACGATAGTCCTGATCACAGAGGGAGCCGGCAACATCACGGGCGACCCGCTGTTCGTCGACTCGGCCGGCGACGACTATCACCTCCGCGCGGGCTCGCCCGCGATCGACGCTGGTGCTCCGAACGACCTCTCGCTACCTGCCGATCTGGACGGCATCTCCCGCGTGGAGGGCAGCGCCCCCGACCTCGGCGCGTTTGAGAGCTCATTCCCGCCGCCGCCCCCGGCCCCGCCCGCGCAACTGCCTTCTCCGCCACCTCCTCCGCCACCCCACGCCAAGCCGGTTCTGTCGAGCCTGAAGGTCAGTCCGAGCACGATCCGCGCAGGCTCACGAGCCGCACACTCCTCGGCCGCGTCCGCCCGCGTCACGTTCGTGCTGTCGGCGGGCGCCACCGTCAGGCTCAGCTTCGCGAAGGCTTAGCCGGCCACCTCGTCGGCAGAACTTGCAAGCTGTCCGCCCGCGGCAGTCACAACTGCACGCGTTACATCACGAAAGCCGTCTTCACCATCCAGGGACAACGCGGCGTCAATACCGTCGCGTTCTCGGGAAGGCGGTCGCTGAGCAAGTTGCTGCCCCCGGGCTTCTAAAGGCTCACCGCGACGCCCACCGATATCGCGCATGCGGTCGGGCTCTCACGCACCGCCAAGCTGACCGTGATCGCCGCTGGTCCCCGAGGCGCCTAGCAGCACGACGATGCCGCCGTCCTCGCGTAGCCTCTGCGCGGATGAAGCGAAGTTCGGCCCTCGCACCAGTATCCCGCGACCACACACGGCGCTCGCTCGCGCACTTCGCCGCTGGACGAGGCGGTGCTGGCTCCCGATGCTGAACGAGCCGCGCGCTCGCCGGCTACAGGAGCAGGTTCGCTCCGACCATGAGGATCTAAGCGCGGCGCGGTGGCGCGCCGCAGCAGCGGCAGTGGACCGGCGCTCGCCCCGCGGCGAGCTACGTCAACTTATGTAGTCGATGATGTGGGGCACGGCCTGCTCGATCGTCAGGTACGGCTTGGTGTCGTACTCGATCCACTCGGCGTAGTTCAGGATGTTGCGGTACGCCTCCTCTAGATCATCTGCTTCTGCGATCACCACCCCCTGGCTGCCGTCGGCGGCCACGTAGTGCGCTCTTACGGTGCTCGGCACACCCTTATCAGAGAAAACGCCCATCAGCTTCTTCGTCTCGTCCTTGCTGAGCTGCTTGATCCTGTAGGTCGTGATGAAGATCACGGTTGGCCCCCTCACTTTGTTGACTGGGGTGTCGACCCTATGGCAATCCACGCGGATCCGCTAGGGCCAGCGTCTTCTTCCGGTTGCAGAGCGTGCGTCTCTGAGTTTCGATCGTGGCCTGGCCGAGAATCAGACGCTCTGCCCCGTGCGGCACGTACGCGCATTGGACTTCTCAGGCGCCTGGGGCGCGGTACTCGACTGAACGCGTCACTGCGCGGTCAACCTCCTCGGGGGTTAGGAGCACGACCGTTCTCGTTGCCACCGCGCCGGATGAGTTCACGGCAATCGCCATTGCCGCCGCGCTCTCGTTGTCCGGAAAGTCCGCGATCACATAGACATCCCGATCGCCGAACCCGAAGAAGAAACTCTCGAGGCGTCCGCCGACGCTCTCCACTGCCTTTGTCACCGCCTCCCTGCGGGCAGTCCCGCCCTCCGACTGAACCCCCTTGACCCCCGCCGCTGTAAGCGAAGCCTCGATCAGGAACTTGGACATTGCGTAGACCCCCAAAGGTCTCGTGTTTTGGCGACTCTCCCATTCACGGGCGGGGAAAGCAACCGCTTCTGATCCGATCCCCGGCATTGCGCCGCCGGGAGTCGGAGTTCTATTTCTCTCACCCGGAGGCGTTGCCAGCCGCACGGGCGAACGCTCGCTCTGCCAAGAATTTGCCCACGCCCTTCGGCTGGGACGGATGCTTCCGAGCGAATCCAAGCGCCGCGCGGACTTGGGGCGGCAGCTCGACGCTTCTGCTCCGTTCGCCGACACGGGTCCGGTCGCAGCGCTGCCGCTCTCGCTGTCCGCCAGACCGGAGCAGAAGGCAGATCGCCGGCGCCACGAAGTCCGACGCGACCGGTCGTTCGTGGGAACGGAAGTCTCGCGAGCTGGGCTCCGCCCGGCAGTGCCAGTCATGTCCTTGGCGAATCTCCCGTCCTGACGGCAGCCTGATCCAGACTGGTTGGCTCTCGACGACGTTGAGCTTCCACCGTCCGCCTCTCGGTGTGACTTGGATACGCCGGGCCAGCGGGCGCCTGGGCTGGGGAACGCGGGCGGTCATTCCAGCCACTCCGTGACGAACGTGGGGTTCGCGTGGATGCAGACGAGGTGCGCGGGCGTGGGGCCGTGGTTGATGAATTTGTGCGGCGTCTCGGGTGAGACGATCACGATCTCGCCAGGTCCGGCCTCGAGCTGCTGATCGCCGGCCTGGAAGGTGAGGTTGCCGGCGATCACCACCCAGGTCTCGTCGTAGGGGTGCTTGTGCAGTCGTGGCCCATGTCCGGGCTGTGAGTGGTCGAGGATCACCGAAATCGTCGCTCCGTGGTCTTCGCCCTTGAGGTTGCCGCTCGGGAGAGCGCTGGTGTTGATCACTGGCACGTCTCGTTCTCCTCTTGCGTAGTCGATGGCTCAGCTCGCTTCCGCATTGTCGACGGACCGGTCAAGCAGCGAAGCCTTGTGCTCTTGCTCTAGCGCATGCCGGAGGACAAGTCCGAGTTCGACGACGACGGGCCGATCAGGATGCCGATGGTGCCCCATCCCCAGCGACTCGTGAAACGCGATCGAGCCCAGATTCGTGGGAGTAGTGATCGCCTTGATCGCCGTGCAGCCACGCGCTGCGGCGAGTCCGGCGAACGCCTCGTAGAGGCGGAGGGCATAGCCTGCTCGCGGTCTCCTCGGACTCGTTCGGCTCCGCCGCCGGTTGCCGGGAATAAGGGCACTCCGGCACCCGAACTACCTGAGGTCAGGTTCGTTTGGGGCGCTCGGTCACCGCCCTCGCGATCAGGCCGGTGACGGTCTCGACCATGTCCTGGTGTGAGAGTCCGCGCTGCTTGAAGGCTTTCCAGGTGTAGAGGTCGGCGAGCGCGCGTGTGAGGTCAAGTGCGTGTTTGTCGGGGCTGATCGGTCGGAGTGCTTCGTTGCTCAGGGCGTCGAGGGTGTTCTCGATCTGCTGGTGCCATGGCTCGAGCGCGGGCAGCTCTGCGCGTTCCCGGCGAATGTTCTCGATAAAGGGGGCGCCTCGCTCGTAGGCCGCGAATATCCGCGTGACGATCCGGCGGATTCGTTCTCGGAGCGAGCCGGCGCCGTCAAGCAGGCCGGGGATCTCGTCGGCGGCGGGTAGCGCGAGCGCTTCGGTCACGACCGCGCCGCACGCCGGGAGCAGTTCGTCGAGGGAGCGGAAGTGGCGGTAGACGGTTCCGACGCCGACTTCGGCGCGACTTGCGATCTCGTCCCAACTTGTCGCTTGGATCCCCAGTTCGCGATGTGCGGCGACGGTGGCCTCGACGATCCGTGTGCGTGTCGCTTCGAGCGCTTCGGCTCTCTTCGTCATGTCGTACTTGCGCGGAGACATTCACGGAGAATATTGATTGACAAAATTGCTCCGCTATTTTACTGTTGGCCCCAACGTAGGTGGCGCCGGGCCAGGAGGAACCTCGAATTGCTCTACAGCTACTTCGTCAAGAGATTGGTCCGCCGAAGCTTCGACGACGTCAACAACCATCGCTGGGACGAGCTGCTGGAACCCGCCGTGCCGAATGTTCATCACCGCTTTGGCGGCGCCCACGCGATTGGTGGTGAGCGCCACGACAAAGAAACCCTGCGGCGCTGGTTTGAGCGCCTCGGCCGCGTCCTGCCCAATCTCCACCTAAAGATCAACAACATCTGGGTGAAGGGCTGGCCGTGGCATACCACCGTGTTTGTCCAGTGGGACGGAACCGCAACGCTGCTCAACGGCGACGCGTCGTACTTCAACCGGGGTCTACACGTGATCACTCTCCGTTGGGGCAAGGTATGTGCACTCGATGTGTTTGAAGATTCACAAGAAGTGACCCGTGGACTTGCCGCTCAAGCCGCCGCTGGCCTCGAGGAAGCGGTCGCCGAGCAAATTGTGAGCTAGCTCGACTTGGGTCCTCGCCCCCGGCAAACGGGCCACGGCCGCTGCTACCTCGGCGCATCACGCCGAAAGCAAAAGTCGCAGGCTGGGAGGCCGGCCACGGCGAGACGGCTGCGCCTTCGTGGGAGCGGCCGCGTAGGGTCGACGGTCGCCCGCAGACAGCCGGGAGCTACAGCGCGGTGCGTGCCTGTCCGGGATGGAAAGGCCACTCCTCAAAGTGGCGGCACCGACCGTCGCTGGACAGCGTGATGATCCAGAGATCGCGATAGATGCGCTGCGGCTGATCTCCGTAGACGATCTCGAGGCGGGCCACCGCGGTATCCCCCTCCGCGGCCACGATCTCTGACGTGAGCGTGAATACCTCGTCTGGGCCCTCGCGCTCGTCTTCCCAGAACCGAGCGATCGCCTCGACTCCCGCAAGCGGCTCATCGAACGGGGCCGCCTGGTACGTCGCATCCTCGCTGAACAACCGTTCAAGGGGTGCGGTGCCTTCCGTGCGCCAGGCCGTCTCGTAGGCCGCGATCCACTCAGCGAACCGGTTGCTCACGCCGCGGACTGTAGTGGCCCGGCCACCGACACCTCCGGCAAATCCGCACCCCTCGCGCCGGTGGCCTCAGCGCTTGCGCTCGGCCTCGTCCTCGGCGACCTTGAGCGCCTTTTCCGCCAGCGCGTAACCCTGGTCGCCGATCGCGCGGAGTTCCTCGGCGAGCGCGCGCATCGGGTAGGGGTTGTCGTCGGTGGCCATCCGTGCGCGCATCAGCGCGGCTTCGCGGACGAACTGCGAGACGCTCGAGCCTTGGCGTCGGGCGGCTTTTTGGATCTGCTTCATGCCCTCGCGGGTGAAGCTGATCGTGGTGCGTGTCATGGCCATGGCAAAGATTTGGCGAGGAGCCGATAACGGATCGTGCGCTAGCGCCGATGCTATCTCGAGCGATAGCACGCATGCTACACGGGTGGCGGGCGAAGAAGTTCGTAATGAAAGAGGTCTAGTGCTAGCGATGTCGCTAGCATAGGCGCTAGCACGCATGCTATCGAGATAAGCGCTAGCCGGCGTGTGACCGGGGGCAGTTGGTTGGGGGCAGTTGGTGGGGGGCAGTCCGCTAGCGGGCTGCCCCCTGGCCATCTAGCCGCGCATGCTGCCCGGAGTGGCGGCGAAGAACTCCGTAAGGAAGGATTCTCATGCTAGCGCCCTCGCTAGCATAGGCGCCTCGAACGGTCGACCCCTTCCTTACCATGGCGCCATTCGGCGTCCGATTATCCCTATTTGAAGGGAGTTCGTACGGTTACGTCAGGTTAGATCGGGTTACATCTGCCTATCTTGGGACA
>DASSGR010000177.1:0-26340 GCA_035693425.1 Solirubrobacteraceae bacterium
ACCGCTAGTCGGGCACGTAGTGGCGCCCGCCGCCCGCGTCGACCCAGACGCGCATCACGCGGTTTGACTTCGGGTCGCGAAAGCGCTCATTGGTGGGCTGCCAGTCGGCTGCCGGCGCATCGGCGTCGCCGTGGCCGCGCCCCCACCGCGGCCGCCCGCTCGGGCGTGCCTCCGGGGTTGGCCCCGGCAGCGGCGGCAGGTCGGCCAGCGCGGCAGCGGCCGTCTCGCGGTCTTCGGCCATCGCGACAATGGCTACCCGGCGCTCGAGCTCTTCGACCGACAGACGGCCTTCGGCCGCGTGCCGCTTGAGCTTCTCGTACAGCACCTCCCGATCGGCGTCGCTCAGCAGCACGAGCGGCCGGTGGCTAGACGGGCTCGAGCTTGACGGCGGTGCCGTAGGCGACGATCTCGGTGAACTGGCCCCCGATCTCCGACGAGTCGAAGCGAATGGCCACGATCCCGTCGGCGTCAATCAGCCGCGCGTTCTCGACCATCCGATCGATCGCATGGCGCCTGGAGTCCTCCAGCAGCTGGGTGTACTCCGGGATCTCGCCGCGGCGCATGCCCTTGAACCCGGCGACCATCCCGCCGATCGCGCCCATGCTGCGCACGACGATCCCGTAGCAGACGCCCAGGTTCACCCGGATCCGCATCCCGGGCAGCTCCAGCGCCGTGGTCATCGGCAGTTCCCCTGAGACAGGCGGGTCTGACATCGGTCGCAACTTACCACCCACTTACGTGACTCACACAGGCGATCGCTACCGTTCCGGTCCATGCGCGTCCACCGCATCGTGGCTCTACTGCTGCTCATCGGGGCGCTGCTGGTCGCCGGTTGCGGCAGCAGCAGCTCCTCGAGCTCCACCACCCAGAGCTCCTCGGGCTCCGGCACCTCTGGCAGTTCGACCACGAGCTCGTCGGGCAGCCAGGCCCAGCTCGGGTTCGAGGGCATCCCGATTCAGACCGGAGCCGCGGTGGCGCCCGCGAGCACGACCCAGACCGGCACCGTCAACGGCATTCAGTGCGGCTCCAAGGAAGAGCTCGCCTACCACATCCACGCGCACCTCACGGTGTTCGACAACGGGCAGGCGCGATCGCTCCCCGGCGGGATCGGGATCCCCGGATCCCAGGTCGTCCAGACCACGGAGGGACCGGTGGCATCGGGCGGACAGTGCATCTACTGGCTGCACACCCACGCCCCCGATGGCGTCATCCACATCGAGTCTCCGACGCAGCGCATCTACTCGCTGGGAGACTTCTTCGACGAGTGGCACCAGCCACTGAGCGCCAACCAGGTCGGGGACGTCAAGGGCAAGGTCAGCGCACTCGTCGACGGCAAGCCCTGGACCAAGGACGTTCGCGCGATCCCGCTCGACCCCCACGCCGTGATCCAGCTCAATGTCGGCTCGCCGGTTCCGTTCGAAACGGTCAACTGGAGCGGCACGGGCCTCTAGGCCGAGCGGGCCTCTAGGCCGAGCGCTCGTTGCGGCGGCGTCGCCGCCGCACGATTTCGGCGGCGACGACAGCGGCGATCAACGCCCCCAGCAGCAACGTTGTGGCCAGGCCCACGTCGCCCACAAAATCGATCACCGACGGGCCGATCCAGTAGGCCGCCAGGCCGATCCCGGCGGCCCACACCGCCGCCCCGACCAGGTTGAGGAGCATGTACACGTCGGTGCGCACCCGGTGGATCCCCGCGACCCAGGAAGGCGTCAGCAGGATCGCGATCACGGGATGGCGCTCGAACACGTCGTCGCCGCGGGCCACGGCGATCATGCGAGCGCGCCGCAACGGGCCGGGCGCCGTAACCAGCGTGCGACCACCGATCCTCCCGATCAGCCACCCGCCGATCCCGCCCAACGCCGCGGCGACAAACGCGATGATCAGCACCTCGGTGATGTCAAGGCGGTGGCGGGCGGCGTACACGGCGGCGGCGATCAGCACCGGCTCGCCGGGCCCAGGGACCCCGGCCCAGCTCGCGCCCGCGGCGGCGGCGAGCCCGACGTAGTCGATCGGCGGCCCGTGGAGGTGGCGATGCACGGGCACAGCCGCGGCGGCAACGATCGATGTCCTGACGGCCGCCCCTACCCGCAATTGCGAATCTCCACTTTGCGATCGTTGCAGATGAGTCCATCGAGGCCACCTGGACAGCCCCGCCGCCAGATCCTTGTCCACATGGCTAATGTCCTTCCCCGTACGCTCGCACAGGATGCCGGAGCCGATGAGTACCAACATCATCGTGTCCTACGACGGCACGCCCAACGACGACGACGCGCTGGCGCTGGGAAAGGCGCTCGCACGCGGCGGCGCGACGCTCGCGCTCGCGTACGTGCGCCACTCGCGTGAGTTCGACCCACGACGCGAGGAGCTGGCCAACCACGACGCGCAACGCCGGCTGGAGAGCGGGGCGAACTGGCTGGGCGACCCGGACATTCCTCGTCATGTCGTGTTCAGTGCGTCCACCGGCGAAGGCCTGGCGCAGCTCGCGCAGAGCGAGGGCGCATCGCTGATCGTGTTCGGCTCCGACTACCGAACGCCGCCGGGGCGGGCGGAGCCAGGCACCACGGCGCAGTACCTGCTGGAGGGCGGATCAGTGGCGATCGCCGTAGCCCAGGCAGGACTGAGGACCAACGCCGAGGCGGCGATCAAGTCCATCGCCGCGGCGACCACGGGCGGCGATGACGAGGCGGAGCGCACAGCGCAGGCGCTTGCCGACCGGCTCGGGGCGACGTTCGTTTCCAACGGCGCTGGGCCGACGGACATGATCGTCGTGGCATCCCAGGCCGGCGGGCCGGACCGGCGGATCACGCTCGGCGGCAGCACCCGGTCGATGCTGAACTCGGCGCTCGGCTCGGTGATCGTGCTGCCGCGTGGCACGGCGCTGACGTTCTGATCGCCGGGCCATGGAGACCGTCCCAAGACCGCCACACTCGTCTGACGGCGGCAGATCTGCGCGGATCCTGCGTCCTCGGATCTCGATGTAGCGCTGCTACAGCTTCAATCCTGCGTCCTTGACCCGCTTGATCCGGCGCCGCCAGCCAAGCATGTCGGCCGTTGAGCCGGCCTCCTAGACTCTCGGGCATGTTGATCATCCCGTCGGGCCATTGGCAGGAGGAGGCCGCCTCTGGCCCGCGGAAGATCACGCGGCGCGAGCGGTGGATCCTCGGGTCGGTGCTCGCGTTAGTCGCAGTAATCGTGGTGATCGTGGCCATCTCGTTCACCAGCAAGCAGCGCACGTCGGCCAACGGCTGCATCGACGTCAGCGCCGCGACGGTGATCGGCGGATCGGAGCTGTACCGATGCGGCACGGCGGCCCGCGACCTGTGCAGCGCGCCGACCGGCCCCGGGGCGACCGACAACGTCTCCTTCCGGCGCGCGCTCGCCGACGCCTGCCGCAAGGCCGGTCTACCGGTACCCGCGGTCCCCGGCTCGGACTGAGCTCAAGCCGCAAATAGGACGATTTTCCGACGGCGCCACTGGCGCGCCCCGGGGTGCTTTTTCCCTGCATATGGGCACGGGTTGTCCATATGTCCAGGGCTTTATGGCAATCGCTGGCCGCAGGTACATGGCTCGAAATCGGGGCGCGCAGCAGCCTGTCATTCGTCGGCTTGGGCCGCCCGGTTCAGCCTGCACTCCCATCGCGGGGGCTAGATGACCATCAACCTAGAAGGAGATGCATGCCAGTCGAAGCGCCAACATGGCTAAACCCCGGGGATACCTCGTGGCAGATGACCGCGGCCACGCTGGTCGGGCTGATGAGCGTTCCGGGACTCGTCGTGCTCTATGGCGGCGTTATGCAGAAGCGCTGGTCGATCAACAGCATGATGCTCGTGTTCGCAGCCTTTTCGACCGTCCTGATCATCTGGGTGCTGTACGCATTCAAGATGGGCTTCGGCTCGCCGTTCCACGGCCTGTCGCACCACGGCTTCTTCGGGAACTTCATCGGTAAGCCCGGCCCGGTGCTGAGCCACAAGGAGCTGCAGGGGCAGAGCAACATACCCCTGCTGGGCAGCCAGGCGTTCCCGAAATCGACGCTGGTGTACTTCCAGTTCGTGTTCGCCGGGATCACGCCGATCCTGATGCTGGGGTCGGTGCTCGGGCGGATCAACTTCAAGGCCTGGATCCCGTTCGTGGCGCTGTGGATCACGTTCGTTTACGTGGTCAACGCGTTCCTGATCTGGGGTGGCGGTTTCTTCGGCCACCACGGAACGCTTGACTACTCCGGTGGATACGTGATTCACCTGTCGGCCGGTGTCTCCGGATTCGTGGCCGCGGCCGTGATCGGCCCGCGCCTCCAGCGAGACCGCGAGATCGACGCGCCCAACAACCTCGCGATGGTCGCGGTCGGAGCCGGGTTGCTGTGGCTCGGGTGGAACGGCTTCAACGGAGGCGACCCGTACGCGTCCAACATGTCGGCCGCGGCCGCGATCCTGAACACGAACCTGTGTACCGCGATCGCATTCATGGTGTGGATCGGCTGGGACTACGCGACCGGTCGCAAGCCGAGCATGATCGGCGGCGTCAACGGAATCATCACCGGTCTGGTGGCGATCACCCCAGCCGCCGGTTACGTCAACGGCTGGGGCGCGATCGCGATCGGCGTGATCGCCGCGACGATCGTGTACTTCGCGCTCAACTACCTGAGCCGTCTGCGCCCGTTCCGTAACGTCGACGACACGCTCGGCGTGGTCTACACGCACGGGTTCGCGGGACTGATGGGTGGCGTCCTCGTGGGCATCTTCGCCGACCCCAACATGGCCGTCTGGTACACGACGTCGAAGTCCGGGCTGGTCGCCACGGGCAGCGCCCCGGGCCTGATCCACGGCAACCTCACGCTGCTGAAGTGGCAGGTCCTCGCGGCCGCATGGGTGATCGTGTGGTCGGCTTGCGGGACCTTCATACTTCTGAAGGTGGTGGGCCTGTTCGTACCACTTCGGATGTCCAGAGAGGCCATGGAGATCGGCGACGTCGCAGAGCACGGGCACGAGGTCTACCCATCCGACGTCCCCTCGCTCGGCTACCCAAGCGGCGTCCCCGGACTCTCGACTGGGGCCGGGCAAACACCCGCGCCAACGACGGCATGAGCCGCAGCGTCCGTCCTCATGCGTGCCGGCCTCTGTGGCCGGCCCACGGAACGGCTTGAGGACCGTCGACAGGCGACCAATCGACCGGGAGGCGGCTCAGACCGCTTCCCGGTCGTCGGCTTCGGACCTTGACCCGGGCCGGTAGCCATCAACCAATCAGTAACTGGAGAGAGAAACGTGTCAATCAAGGAAAGCGAGCAGACCGCCACCGCGGCAGGAGCGAGTACCGCGGCGGAGGTGATCGACTTCGCCAACGAGCGCGGCGTGGAGATGGTCGACCTGAAGTTCGTCGACCTGCCAGGGAGCTGGCAGCACATGACGCTGCCGCTGCGCGCGCTGGACGTCGATGACTTCGAGTCGGGGCTTGGATTCGACGGCTCGTCGATCCGTGGTTTTCAGGAGATCCACGAATCGGACATGCTGCTGATCCCGGACCCAGGCACCGCCTTCATCGACCCTTACTACACGCGCGGGACGCTGTCGCTGATCTGCTCGGTCGCGGATCCCGTGCTCGGCGAGCCGTACTCGCGCGACCCGCGCTTCGTTGCGCAGAAGGCCGAGCGCCATCTGATCCAGAGTGGCATCGCCGACGTCGCGTACTTCGGACCCGAGGCCGAGTTCTTCGTGTTCGACCACATCGCCTACGAGCAGGTAGAGCACCGGGCGTTCTACGAGATCGACTCCACCGAGGGCTTCTGGAACACCGGCCGGCCGGCGGGCACGGGCCCGAACCAGGGGTACAAGCTGCGCCAGAAGGAGGGCTACTTCCCGACGCCGCCCTCGGACTCGCTGGCCAACCTCCGCAGCGAGATGGTTGCGACGATGGAGTCGCTGGGGATCAAGTGCGAGTTCCACCACCACGAGGTGTCGTCGGGCGGCCAGGGCGAGATCGACATGCGCTTCCAGCCGCTGCTGACGATGGCCGACCAGATGATGATCTACAAGTACGTGGTCAGGAACACCGCAGCCTCGGTGGGCAAGATCGCGACGTTTATGCCAAAGCCGATCTTCGAGGAGAACGGGTCGGGCATGCACGTCCACCAGTCGTTGTGGAAGGACGACGAGCCGCTGATGTACGGACCCGACGGGTACGCCCATCTCAGTGATCTCGCCAAGCACTACATCGGCGGTCTGCTCGCCCACGCGCCGGCGCTGCTGGCGTTCTGCGCGCCGACCACCAACTCCTACCGCAGGCTGGTCCCGGGCTACGAGGCGCCGGTCAACCTCGTCTACTCGGCGCGCAACCGATCGGCGTGCGTGCGCGTGCCGATGTACCACGAGGCGCCCAAGACCAAGCGCATCGAGTTCCGCTCGCCCGACCCGACCGCCAACCCGTACCTCGCGTTCAGCGCGCTGATGCTGGCGGGGCTCGACGGGATCAAGCGCCAGCTCGATCCAGGGGAGCCGCTGGACGCCGACATCTACGACCTGCCCCAGGAGACGCTCACGAAGATAGCGACGGTCCCGTCCTCGCTCGAGGCCAGCCTCGACGCGCTCGAGGCCGACAACGAGTTCCTACGACAGGGCGACGTCTTCACCGAGGGCCTGATTAGCGCCTACATCGGCTACAAGCGCGAGGCCGAAGTTGATGCCATCCGGATGCGGCCACATCCGTGGGAGTTCGCGCTCTACCACGACGCGTAGAGCCAGCTAACCGAGAACGAGCTCGGCGGCGGTGCGCAACGTCTGCACATCGCCGCCGACGAGCACCGTCGTGACGATCGACTCGCGCCAGGCCTCGAGGTCGTGGCGGATCTTGTCCTTGGAGCCGATCAGCGTCAGCTGCTCGATCAGCCTCGTGGGCACCGCGGCTGCCGCCTCGTCCTTGTGGCCCGACAGATACAGGTCCTGGATCTTGGCGACCTCGGCCTCGTAGCCCATGCGGATCGGGACGTTGGCGTGGAAGTTGGTGTTGCGGGCGCCCATCCCGCCGAAGTACAGCGCGTACATCGGCCGCATCGCGTCGGCCGCGGCCTCGATGTCGTCGGTGATGATCAACGGCACGGACGCCGCGACCTCGAAGTCGTCCCACGTGTGCCGTGCGCCCGGTCTTCCCAGACCCTCGCCGAGCGACTCCCGGTAGAAATCATCGTGGTGGGGCGAGTAGAACAACGCCAGCCAGCCGTCGCACACCTCTCCGGCGAGCGCGATGTTCTTCGGGCCCTCCGCGGCCAGATAGATCGGGATGTCGGATCGCAGCGGCCGCAGGCTCGACTTCAGCGGCTTGCCGAGGCCCGTCCCGTCGGGTAGCGGCAGCTGGTAGTGGGTTCCGTCGTGCGTCACCGGCGCCTCCCGCGCCCAGATCTTTCGCAGGATCTCGATGTACTCGCGCATCCGGGCCAGCGGCTTGGCGAACGGCTGCCCGTACCACCCCTCGACGACCTGCGGACCGGACACGCCGAGGCCAAGGATCAGGCGGCCACCGGACAGGTGGTCGAGCGTCATCGCGGCCATCGCCGTTGCGGCCGGGGTGCGAGCCGAGATCTGCACGATCGCGGTGCCCAGCTTGATCTGCTGCGTCTGCGATCCCCACCACGCGAGCGGGATCAGCGCGTCCGAGCCGTAGGCCTCGGCCGTCCACACCGACTCAAACCCGAGGCGATCGGCCTCCAGCACCGACTCGGCGGCGCCCGGCGGAGGGCCGCCGGCCCAGTAGCCGAGGCTCAACCCAAGGCGAAGGTCGCGCGGCATCGGTTGCGAACCCTACTGGCGGCCGAGCAGGCGCGCGACCCGCTCGCGAAGGCCCGGCGGTCGCTGCCCGGTGCTGCGTTCCCATTCGTCGCGAGTGGGCAGGCGGCCCGCCTTGCGGGCCGCAAGCACGCACTCGCTGTGGGCATGGCGGCGGCGCGAGCTGTCTCCCTCGGGAACGAGCAGCATGTGTTCACTGAGCGCAGGGAGGTGGCCGCCGCACAGTGGGCAGCGGTACGTGGCCGGCTTCCGATTCTGAGCGCGGCGGATCGTCCACCAGCGGGCCTTTGCACGATCACTGCCAGCCATAGGCTCAGGATCGCAGCCGGATCGCTATCGTCGTGCGCCGCGATGGAGCACGTCGAAGAGCGAATCGTGGTCGAGACCACCCGCTACCGCATCACCGGCGTCCTGCGGCTGCCTCGGGATGGCTATCGCAGCCGGCTCACCGATTACCTGAATTCCAGTGAGCGGGCGTTCATCGCGCTGACCGAGGTCGAGGTCGCATCCCTCGAGCGCGGCTCTGTGGAGCGCCATCCGTTTCTGGCGCTATCGCTGAAGCACGTGGTGCTCGCGATGCCCGCAGACGAAGCCTAAATAGCTATCTTTAAGGCATGGCGTCCAGCGACGAGCTCCAGGGGCTGAGCCGTAGCGAGGTGCTCCGCGCCTCGCCGCGGATGTTCGAGTCAAATCTGCTCGATCGGCTTTCCCGAGTGCACCCGGCGGTACCGCCGATCCTGTTCGGGCCGGTGATCGTGTTCATGCTGGTTGAGGGGTTCATTCAGGGCTCCGGCTGGATGACGCCCGTGTGGCTGCTGGGCGGATACCTGTTCTGGACGCTGACCGAGTACTGGCTTCACCGGGTGGTGTTCCACTTCGAGCCCGAGCAGGGCATCGGCGCGCGCCTGCACTGGATCATCCACGGCGTCCACCACGATCACCCGAACGATCCGATGCGGCTGGTGATGCCGCCGTCGGTAAGCGTCCCGCTCGCCGCGGTGTTCGTGTGGGGTTTCTACGAGGTGCTGGGGTCGCCCGCGTTCCTGCCGTTCGGCGCGGCGTTCCTCTCCGGCTACCTGTTCTACGACATGCTGCACTACCACGTGCACCATCACCGGCCGAAGACGGCGCTGGGCAAGCAGCTGCGCGAGTTGCACATGCGCCACCACTTCCAGAACCACGAGCGCGGTTTCGGTGTCAGCGCCCCGTTCTGGGACCACGTGTTCGGCACTGCGCCGAAGCTGCGCGAGTCCTCAGACCGCTGACACGGCGCCGTGCGAGCGGCCGCTACTGGTCGCTGTCGCTTTCCTCGTCCTTTGCATCGTCGAGGCCACCGCTACGCGCTTCGCGCCGCTGCTCGTCCCGTAGTCGCTCCATGCTCTCATCGGTCCGCTTGTCCGCATCCGGGGTCTCGAGCTGACCGGCGTCTTCCACGAGGGTGGCCTCTCCCGGCTCATCGGTCACGAGCGTGGCGTAGGACTTGTTGTCGCTGCGTAGCTCCTGATCGCCGGTGCCGATGCCGTAGTAGCCGCGCAGCTCGCGGTCTGACTCGGCCGAGATGCCGTCGCTGGTGTCGACGTCAGGGCAGTCGCCGATGCGGTTCTTGCTGTACGGCACCCCGATCGAGCCGGCCTCGTCTTTCAGTCTCGCCAGCGGGATCAGGACGGTCCGCTTCTCGCGGGTGCCGAACGACCCTTCGATCTCCACCCACATCGGCTGGCCGTCGTCGCCGATCGCGTAGATCTCCTTGACTTTGCCGATCGAGGTTCCCTCCTGATCAGACACCTTCTTGCCGGGCAGACTGCTGACGTCTTCGATCGGAGCGGTCACGGGTCTTCCCTCCCCTGGTTGCGGTTGAGGTCGACCTACCCGGTGGTGCTGGGGCTCACGCGCGCGGCGGCGAGAGCCGAGAGGGAGAAGCGGAGAGGGCGGGATTCGAACCCGCGAAGGAGTGTTAACCCCTTACTCGCTTAGCAGGCGAGTGCCTTCAGCCACTCGGCCACCTCTCCGGGCGCTCGGGGCAGTGTAGAGGCCCGCTTGTCCTCCTTGATACCCGCAACCCGACCCGCTAGATCCAGCCCCGCCCGGCATCAACCCTTCTCGGCCTCCTGCAGGAGGTGCGCGGCCCACGCGTGACCGGCGAGCACCATGCCCCACCCGATCAGCGGCCACACCGGCCAGAGGTATCCGAACCCCGCAGCGGCCCAGATCGCAGCCAGGCCGCTGTTGAGGATCACAAACGCACCGAGGTGCGCACGCAACCAACCACGTACTGGCGACCCGCGAACGCTCCGAGGAGCGGGGAGGTCCAACAGCAGCACCTCGAGCTGGCCGTGAGTAGCGGCCGACAGCACCCTGTCAAGCCGCCATTCGAGCTCGCTGACGCTCAGGACCCCAACGCTGGCAGCGTCGCATAGACGCCGCGCCGCCAGGTCGCGGTCGAGATCCGATATCCGCATCACCGAAGCCATCGTCACGATCTCCCGATGGTTGTCCGCGGCGGAGTGCATCGCGCTTCAAGCTAGCCCGACTACCGGCCTCGGAAAGTACGGCCTGCTGGTGTTCTGGGGTGGGGCTAGCGCGAACTCGTCGCCGCCCGGGATGTTCTAGTAGCGGGCGTGTGCCAGCCGCGCGCAGTCTGGTGTATCTATGGGCAATCCGCTACGGTCGCGTGCCCCGGAGGGGTGGCAGAGTGGTCGAATGCGCTGGTCTTGAAAACCAGAGTCCGTGCAAGCGGACCGCGGGTTCGAATCCCGCCCCCTCCGCTACTCATACGGCCTGCCGGTGCCCTTGGCAAGGGTCCGTCTCCGGGGTTAGGATCGGGCCGTGACAGACGTAGCCATCCCACCCATTGAGCTGCACGAGGCGCCGCCGGCCAGCCCTCCGATCGAGATCCCGGACTTCGAGATCGTCCCTCGCGCAGGCCTTGTCTTCGCCGCCGTAGCCGCTGTCGCGCTGATCGCCGCGATTGAGTCAAACAAGCTGTGGCCGCTCGAGTTCTTGCACGTGTCCGCCGGTGCTGCCTGGACGATCATCGACCTGTTCCTGGGCCTGGTGCTCGGCCCGATCATGGGCGCGATGCCGGTGCCGGCGCGCATCCAGTTCACCACCCGCCTGATGCCGAAAATGGTGGTGATCATGCCGATCGCGGTGACGCTGACGCTCGCCGCCGGCTGGCAGCTGTCGACGCACCTGGGCACGAACCTCACGGTGCATCCCGACCATGGCTGGGTCGTAGCCAGCATGATCGTGGTGGGCGTGATGTCGGTGATCGCGCTTGGATTCCTCGAGCCCGCCAACATCGCGGTGCTGATCGAGCTCAAGAAGCCGCGTCCCAATCCCGAGGTGATCGAGCACCTGATGAAGCGGTTTGTCTACTCAGCCGGCGTGCTCGGGCTGATGCAGGTCGCGACGCTCGTGATCATGACCAAGCTGGGGTCGGGATGAACGAGCGCAAATATCCGCCGGTCACCGGCATTGCGATGACATCGCTCGGGCTGATTGTGGCGGGCGGGATCTACCTGTCGGCACACCTCCCACAGCATGTCCCGATCGGCCCGGCGGTCGTGCTGCTGGTCCTGTCCGCGCTGCTGATGGCCTACAACATCTACTCGCTCACGCGCGTGAAGGACTTCCCCTGGGACCGGTTCTTTGCCGTGGCCAAGTGGTCGCTTCTGGCCTACCTGGTCATAGCCGGCCTGATCGAGTACGCGTTCCTGCACAACCACCTGCGCGGCGGGCCGCTGGTGGTGCTGACGCTGTCGCTGCTGATCTTCGCGATCCACGTGCCTACGCTGCTCGGGTTCACGGTCGCTCGGTACTACGACCCCGAGCAGGAAGTCGCCGGCGCTCCGGCCGCCTGAGGCGGCGGCGGGGCTGGTTACGCGATGTGGCCGCCGGCGGCGCTGGATTTCCTGCGCGACCTCGAGGCCAATAACGACAGCGAGTGGTTTCGCGCGAACCGAAAGCGCTATGACCGCGACCTGCTCGGACCGGCGCGTCAGCTCGCCGAGAGCCTGAGCCACCTCGGCGAGCCGCACTTCTTTCGGCCCTACAACAACCTGCGCTTCCATCCGGGTCCGCCCCTGAAGGAGCACCTGGGAGTAGCGATCGGCTACGGCGAATCGGGCGGCTACTACTTCGAGCTGTCGCTCGACGGCCTAGTCGTCGCGGGCGGCATGTACCGGCCCGCGGCGGACCAACTCGAGCGCTTCCGCGCGGCGATCGACGATGGGCGGCGGGCCAAGGGCTTCGAGCGCGCCGTCGCGACCGCCGAGGCTGCGGGCCTGTCGCTCGCCGAGCCCCAGCTCAAACGAGCTCCTCGCGGCTACAAGCCAGACCACCCACGACTCGGGTACCTGCGGCTGAGGCGCATGACCGTGTCACGCGTGCATCCGATCAAGGCTTGGCTGCACCAGCGCCGGTGTGATCAGGTCGTGCGATCGGAGCTGGAAGCGGCGCGCCCGC
Organism: Solirubrobacteraceae bacterium; assembly: GCA_035693425.1. Taxonomy (GTDB): domain Bacteria; phylum Actinomycetota; class Thermoleophilia; order Solirubrobacterales; family Solirubrobacteraceae; genus Palsa-465. The sequence goes on from DASSGR010000177.1 coordinate 12,237, forward strand.
TGGTCACGTGGCTGGCTGAGACGGTCGGGCCGTCGACGCAGCCTCGGCGCGACTGAGGTTGACCGCCCCGCCGGGGCCCCGCACCGAGCGCTAGACGCTGGCGGCGCTAGGATAGGCCGACGATCCCTGGTGGGGGATCCTGCGTCTTCGCAAGAAGCCAGGCCCTTGCCGGCGGACCAGCCGGAACCCAAGGCGCCCGTAGCTCAGCTGGATAGAGCGTCGGTCTACGGAACCGAAGGTCGGGAGTTCGAATCTCTCCGGGCGCGCTAAGAAGCCCCGCTTGCGCGGGGCTTCTTGCTCTGTCTTCGCGGGCTCGACGCCGCAAGCGCCGACGTTGCGCCAGTTGCGGTGCCCTACGAACCCGTGTAGGTGAACTGGTCGGCCGGCGAGGTTGCGGTGGCGCCGCCGGGGGTGGTGACGCTTACCGGGACAGTGCCCGAGCCCGCCGGCGCGGTGACCTTCAGGACGGTGCCTGAGACCTGGACGACTTTGGCGGCCGGAGTCTTTCCGAAGGCGACCGTCGGATGGGCGGTGAAGCCCGTTCCGACCACCGTGACGACGGTGCCCTTCGGCCCAGTGGCGGGGCTTATCGATGACACCGTTGGCAGTGGGTCGTAGGTGTAGCCGGCGGCTGAGGTCGCCAGGCTCGTGCCCAGGGTGGATGTGACTGTCACCCTGACCCCGCCGGCCGCGTGGGCGGGAACCGTCGCCGTGATCTGCGAGTCGGACACGACCGTCACGTTGGTGGCAGCCGTCGTGCCGAAGCTGACCTTGGTCGCTCCGGACAGGTCCCAACCGGTGATCGTGACCGTCTGACCGCCGTCGGTCGGCCCGGCGTTCGGGCTCACCGACGACACCACCGGGGCCGGGTTGACGTGGACCGTCGCGCTCGCCGAGCTCGGCGGCGACCCGGCGTCGCCGGAGTAGCTGGCGCGGATCGAGTACGTCCCGGCCGCCAAGAACGCCTGCTGGCACACTGCGTGATAGGCGCCCCCGGTGGCGACTGCGAGCGCCACCGCGCCGCAGCCCGACAGCGGCGCTCCGTTGTTTGTGAACGCGACCGTCCCGCCGCCGTCGCTGTAGTACACGGTCGCGACCAGCTTGTCGGTCCTTTGGACCAGCAGGCTCGACGGGGTCGCCGTGAGGCTGGTCGCCTGTTTCACGGTCTCCGTGGTGCTCCCGGAACTGTCGGTGTAGTTGACAGCCCCGGAGTAGGTCGCGGTGATCGTGTGCGTGCCGGGCGACAACGACGAAGTGGTGCAGCTGGCCGTCCAGTCGGACCCGCTACCCGCCGACAAGGAGAGGTTGCTGCACCCCGGAATGGGGCTTCCGTCGCTGCTGAAGGTGACCGCGCCGCCACTATCGCCGGGATCCACGGACGCGTTGAACGTCACCGACTGGCCGGAGGTTGAGGTGGCCGAAGACGCGCGAACCGATGTGGAGCTCGTCGCCTGCTGCACGGTCGCTGTCGCGCTGCCGGAGCTGCCGGTGTAGTTGCTATCGCCGGAGTAGGTCGCGATGATCGTGTGCGTGCCGACCCGCAGCTCCGTGGTCGTGCAACTCGTCAACCAGTCGGTCCCGCCGCCCGCCTCGAATGACAGGTTTGCGCACCCGGGGATGGCGATGCCGTCGCTGGTGAACGTGACCGTGCCGCCCCCGTCGCTGGGATCCACGGCGGCCGTGAGCCTGACCGACTGCCCGTACAGCGAGCCGCCCGAGGGCGCGTTGACCGTCGTGGAACTCGCGGTCCCGTAGCTCAGCGTGATCTGCCCCGCCGTACTAGGCGAGTTGCCACTTGACGTGAAGCTCACGCCGGTGGCCTTGAAGTCGGCGTAGGAGTTACCGCCCGCACCGCCGCCCCCGCCGGAGTTGACACCGCTCTGGCCGCCGTCGCCGGCGCTGAAGCAGTAAACGCCGGTCTGGGTGCTGGCCCCGTTGATGCAGTTGAAGTAGCCGCCGCCGCCGCCGCCTCCTCCTCCGCCAAAGAAGAATCCATCGCCGCCGCCTCCGCCGTCAGTGCCGTTGTTGGTGCCGGTTCCATCCGGAAAGCCGCCGGACGCCAAGCTCGCGTTGCCACCAGAGATGGCGTCCGCGTCCCAGGCGTACGAATACAGGTGACCCGCTTGGTAAGCCCCGTTGCTGCCGTTGCCCGCCGAGGTGGCGACCGTGCCGCCGCCGCCACCGCCGCCACCGCCGCCGGCGAGGGCGACGATGTCCCCGTTGGGCTCCTGTACGTAGCTGGCCGCGCCGCCGCCCCCGCCGTTGCCCGTCGATACCCCATAGCCGCTGCCGCCCGAGCCACCGTCGAAGTCGTCGTGGGTCGGGTTCCCGTAACCGTTCCCGCCCCCGGACTGCCCTGCTCCGCCGGCCCAGATCTTGAGCACCCAGCCCGGTACGACCGAATAGTCACCGGTGACCTCCGCTCCCGAGGCGCCGCTGCCAGCGCCATAGCTGCCCTGGCCATTAGCCCCGGAGCCCCCGACCAGGTCGAAGTGAACGGAGTACACCCCGCTTGGCACGGTGAAGTACTGATAGCCGGGGGAGTAGCCGAACGTGGAGCTCGCCGCCAGCGCCGGCGTCGCCGCCGCGACCCATGCGCCTACCGCGAGCACCACCGCTACAACCACGCGGATACAGCGTGGTCGCAGCGATCCCGTAGGCCGCGAAGCCGGATTCGCGAGCCTTTCCTCCGGCAGGGCCTTCTGAACTAGATATCTGAGTGCGCTGTACATCGCTGTCCTCCGTCAGTAGTTGAAACGACGGTGGCAACGATGCAGCTAAGACGGGGCCGCGCACATCGGGCAGTTGCCCGATTTCTCGGGCATGATCGGCGGTCTTATCGGGCATGATCGCGGTCTTACATGGATAAGTCGCCTTACGCGGCGGCTGGACGCCTTCAGCGCCCGAATATCGGAGGAGCGGCTTTAGGATGCGCGGAATCATGAGGGTCGCGCTTGCGGTGGTCTGCGGAACCTGCGGTGCCCACGTCCGTTGAAACACCCAAGGTTGGAGGCTCGGTGAGGAGCCGTCGCAGGGCGGCACGAGTTCATGCCGCCGTGTCCAGCCGTGATAGCGGCAGCTCGGGTGGCGAGCACCACCGGTTTCGGCGGGACGTCGAGGGGTTACGCGCGGTCGCGATCTTGCTCGTCGTGCTCTACCACGTCCACGCTGGGCTGGCTCCCGGCGGTTACGTCGGGGTCGACGTGTTCTTTGTGATCTCCGGGTTTCTGATAACGGGCCAGCTCGTGCGCGAGCTCCGGACGGACGGTCGGATCTCGTTTCTTGCCTTCTACGCCCGCAGGGCCCGGCGGATTCTTCCCGCGGCTCTCTTGACGGTAACTATCACCGCGGTGGCCTCGGCATTGCTGCTCAATCCCCTTGCCGCCGAACGCTCCCTGCACGACAGTCTGTCGGCGATCTACTTCGGTGCGAACGTGCACTTTGCGGCCCGCGGCGCCGACTATTTCAACGCCGGACTTTCTCCCTCCCCGATTCAGCACTTCTGGTCCTTGGCGGTCGAGGAGCAGTTCTACATCGCCTGGCCGCTGTTGCTTGTCGTCTCGTCCTTGGTCTGGCTTGGAGTACGACGTCAGAGCACACGCGAGCAAGCTCAACGATCGCTGATCGGCGCCGTGATCCTCGTGCTCGGCATCCTCGCCGCGATTTCTCTTATGGCGTCGATCCGACAGACGACGACTTCTCCTTCGTGGGCGTATTTCTCGATCGTCACCCGGGCGTGGGAATTGGCGGTGGGAGCCGTGGTGGCGTTGGCGTTACCGGTCGTGGCTCGTCTCGACCGACGCCTCGCGATCCCGCTCAGCTGGGTGGGGCTGGCCTGTATCGCGCTGGCGGCCGCGTTGTTCTCGGATATCACGCCGTACCCGGGTGATTCGGCGTTGCTTCCTGTCCTCGGTACCGCGGCTGTGATCTGCGGCGGCAGCGCGCTCGCAAGCCGCCGCTTCGGTGCCGAGACATTGCTCGGCAGATCGCCCTTTCAGCGTGTCGGCGCGTGGTCATATTCTTGGTATCTGTGGCACTGGCCGGCGCTCGTACTCGCCCCCGCCGTGCTTGGCCACTCTCTGTCGGAGCTACAGGCGGTTGCCGTGGCGCTCGTGTCCCTGGTGATCGCGGTGATGTCGTTTGTGCTGCTGGAGCGCCCGCTGCGTCGCGTCCAGATCATCGTTCGTCGCCCCGCGCTTGGCCTTGGCGCGGCGGGCGGGCTGGCTGCGATCGCGATCGCGATCGTGGCCCTGTCTGGATCGCTAGCCGCTCCGCTCGCTTCCACGGCCGCCCCGGTAAGACTGGCCGCCCTGGATAACCTGGCGTCGCCCTCGTTGGGGGCGGATCTGATCGCCGGTGCCGGAACGATTAAGGTCCCGTCGAATCTCCGCCCGACACTCAGCGGGTTGGCGTCGGCAAATCCGCGCATCATCGCCGACGGCTGTGAGTTGGGACCGGGACAGGACCAAATCAAGCCCTGTTCTTACGCAGACCCTGGCTCACACACCACCGTGGTGCTATTTGGCGACTCGCATGCCGGGCATTGGTTTGACGCCCTCCGTTGGATCAGCAAGCAACGCCACTGGCGCCTGGTGGTCATGACCAAGGAGGGGTGCACTGCGGCTGAGGTCACCCTCGATTATGGCTCGGACAACGTGTGTCCCGAGTGGAGAGAGAAAGCCAAGGCCCGCATCGCCAGCCTCCACCCAGCGCTCGTGATCGTCTCCTGGGCACGCTGGATGCAGCCGTGGGCGAGCGAGAAGGCAGGGGTGCCAACGGGGTACGGCGGCCCGTGGCAAGACGGAGTGGCAGCGATCTTTCAGTTCCTGCGGCGCTCGGCCAAGCAGGTCATCTTCATCTCTGACACGCCCTATCCCCAACACTCGGCGCCGGACTGCGTGGCCGGGCATCTGTCAGACGTGCGCTCATGTGCCCGACAACGAAGCGACTCCACGGTCCTTCCGGCGATCAAGGCGGCAGAGCTCCGAATCGCCAAGCAAGAGCACGTCAGCAGCATCGACCCCATCTCGTGGTTCTGCACGCCGAAGGTTTGCCCGGTGATCGTCGGCAACATTCTCGTGTATCACGACAAATCACACATGACACCCCAGTGGTCGAGGTTCATCGCCCCAGTACTTGGCGACGCGATACCGACGATCACGTAGCCGGCGTCGGCCGCGGCGTTCAATCGTCGTCTTCAGGATCCCGGTCTATGTCGAGCGGGGGGAGCTCGCCTTTGAGCAGCCGCGCGAGCTCCGAATCCCAATCGATCAGTCCGAGGAGCAACGCCTTGAGCGTGGCGAGCTCGTCGTCGAGGACGAGAACGTCATCTCGTAGCTGTGCGCGGGCGTCGTCGTCAATGTCGGCGGCGCGGTGCTCGAGTTGGTGCGTGACCCGCCCGACCGTGCCGCCGGCTTGGGTCAGAAGCCACCGCAACGTCGGGACCAGCTCGTCGCCTATCGCATCGGCGATCTCCCACGGGTCCCAGCTGCGTCCATCTTCAAGCGAGCCCGGCTCCCCCTGCTTGCGTACGGCGACGCGAACCTCGATGGCCCTTCGGTCTTCATCAGCGAGCGCGGAAAGAGTCTCTTCGCAGGCTCTCGCGAGGGCCTCACATGGTTTCTGCCGCTCTGCTGTAGGCGTCGCACGACTCGAGATGTCCACGCCCCATCGCTCGCGGGCGTACGTCTCGAACGAAGGGTGGCTATCGCGGTACAGATGCCGATCGCGGATCTCGGCCAACGCGTTGCCGACTTCTACGTAGGTCTCCAGACCGTGCTGTGCTATCGCTTCAAGTCGGTTGAGGTTCTCGAGTTCGGCGGGGGTTAGGTTGTGTTCGGGGTTCGTGCTGCTCATCTGACCTTCTGCCTCCCTGGCCTTGCCTCCGCGTCGGACACGGGGAGGCAGCGGCGCATTGCTATCTGCATTACCTATCGCAGAGGAGCGCGCTGGTTACCCCGGGCGATCCAGGACTTACGCAACTCCTAGGAAGGCCCGTGTACCCGGCAGCGCGGCCCGTTGACCGAGCCCAACCGGACGCGGACAATGAACGCGTCACATATCCGCGCGCCGGTCCGGCCGGCATCTGGGAGGTCCTCATGGCAACTGTGCCCGCTCAGTCCGACGACGCCCACCTTCGAACACGTGCCGCGGTGGACGCAGATGCGGTCAGCTACTGGCTGATCATCGCGGGCACCTATTTGACGGTCGGCTTCCTGTTCTACTTCACCGGGAAGCGAAAGCTTTTCGACCAGGGCGGGATGATGCCCTCCGGCTTGGCGGCGCAGTTCAAGGGCTCGTTCATCGCGTCGTTCCCGGGCGTGAACGTCTCCTGGTTTCTGCTTGGACTGGTCTTGTTCATGGCGTTCTTGGGCGTGCTCGCGAGCCTCTTTGCCCGCGAGTTCCTGCCGTCGCGCCGCAAGCCGATCCTGCTGGGCTCGCTCGGGCTGTCGATGTTCGCCTACGGCCTGATGGGCTTCGCGGAGGACATGATCAGCAACACCGACTCGGTCGCGAGCCTGTTCGGCTTTTTCAGCGGAACCGCGGTCGTGATCATTCTTCTGCTGCTGATGCCGCCGTATCGCAGCGCCGACTGGTTGTCGAGCCTGACGTCGAACGACTGACGAAGGTGTCTCTCGGCGACCCGCGCTGCTGCGGCTGGCGGCCGCTGCTCCTTGGTCTTGTTCTGCTCACCGCCGGCTGCGGATCGTCGAGCAGATCCAGCGCAACGTCGTCGAGCACAACCACGAAGTCATCCGGCGCAGCGTCGTTCTCGGCAGCGATCGCGGGCCACGACCTCGACCGGCTCAGACAACAGCTTCCTCACGCCACAGCGAAGCTGCCTTCTCCCTCGAGCGCGGCGGTCGAACGCGACTATCTGACCGCGGTCGCGGATGATGCCCAGCGCGTGTGGCGCCGCGAATTCAAGGCTTCGCATCTGACTTACAGGGCCGCGCGAGTCGTCCTGTTCTCGGGCAAGGTGAAGTCGGACTGCGGAGAGCACGAGGACTCGGGCCCGTTCTACTGCCCCGCGGATCGGACGGTATATCTGGACGTGCTGTTCTTCACCGCCCTGCTGAACAGCGCCGGAGTGGGGAGCGCCGCCCAGGCGTACATCGTTGGACACGAGTTCGGGCATCACGTTCAACAGCTGCTCGGCATCGCTGGGGCCGTCGCGGATGCGAACGAGGCCGACCCCGGCGGGAAGAACGCACGCCAGGTGAAGGTCGAGCTCCAGGCCGACTGTCTCGCTGGAGTGTGGGGCCGATCCGCCTACCCGCGGAGTGAGCTGACCATCGCCGACCTGAACCAGGCGCTCAAGGCGGCAGAGGTGATCGGCGACGATTACTTACAGCGGGCGGCAGGGAATGTCGTCGACAGCGCGCTCTGGACGCACGGGTCATCGCAGCAGCGTCAGCACTGGGTGCGGACCGGGTATGAGAGCGGGCGACCCAACTCCTGCGACACGTTCGCAGGGGGCTGATGGCCGCTTGACCCCGAAGCCTCAGCGGCCCTGAGTCCAGGCGAGGCTGGTTTCGGGCTCGGCTTGCGCCCGCAACGTGGCGCGGCCACGGACCAACAGGACGACGTCGAACACCTGATCACTTCGCACAGCGAGCCAACGCAGCACCACCCATCGTCCACCGCGCCGCTGCTCGATCGCGATCCTGCCGCCGCGTGGGGCGCGACCCCAGGCCTGGATCAGCCCGCGGCTCATCCGTCGGGTGACGAACGGAAAGCGGAACGCCTGCGCCGCCGGCTTCGCAGCGCCGCCCAGGTAGTAGAGGCCAGACTGGTACGTGGCGCCGTAGCTCGGGATCGGCGGCGAGTCGACGATCTGCAGCCACAGCACCGTGTCTACCCCCTGCTGCCAGAGCACGTAGAGCGCCTGCTCGAGCCAGCGGGCCTGCTTCGCCGCGGGCACTCCAGCGGGGTCCGGCGGCGAGGTGTCCCATGAGAGCTCGGTCACCCACAACCGCTTGGCTCCCGCGGGTCGCACGTGACCGTCGCGCACGGCGGCGTGTAACACGCGCGCGAGCTTGTAGACGTCGGGCACAGCGGCATCGTCAGCGTTCAGGGCATGCCAGAGGGGTCCGCCGATCCCGTACGGGTGATGTGAGAGCGCGTCGAAGTGCGGCGGATCGGGACAGCTGACGGGCGTCAGGCGGGCGTTGTCACGCAAGCAAAAGAGCGACCGGTCAAACGCGACGGGCGGCATCCGTTGGCCCCCGGGCGGGTCGCCGTACGGCGCGGTTCCCGCGGTCACGACGAAGTTGGACGAGGACACCCGCTTGACCGCCCCATAGAAGGCGTTAAGCAAGCCACGGTAGATGCCCGGGCTCGCCGGAGCCCAGCGACCACCAACTCGGGTCCACTGCGGCGACAGGTAATAGGAGAGGTTCGGCTCGTTCCAGGGTTGCCAGTCGCGGACGCGCGGCAGGAACGCACCCGGCTTGAGCGGATCCGGATGGCGCCCGTCATATCGGAGCGCAGCAGCGGTCGCGAACTGCGCCAGCTGTGCGGCGTCGGGGCGCCACGTGCCCGGCGTGACGCCGGCCGGCGCGCCCGGTCCCTGTGCCCAGGTTGGCGCGCCCCACACGTTCACAAGCACTCGGAGGCCGCGGCCGGAGAGGTCGCGGACGGCGGCGTCGACCGCCGTCCAGTCATAGCCGGGACTGGAGGGGTCGGCCGGGTCGAACGATCCGGGACGGACACGCGGAGCGACCTGCGCCCAAGCGACGTTCACGCGCACGATGCCGGCGCCTTCCGCTGCGGCACGTGGAATCCAGGTCGCTTCCGCAGCGGGGGCGTTTCCGGTGAGCGCCGGATCGGCGCTGAACCCGAGCGTGAGCCCGTGTGCGCGCGCGTCGCGGACGTTCGCACCCATTGCGAGAAGCACGGCGGCGAGGACGAGCGTACGCAGGCGCACTCAGCGTGCTTATTCAGCTGGTGCGGCGCCGACGCACCAGCGTGAGGACCGCGGCCGCCAGCACGCTGCCGATCAGCGCGATCGGCAGCAACGGACCGAGCCCTCCCCCACTCGTCGAACCGGCGAGGGCCTTGAGGACGCTCGTCGAGGGCGACGACCCCTGGCCAGCGAAGCTCGGCAAACCCGACGACGTCGATCGGGCGTCGCCCGAGCGAGCGGCCGGCCGTGTGCGGCTCGGGGCGGTGGCCGCCGCGAGCGCCGCCGTGGCATCGCCGGTTGGGCCCTGTTTGGCGAGGGCGCGTTGTGTCGAAGCCGCGATTGCGCCGCCTCCCGTGGCGCCCGGACCCCTGCCCGTCCCACCGCGGCCCCCGGACCCGCCGACGCCGCCGGGGTGGACGGTGTTGGTCGGCTGGCCCCCGTCCGCGGTCGGCACTGTCTCCACGTATTGGCCCACCCCCGAATTCCCGGGCGGCGCGATCTTGTGCACGCGCGCTTGCGCCAACGATGGAGCGGCAAGCGCAACTGCCAGCGCGATCGCGATGCGCCTCATGACCGGGGATACGTTCGACAGCCCCCGCGGCTGACAGTCGCCTTAATTGGCTAGCGGTGCCCGCGAGTCGCGGACTTCTTCGGGGGGAGGGGCCGCCACCTGTCGTCGTGGGAAGCCTTGACGGGCCGCCGGTGCTTGCGGCGGTGGGACCGCTTGGCCGGCTTACGGGTCTTGTGTGGCTTCGCGCGCTTGGACGTCGGCACGGCCGCGTGGGTCGGGGGCAACGTCGGCGCGACTGCCGGGCAGCCTTGAGCGGTCAGGGCACTCACCTCACCCAGGTACGCGGTCCCGAGCGGCGTCGGTGAGAGCGCGCTATCGACCATCGCGAACCACGGAGAAGTGTTGGCCAACGGGACCGCCCCCCACCAGAACGCTTGGACGTTCTCGACAAGCAGCGTCGGCGTGCACAGCGCCCACTGGGTGTACTGCGCCACTTGCGCCCCCCATGCGGCGGACCCGGCCGTAACGCCCGCGGCCGCGCCGAACTCGTTGATGTCGAGCGGGACGCCGCCGTGGCCGTTTGCGTCGAGCCACTGGCGCAGTGCGAGCGTGTCCTGCTCCATCCTCGTCACGTCGTACAGGTATGGGTGGTAGCCGACCGCGTCCATCGGGCCGATCGGACTCAGGTACCGCTCGGCGTCGCCAAGCCCGATCGCGCCGGAGTCGAGCATGCCACCGACAACGGCCTGGGCCGTAGGATCGACCTGATGAAGCGCGGCGCGTGCGGCCTGGTACACGAGCGCGTACGACGCGGGGTCGGCGTAGTGAAGCGAGGTCTCGTCCGCCGGCGCCGTCGGCGTGATGTCGGGCTCGTTGCCGATCTCGTAGCTCTCCACCGGCAGGTACGGAAGCTCTGGATGCTGCGACCAGAATGAGCCTCCGCGTCCATACCGCTGGGCGAACGAGGTGACGAACGCAGCCATCGCGCTGGCATCCGCGGTGGCACCCTGGCTCCTCGGCAGGCCCAGCATCGGGTAGAGACGCAGGTGCGCGGCGGCGGCCAGCTGCACGACCGCATCGGTGTCGGTCCCGGCGATCACCTGGTCGCGGGCCAGGCCCACGCCCGCCGCCGAGGCGGTCGCAAGGTTCGGCGGGGCGCCTGTGAAGTTGATCCCGAGGCGCTCGTGCGAGAGCGGCGTGGCCGCTAGGGCAGGGCCCGTCGGAACGATGGCAGCGACCAGCAGCTGCATGTACATGCAGCCCAAGGCAAGTAATACGCGACCAAACCTGGACACACTTGGTCACAGCGGACGGACGCGCGCATTGCTGGATCGACCTCATCCGAACTGGACAAATGGCCACGAAAGCGCCCGAAAATTCCGATCCGACGGCTCGTGGCGTCAGTTCGGGGCGCGGTGCGACGTATCCCAGGCACTGTGCTCGGCTACGTCGATCTGCACGCGCACGTGCTGCCGGGAATCGACGACGGTCCCTCCGACATGGGAGGATCGATCGCGATGCTGCGGGCGGCGGCCACGGCAGGCATCGGCACGCTCGCGGTCACGCCGCACCTTCGCTCGGACTTTCCCAACGTTCAGGTCGACGAGCTCGACCGCCGGTGCCGAACGCTCCGGGGTGCCTGCGCGCGCGAAGGCATCGAGATCCAGATCGTGTGCGGCGCGGAGGTGTCGCTCGTCTGGGCGCTCGAGGCCAGCGACGGGGAACTCGCCCTCGCCACCTACGGTCAGCGAGGCACCGACCTCCTGATCGAGACGCCGACGTTCGACGTCGTCGGCCTCGAGAGCTGGCTGAACCAGCTCCGCGCGAAAGGACTGCGCGTGACGCTGGCGCATCCCGAACGCAACGTCGAATTCCAGCGCGCGCCGGCTCGACTCGCCGACCTTGTCCGGGACGGAGTCCTGCTTCAGGTGAACGCAGAGACGCTGCTCGATGCGGGCCGCCGCTCAGAAACTCACCGACTGGGGCGCTACCTGTGCTCGGAGGGCCTCGCGCACGCGCTCGCCTCCGACGGCCACCGAGCGGCCGGCTGGCGACCGGTCACGTGCCTCGCGAAGGCCGCGCGGATCGCGGCGGCGCTCGTCGGCCCCGACCGCGCGCACTGGATGACGCACGCCGCGCCCGAGGCGATCATCACCGGGACCACGCTGCCCGACGCCCCTGAGGCGCCGAACGGGCGACGGCGACACAGGCTCCTGCGACGGCGACGACAACGATCGTCGCCGGCCGTAGGTGAACAGATGTTGTGCGACCTCCCCGGACAAGAAAATCCGGGGGGTACAGTGCCGCCGCCGTGAAGCTCATGTACGTGGTAGGGGCGCGGCCCAACTTCGTCAAGATGGCGCCGGTCATCGCTGAGCTGCGCCGCGCCATGCCCGACGGTGAGCACGTGCTGGTGCACACCGGCCAGCACTACGACCGGATGATGTCTTCGGTCTTCATCGACGAGCTCGGAGTGCCGACGCCGCATTACGTGCTCGAGGTCGGCTCCGCCACGCACGCCGTGCAAACCGCGCGCGTGATGGAGCGAATCGAGACCGTGATGAATGCCGAGCGCCCAGACCTCGTGCTCGTCCCGGGAGACGTCAACTCGACGCTGGCCGCGACGCTCGTTGGCGCCAAGCTCGGCGTGGCGCTGGCCCACGTGGAGGCCGGGCTGCGGAGTTTCGATCGCAGCATGCCCGAGGAGATCAACCGAATCGTCGCCGATGAGTTCAGCGACTACTTGTTCATCCATTCCGACGAGGCGAGCGACAACCTGCAGGCGGAGGGCATAGCGCGCGAGCGCATCCACTTCGTCGGCAACACGATGATCGACACGCTCGTCGCGATGGAGGAACGCTTCCGGGCGCTCGGCGCCTCGGCGCAAGCGGGCCTCAGACCCGGCGAATACCTGCTTGTCACGCTCCATCGGCCCGCGCTTGTGGATGGACCACTGCTGTTCGACGTCCTCGACGAGTTGGGCCGGATCGCGCGCGAGTTGCCGGTCGTGTTTCCGCTTCATCCGAGGACCCGCAAGATGCTCGAGCAGCACCGGGTTGACCCGGCGGTCCGCCTACTTGAGCCGGTCGGCTATCTCGAGTTCTTGTCGCTGCAGGCCGACGCCGCCGGAGTGCTGACGGACTCCGGGGGCGTGCAGGAGGAGACCACGTACTTGGGCGTCCCGTGTTTCACGCTGCGCGACAACACCGAGCGCCCCGTGACCGTGCGGGCCGGAACCAACACGCTGCTCGGACTCGATCCGTCTCGGATCGCCGAGATCCTGCCCGCACTCGCGCGGACGAATGGGAAGGCGCACCTCGCGCCCCCGGGGTGGGACGGCCACGCCGCAGAGAGGCTCGCCGCGGTGATCTGCAAACAACCCGCAGACGCGCCGGCCATGGTCGCCGGAGCAACGGACTGAAGGCGGGCGCATGAAGATATGGATCGACTGCTCGAACTCACCGCACCCGCTGCTGTTCGCGCCAGTCGCGCGATGGCTTGAGGCCGAGGGTCATCAGGTGTTGGTCACCGCCCGCGATAATGCGCAGACGATCGAGCTTGCGATCGAGCGGTGGCCCGCGGTCGACGTGATCGGCGGCGCCAGCCCGAGAGCAAGAGCGTCGAAGGTGGCGACGCTCGGAGAGCGCATCCTCGACCTCCGCCGCTGGGCCGCAAGAGCCCGTCCGGACGTCGCGCTCTCGCACAACTCCTACGCGCAGATCGTCGCCGCGCGCAGCCTGCGAATACCAGCCGTCACGGCGATGGACTTCGAGCATCAGCCCGCAAACCACGTGGCATTTCGCCTCGCCACGACGGTGCTGGTACCGGAGGTGCTCCCGCTGAACGTCATCCGACAGCAAGGTGCCGGGCCCGCAAAGGTCGTGCGCTACCCGGGTCTCAAGGAGGAGCTCTACATCGGCGATTTCCAACCCGATCGCGCGATCATGGCCAAGGTCGGGGTCGATCGACGGCCCCGAATCGTGGCCGTGGCGCGGACTCCGCCGACCCGTGCCGTTTATCACTCTTCTGCAAATCCGCTGTTCGAACCGGCGCTTCGCACGGTCTGCTCGCAAGAGGGTGTCGTCTGCGTGGTACTCACGCGTCACCCGGAGCAGATCGCGGCGATAGAACGTCTCGCCCTGCGCAACTGCATCGTCCCCAGCGCCGCGATCGATTCCCGATCGCTCGTGTACGCGGCCGACGTGATGATCGCGGCCGGCGGGACGATGACTCGAGAGGCCGCGATCATGGGAATCCCGACCTGGACGATGTTCGCCGGGAAGACTCCGGCAGTGGACGTGTGGCTCGAACGTCAGGGAGCGCTCAGGCGGCTCGTCGCACCCGAGCAGCTCGCGGACCTGTCGCCTCGCCCGACGGACCCGCGCACACCGGAAGTGCTGTGCGCTCGCGGCAGAATTCTCGAAGAGGTGTTCGTGCGAGAGACGCTCGCCGCGGGCGAAGGGCGAATCTCAGAGCCAGCGGTTGTCAGTCGTCAAGGGGCTGCCGCGTAGTAACGGACGCCCCGTGCGGGGTGGTTCCCGATCAGGAGGACTTAGATGACGAGGTACTCGCACCTCAGATGGCTGGCGCCTGCCGGGGGCCTTGTGGCAGCCGGCGTGATCGCGCTCTCGGCCGTGCCAACCGGCGCGACGATCGTTTGCCCCAAGGGAGTGAAGCCTCCCAGC
>DASSGR010000178.1:0-29817 GCA_035693425.1 Solirubrobacteraceae bacterium
GACGTGGTCGTCGTCGGCGCCGGCCTGGCCGGTCTTACCGCCGCAACCGACCTCGACAGGGCAGGCCACACGGTCGCCGTGCTCGAGGCGCGCGACCGCGTCGGCGGCAGGACGCTCAACCACCCGGTCGGTCACGGCAAGGAGATCGAGGTGGGCGGCGAGTGGGTCGGTCCCGGACAGGATCGGGTCCTAGCGCGAGCCCGCGCGCATGGGATCAAGACGTTCAAGACCTTCACGCGCGGGGCCCAGGTGCTCGACTACGCCGGCAAGGTCACCCACTTCACAGGCGTGATCCCACCGCTGCCCGAGCCGGACGCAACCGACTTCGGACAGCTGCTCTCCAAGACCGTCGCGCTTCAGAACACCGTCCCGCTCGACAAGCCGTGGACGGCAGCCAACGCGGCCGAGCTCGACGCACAGACGCTCGAGACGTTCAAGCTCGCCAACTCGAGAACCGCGGGCGCCCGCTTCGTCTTCGACCTCGCGGCCAAGGCGATCCTCGCCGCGGAGCCGCGCGACGTGTCGTTGCTGCACGCGATGTTCTACTTCCATTCGGGCAACGGCGTGCTGAGCCTGGCGAGCACGTCTGGCGGAGCACAGGACTCGCGGTTCGTGGGCGGCTCGCAGCTCGTCTCGATCCTGATGGCACAGCGCCTTGGTGATCGCGTGTTCCTGCGCACGCCGGTGCGCCAGATCTCGTACGACGGACGCGGGGCGACGGTCGAGACCGACTCCGGGAGCTGGCGCGCCCGCCGCGTGATCGTGGCGATGGCGCCGATGCTCGCCGGCCGCATCGGTTACGAGCCGGCGCTCCCGCCGCTGCGTGACGGGCTCACCCAGCGCGTGCCCCAGGGATCGGTGATCAAGTACCAGGCCGTGTACCCGACGCCGTTCTGGCGCGCGCAGGGGCTCAACGGCTACGCCAATAGCGA
Organism: Solirubrobacteraceae bacterium; assembly: GCA_035693425.1. Classification (GTDB taxonomy): domain Bacteria; phylum Actinomycetota; class Thermoleophilia; order Solirubrobacterales; family Solirubrobacteraceae; genus Palsa-465. The sequence continues at coordinate 933 of DASSGR010000178.1, forward strand.
CCGGCCGCCGGTGTCGGTCACGTTCGACAACTCTCCCCCGGACGGAAAGCCGGGGGTGCTGCTCGGGTTCGTGGAGGGCGCCGACGCCCGGCGGCTGTGGCGCCAGTCCGCTGCCGCCCGCCGACGTGCTGTGCTCGGCTCGTTCCAGCGCCTGTTCGGCGCGCGCGCCGCGCACCCGACCACGCTGATCGAGCGCAACTGGTCGGCCGATCCGTGGACGCGAGGGTGCTATGCGGGCTACATGCCGCCGGGCGTCTGGACGGACTTCGGCACGGCGCTGCGCGAGCCGGTCGGCCCACTTCACTGGGCCGGCACCGAGACCGCCGAGACCTTCAACGGGTACATGGATGGGGCGGTCCGCTCCGGCGAGCGCGCTGCCGCCGAGGCTGGCCAGCGGCTGTAGCGCGCGAGGCTACGAGAGCTGAATGTGATCGGCCTCGTGCGCCCCGGGGAACGGGCGCGTGAGGCAGAACTTCTCGAGCGTGGCCTCGGGAACGCCCTCGACGCCCGGGGTGTCGGACGCCCGCCCCTGGGTGTGCGGGTCGTTGGCAAAGCCGCCGACTTCAACCGAGTGCGCCGGGCTGCGATAACCGGAGATGCCGATCAGGTGCAGCTGCAGGGCGCGCCCTAGCTGGTCGAGCCGCGCGGCGATGATCGGCTCCACGCCAACGCTGTAGTTGGTGCCGGCGGCGGGGAAGAAGCCGTACGGACCGCCGTGGGCGACGAACGGTGTGTTCGCACACGATCCCGGAGCGGCTATCACTCCGCCGCTCGACTGCGCTGCCCGCGCCGCGGCCGCAGCGGCGCGCTGATCGAGGATCCTCGCCTCACGCGTGAGCGTGCTGCGCAGCGATATCAGCTGCGCGAACCTGCGGCCGCGCGAGCGTAGGACCGCGAACTCCTGGTTGACGATCGACAGCCGCACCTGTGCAACGTTGTCGCGCTCGACCAGCACGGTGGTGACGGCCCGCTGCAACCTGCCCTCGATCTGGGAAAGTCGCTGGGTCTGCGCGGTCACCGCCTTGCGAGTGTTGTTGACGAGCGCGACCGTCTGCGCGTTGCGCCGCTCGACGGCACGCATGTTGTTCAGACGGTTGAGCAGGTCGTTGAAACCCTGCGCATCGACGACGACGTTCATCAGCGTCGGGGGCGGTGACTCGTACTCGGCGACCAGCTGCGCCGCGAGGACCTTGCGCCCGCGGTTGTAGTCGGCCTGGAGGTGCGTCAGCCGAGTGCGAGCGGCACCGAGCTGGAACCGAACGCCGGAAAGCTGCCGCTCCTGCACGGCGATGCTGTTCTGGAGTCCGCGGAGGCGCTGCTCGAGGTCACCGACTCTGCCCTGGAACCCCCGGATCCTGGTGGAGTCGGCCTGGATCGCGGACCGCAACTGGTTGGCTTGGTGCTGGTGGGTCTTGTAACGGCTCGACAAGTCGGCGCTGCTGGATCCTGCGAGCAGCGCGACTGCGCCGACCACCGCCACTGATTGCAGCGCGACGACCGACGCGGCACGACGAGCTTTGACCGTCCTGCGTCTCAGACCGCCGGCGAAGCTACCAGGGACGGCGGCGCCGCGACCAGCCGCCGACCACCGTGCATCGAAAATTGCATCCGATTTGCAGGAGTTTGGCGGCCGACCGCGAGGGTCAGTGCCCCGGAAGGTGGTAGATGTCGACGACGCCGCTGGTCGCGTGATCGTTGGCGTCGCCGACGGGCAGGATCACGCGACCGCCGACCGCGATCGGGCTGTTCCAGTGCCCTGACCCGGCGGGCAGCGAGATCAGCTTGTGACCCGTTGTCGGCGAGTACACGTTCAGAGAACCCACCGGATCGAACACGTACAGCAGCCCGCCGGCGAGGATCGGGCTCGTTCCGGACGCCGAGTCGCTCCAGGCGACGTGCAGGCGCGGCTGCGTGCCGGAGAGCACGTAGGCGCTCGTGCCAGACGTGCCTGCGAGGAACACGTAGATCCGCCCGGCATGCTTCCACACGGCCGGCGCCGTGAACACGGGCCCCGAGCCGGGCGTCGCGATCCGCTGAAGCTCGCCGCCAAGGCGCGGGCCGGCGCGGCCCGTCGTGCCGTTGAGCCGGCTGAGGTTCAAAAGCCGCAGGATGCCGTCCTTGCCGGCCTGGACCGCGAGCCGGAAGCCGTGGAAGTTGGGGAGCACCGCGGGCGAGGTGCTGCCGAGGTCGCCGTCCTGGGCGTTCAGCTGGGCCTGATTGGCAGGCGTCCAGTTGTGCAGCAACGTGCGCCCGTCGCTGCTCAGCTCGAGCACGCTGTCGCCCCAGTTCGTCGACCCGTTGAACGGCGCGTTGCCGGTCGTGACGAGGATTCGGCCGGTCCCGGGCTCGACGACGGCGCCCGCACGCCCCCAGATCGCCGAGTCGCTGGCTGAGCACGACGACGGCGGGCGGATCAGCGCGTGGCGGTCTGAGCACAGGGAGTTCCAGACGGCCGTGATCCGACCGGTCGCGCGGCTGATCGTCACGACGTGACCCTGATACGGCGGCGCGTCGCCGATGTATCCCCCGGTCGTGACGAGCAGCGACCCGCCACTGATGTTCAGCGCCGAGGCGATCTTTTCGTGGGTGGCGTCGAACGTGACGCGCGTGGGCCACCCGCCGGAGTGGATCTCGTGACCGCTTGCGATCAGCAGCTTGTGGATTCGGCCGTCCGGGCTCGCCGCGTACACGAACCGCCGATCCGGGTCGGCGATCGGCGTGGCCGTCGTGATCTGGGCGCTGCCCTCGTAGGAGTGGATGTCGGCCGGCGTGAACTCCCAGAGCATGGCGCCGGTGCCCGCATCGAGGGCGAACGTGCGGCCGTACGTCGTGGTCATGATCGCGACGTCGCGCGAGCGCCCCTTGACGGTCAGCGCGTGCAACTCGATCGCCGATGAGTCGACGGTGCCGGGGACCCGGACCTTCTGCAGCCGCAACTGCCCGACGTTCTGGCTGGTGATGCCCGTGCTGGACGGCCCGACGCCGCTGCGCTGGGCGTTGAAGTCGAACCGCAGCCAGTCGCCGCGGCCGGCGGCGGCGGGCGCTGCGGCCGGCGCGGGGCCGGAGCTCGTCGCACCGGTGGCGGTGGTGGGTTGGTCGGACGTTGTGGAGCGCGACGTCGAGGCTCCTACCGCGTGTCCGCCGCAAGCGACAAGCACTACCGCGCACGCCGCCGATAGCCCGCGTGCGATCAGCGATGCCTTCATCGAATCGAGGCTAGCGCCGCGACCTTTCCGGGGAGCTGTCCGCCCGCCTGGCTCGGGGCCTGCACAGGCACCGAGGGCACCAGCGTGCCGGCGGCAGGCCCGACCGTTTCGACGGTCTGCGCAGCGGCGGGCCCCAACGGGCCGGGCAGCCGGCCTGCAACCGTTGAGGCGGCGGCCGTGACACGGCTGACCAGGCTGGGGCCCGGCGACGGCCGGTGCGACGGCGATGGATCCCCCGGACCGGTTGGTGGGCCGCCCGAGCCTCCCCCGGCAGGCGCACCGCCGGCGGGAGCGCCGGTGCCGCCCCCGCGACCCGGCCCTCCGGGGCCGCCCTGCCCTCCCGCGCCGCCGGACGGGCCGCGATGCGGCGCGGGACCCCCGCGCGACGCCCCGGAACCGGGTGTCCGGGCAGGTGCGGACGCGCCGGCGCGGACCGGGCCGCTGCCAAGCGCAGCGAGCAGCCGCTCCGGGCGGGCGCCGGCTTTCCCCAGGATCGACGGGCCCGGCCCAACGGGCGCCGGCAGCCGGGGACCGGAGAACGCCTGTCCGATGTTCCCGATCCGTCCGAGCCCGCCCGACAGCGTCAGCAAGACCAGCACTCCGAGCATCGCCGCCGGAACCGCCACGGCAACGCCAGACGCGCCCAGGGCCTGCCTAACCCACGCCCGCACGAGGATCACGCGCGCATCCTACCCGCATACAACGCATTTTTCGCCGGTAGGATCGCCGTCTTGAGTGGGGTACGATCAGCCGTCGGAGCAGGTCAACTCGCACGCGCAAATCTCATGCAGCGTCTTTCGATTGCCCGTTCGCTCCGCCTGGCGCTCGTCGGCCTCACCGTGGCTTTGGCGGTGGTCGCGGCCGTGGGCGTGGCGAGCCTGTACACATCGCGTCAGCACTACGAGGACAAGCTCGTCGACAGTGCATCGCTGGCGACCGCGGCCGCGAACCTCGCCAGCGCCGGGGTGACCGAGGAGGAGGTGTTGCGCGACGCCAGAGGGCCGGGGGCCGCCGCTGCCCGCAGCCAGGCTGCAGCCACGTTCGCCGCCGCGGCTCGGAACGTCATGTCGCTCGCGCAGGACGATCCCGTCAGCATGCGGCTCGCGCAGGCCCAGATCGCCGCCGAGACGCAGGCCCGGCAACTCGCCAGACAGGGCCGCTTCTCGCTCGCGACGGCGCCGTCCGGCCCCCTTGCCCGGTCGCGTTCGCTCGCCAACCAGCTCCAGGCGCGCCAGCTGTCCCGCCAAGCGCAAGCCCGCGCGGATGCCCGCTCGTCGTCGCGACGGGCGCTCATGCTCGTGGCGATCGCCGGGGTGCTTGCGATAATCGGCGCGCTGGCGCTGGTTGCGGGGCTGGTGCGAGGAATGCAGGCGCCGCTCGAGGACCTTGTGAAGGCCACGCGGGGCCTGGTGTCCGGTCGTCTAGGTCCCCGCGTAAAGCCGGCGGGGCCCCGCGAGCTGCAGGAGCTCGCAAGAGCGTTCAACACGATGGCAGACGAGCTGGTGGCGGCGTACCAGCAGCTCGAGGGAGAGCGGCGGCGGCTCGCTGTGACGGTCGCCAGCCTCGGCGATGCGCTGATCGTCACTGAACCGGGATCGTCGACGATCGCCACGGTCAATCCGCGGGCTGGCGAGCTCGTTCCCGAGCTCGCTGTCGGCGACGAGGTCGACGGCGACGACAGCCCGCTTCCGCCGGTCGAGGAGGCGCTGCGCGGGGAGACCGTCATCGACCACAACGACCGAACCCTTGCCGTGAACGCGGCGCCACTGGGCAGCGAATCCGACGGCGTGGTCTGGACCGTCCGCGACATGAGCGAGCGCGCCAGGCTCGAGCGCGCCAAGAGCGAATTCGTCGCGACGGCCTCGCACGAGCTGCGCAGCCCGCTGACGTCGATCAAGGGATTCGTCGAGCTGCTGGAGCGCTCGTCGGAGAACATGTCCGAGCGACAGCGCGAGTTCGTCGAGATCATCCTCAAGTCGACCGATCGGCTCGTCGACCTGGTCAACGACCTGCTCGACGTGGCGCGCATCGAGGCCGATCACGTCGAGATCAACCGGCGTCCGATCGACGTCGGCGAGGCCGTCAAGGAGGTCGTCGAGCTGATGGGGCCGCGGATCACCGAGAAGCACCAGCAGCTCGGCGTGTATGTCGCCCCCAACCTGCCGTTGGCGCTCGCGGATGCGGCGCGGGTGCGCCAGATCTTCGCGAACCTCCTGACCAACGCCCACCTGTACACAAAGGAGGGCGGACGGATCCACGTCGGCGTTGAGCCCGATCGTGCCTGGGTGCAGATCGTGGTCGAGGACTCGGGGGTCGGGATGACGCTCGAGGAGGCCTCGCGCGTGTTCGACCGGTTCTACCGGGGACGCAAAGGCTCCACACCGGGTACCGGGCTCGGCCTGTCGATCGTCAAGTCCCTGGTGGAGCTGCACCAGGGGCAGGTGGGCGTTGAGAGCGCGCCCGGTCGCGGAAGCACATTCCGGGTGCGGTTGCCAGCTGCCGTCACCGGCATCGAGGTCACCGCGGCGCTCGACGCAATCCGCGGCCGTAACGTGCTGGTGGTCGACGACGAGCCGGAGATCGCCGAGCTGATCGCCGGACAGCTCGCGCCGCTCGACGTGCAGGTCACGATCGCCCACGGCGGCGAGGAGGCGATCGAGCTACTGCGCCTCGACAACTTCGACGCGGTGACGCTCGACATCCTGATGCCGGGAATGGACGGCTTTCAGGTCCTGCAGCAGATCCGCGAGAGCCCCGCGTTGCGCAACACGCCGATCGTGTTCGTCTCGGTGTTCTCCGGCCAGCAGGAGCTCGCCGGAGAGTGGGCCGTGACCAAGCCGATCGACGCTGACGAGCTGCGCAACGTGCTCGGCGCGGCGGTGCGCGCCGGGCGCTCCCGTGTGCTGGTCGTCGGCCGTCCGGAGCTCCAGTCGCTGGTGGAGCCGGCGCTCGACGATCTCGGTATCGAGCACCAGTGGGAGCTCACCGGAGCCGCCGCCGCGCGCGTCTGCGAGGAGCGGCGATTCGAAGTGGCGCTCGTCGACGTAGGCGTGCGGAACCCGCAAGCGGTCCTGCAAGCTCTGGATCTTCGAGGCCGGCGGGTACGCAGGGTGGTGATACTGTTTTCCGACAGCGAGACGCCCACTCCGCCGGGAGTGAACAGGCTTGGCATGGAGGTCGTCCCGGCCGAAGAGGCCGCTGGCGCGGTGCTTGCTGCGCTCAAAGGCGAGAGGGAAGGGTAGCCTCACGGGCAAAATGGTTGTTCAGAGCGACGTCGGGTTGATCCAGGAACTCGAACGCCTTCGCAGGGAGCTCGCTCAACGAGACCGCGAAGCTGCCGAAAAGGAACGGCAGCTTGAGCGCTACGCGACCGACCTGCGCGAGACGTTCAAGCAGGAGCGCGCCCGCGCCCAGGAGTTGCGGCGCTCGTACATGGCGACGGTGCGGGCCCTGTCAAACGCGGTCGAGGCTCGCGACGCGTACACGCGCAAGCACGCCGAGCGCGTGACGGCGTACGGGCTCGACATCGCCAAGGCATACGGCCCCCCGGTGTCCGACCAGCCGGACCTCGAGTTCGGCTTTCTGTTGCACGACATCGGCAAGCTCGCGATCCCCGACTCGATCCTCTACAAGCCGGGCCGGCTCACCGCCGACGAGCGCGCGCTGATCATCGAGCACCCTGTAGTGGGCGCCGAGATCGTGCGGCACATCGAGTTCCTGCGCAAATCGGCGAAGGTCGTCCGCCATCATCACGAGCGCTGGGACGGCACCGGCTACCCCGACGGCCTCGTCGCCGACGAGATTCCGCTGTCAGCGCGCGTATTCGCCGTCGCCGACGTGCTCGATGCGCTGACCAGCGACCGCCCCTACCGGTCGGCCTCGCCGATCCCGGTAGCGCGCCAGATGATCGTCGCTGAGTCGGGCACGCATTTCGATCCTCGCGTGATCGACGCGTTCAACACGATCGACGACGAGGTCTTCGAGCGCATCCGCCGCGAGCTCCGATGAGCGTCCGGGCGCTCCGAGGGGTCGGCGGATGAGCCGCGGCGTGCTGATCGTCGACGACGATCAGTTCATCCGCAAGCTGATCACCACCACGCTCGAGGACGTCACCGACTTCGACCTCCACGAAGCCGCCGACGGCCTTCAGGCGCTCGAGGTGGCCCGGCGTGAGCGTCCCGCGATCGTGTTCCTCGACGTGGACATGCCCGAGCTCGACGGCATCGAGGCGTGCCGCAGGCTCCGCGCCGACGAGACGACCGGCAACGCCACGATCGTGATGCTGACCGCCGCCCAGAGCGACACCGTGCAGGGCGAGGCCGAGGAGGCTGGCGCCGACCTGTTCTTGACCAAGCCGTTCAGTCCGCTGGACCTGTTGCGGCTCGTCGACGGGCTCAGCGGCGAGACTCTGTAGCGTGAGGCTCGTATGAGCCGTCGCGCCTGGATCGCGTTCGCCGCGATGTCGATCATCTGGGGCGCCTCGTACCTGTTCATCAAGATCGCCGTCGACGGCGGCGTCCCCCCGCTCGCGCTGGCCTGGGGCCGTGTCACGCTCGCGGCGGTGGTGCTGCTGACGCTCGCCTGGCGCGCAGGCACGCTGCCGACGCTTCGGGGCGGGTGGCGCTGGCTCGTTGCGCTCGCGGTCGTCGAGATGTCGATCCCGTTTCCGCTGATCGCCGCCGGCGAGGTGCACGTGGACTCGTCGCTGGCCGCGATCATCGTCGCGGCGGTGCCGCTGGTGGGCGCGGTGCTCGCGATCCGCTTCGACGAGAGCGAGCGGCCCACGCCGGTCCGGGCGCTGGGGCTGGTGGTCGGGTTCGGCGGCGTCGTCGTCCTGGTGGGCATCGACGTATCCGGCAACGTCAAGGAGCTGATCGGCGCCGGCGCGATCCTGCTCGCGACCGTCGGCTATGCGATTGGCCCGATGGTCGTCAAGCACCGCCTTCGCGACCTCGACCCGCGGTCGACGATGGGCGCGAGCCTCGCGATCGCTTCGCTGATCCTATTGGCGCCGGCGATCGCCGACCGCCCGCATTCCGCGCCGACGGTCGGCGCGGTCGCCGCCGTGATGTTCCTCGGGTTGGTGTGCACGGCCGTGGCGTTCGTGATCTTCATCGTGCTGATCAGCGAGGCGGGGACCAGCCGGGCGACCGTGATCACCTACATCAATCCGGTCGTGGCGCTGGCGCTAGGAGTCGCCGTGCTTGGCGAGCGTCCCGGCACCGGCGCGGTCGCCGGCCTGCTGCTGATCCTCGCCGGGTCGTGGCTGTCGACGGACGGGCGGCTGCCCCCGGCCGTGCGGCCGTTGTTCGCGCGCACGGCGATACGCGCTCGCGCGCGCCCGCGCGAGGCGAGGCCCGACACGGGCACGGAAACGTCCCACGCCACGGTCATCTGAGGTCGCCCCGGGACGTAACCGCTCCCCCAGAGCGGGAACGTTCCACCGCCTCATCGGGGATGCGTCGACCGGGACGTTTCCGGCCAGGCGAGCCTGTCCTCGGCCCCGCCGCCCTAACTGATCTTGATCAGGACGATCGTGTTGATCGCGAATACGACCGCGAAGCCGATCGTCCAGCGGTTCAGGTTGCGCTCGACGAGCGAGCCGCCGCCGAACGGTCCAGCGCCGGTGCCGACGCCGAAGGCGCCCGACAGCCCCGCGTCCTTACCCGAGTGCATCAGGATCAGGAAGATCAGGACGACGCAGATGAACACCTGCAGAATGCCGAGGAGCGTGGTCATCGATCGGGATGGTAGCGGCCACTCACGCCCTGCGGGCGCGATCGAGCGCGTGCAGGATCTCGACCGCCTCCGCGCGCAGCGTCCTGTCGACCGCCTCGAAGTCTTCGTCCGACAGCTTGCCGGTGCTGTGGTCGAGCTCGGCGTCGCGGATCTCGCGGTACTTGGCCTCGCGGGCGGCTTCGAGGTCGGCGATCTCAGTGCTGTCATCGGCCGTCGCGGAGGGCCGGGACACGCTGCGAAGCGGGCCGGTCACGACGATCACCACCACGGCCAGGATCGCCAGCACGATCAGGAACTGCAGCACTGCACCCCGAGGCTACGCGGTCTCGCGCGCGGCGACGGCCGGCGACGTGCGCCTCCCCGCCCCCGCGCGCGCCACAGCGCGGCGCCTAGCGAACGCTGGCACCGGCCACAGCGCGATCAAGCCACCGAACGCGATGATCAGCGCTCCGAGCCAGATCCACGTCACCAGCGGCGAGACGATCAGCAGGAAGTTCACCGACCACGGGTGCGACTTAAACCGCGCCACCAGACCGGAGATCGCCGCGTCGCGTTCGGCGAACAGGGCGTTCAGCGACTGCTGGGTCTGCTGCGTCGACACCTTGGACGCGCGCGACATGATCTGCGACTCGTCGGCGGCGAACAGCCGGTCGCCCTTGCTGATCAACCCCTGCAGCGGCCCGAGGTCCGGGTTGATCACCGTCCAGATGTCCTTGGTGATGCCCGCCCGGAGGCCGACGTTGCTGTCCGCTGAGCCGTTGAAGAAGCGGCCGATAATCCCGAGCGTCGGGTCCTGCGCCGGGTAGAAGCCGCGCGTCGTTGTCAACGTGGTGACGTGCTTGCCGCCCTTGGACACGTCCAGGACGGCCCCGAAGGAGATCTTCTGCGCGCTGGCGGATGCGAGCGGGCGCACGTAGCGGATCGTGTAGCCGTTGACGACGGCGTGCTGCCCGGGAGCGAGCGACACGTCGCTGGAATGCTGGAACGACGACGACGCCGCGACGCCGATCAGCAGCACCGCCAGCCCGGCGTGGACGATGTAGCCGCCGTAGCGGCGACGGTTGCGGCGAATCAGTTGGACGAGCGCCACGGGAACCGGATCGCGGCTCATCGCCCGCCGTGCGCTCACCCCGCGCCAGATCTCTTGCACCACGGTCGCGATCACGAAGCCGCCGAGCCCGAACATGATCAAGGCCAACGGCCGGGAACTGGTCCCGCCGCCGGCAACGATCAGCACCACCAACGTCACGAGCCCTACAAGCACCGGGATCGTGAAGTTGCGCCTGAGGTTGGCCACCGTCACGCGGCGCCAGGCGATGATCGGCCCGATGCCCGACAGCAGCACCAGCACGAGCGCCAGCGGCACGATGAACGGCCGGAACGCGGGCGGCCCGACCGACACCTTGGTCCCCGTGACGGCTTCGGAGATCAGCGGGAAGAACGTCACCCAGAACACCACGAACACCATCGCGACCAGCACCAAATTCTGGAACAGGAACACGGCCTCGCGGGACAGCAGCGAATCCAGCTGCGATTCGGAGCGAAGCTGCGGCCGGCGCCACACGACGAGGCCGATCGACCCGCACACCATCGCGGCGATCAGTAGGACGAACGGCACCCCGAGCGTGGACGCGCCGAACGCGTGGATCGAGTCCAGCACGCCGGACCTGACCAGGAACGTGCCGATGATCGCCAGCGTGGCGCTGCCCAGCACCAACGAGGCGTTCCACACCTTCAGCATCCCCCGCTTCTCCTGGATCATGGCCGAGTGGATGAACGCCGTGATGCACAGCCACGGCATCAGCGCCGCGTTCTCAACCGGGTCCCAGGCCCAGTAGCCGCCCCATCCCAGCTCGGTGTAGGACCACCGGGCGCCCAGCAGGATCCCGATCCCCAAGAACAGCCACGCGGCCAGCGCGAACCGCCTGACCACCGCGATCCACTCCGAGCCAAGCCGGCCCGTGATCAGCGCGCCCACCGCAAACGCGAACGGGATCGTCAGCAGCGTGTAGCCCGAATACAGCATCGGCGGGTGGATCATCATGCTGGGGTGAAGCAGCAGCGGGTCCAGGCCCGCGCCTTCGGCGGGCGGGTTTGAGGTGGTCGCGAACGGGTTCGCGTAGAACACCGTCAGCGATAGGAAGAACGTGCCGAAGCCGAGCAGGATCGCCGTCGCGTAGGGCACGATCTCGCGCACCTTGCCGCGCGTCAAAAACAGCACCAGACTCGACCACAGCGACAGCAGCCACACCCACAGCAGTAGCGAGCCCTCCTGCGAGGACCACGGCGCGGTCAGCTTGTAGAACGTCGGCGTGGTCGTCGACGAATGACCTGCGACCACGTTGAACGTGAAGTCCGAGCGCAGGAACGCGGCCTCGAGGATCACGAACGCGAGCGTCATCAGGCCGGCGAGCGCATACACCGAGCGCCGCCCGCACTCGACCCACTCCCGGCGTCCGGTCCGCGCGCCATACAGAGAAGCGCCGGCGCCGAAGACGGCGACGCCCAGCCCGAGGATCAGCAGCGCGCGACCGGTCAGCGCCATCTCAGTAGGACGAGCTCGCTGCCTGGTACTTCGACGGGCATTTGGTCGTCAGCGAGTTCTGCTCGCCGATCCACTGCGATCCCTGCTCGCGCACGGTCACCAGAACCCCCCGGCCCTCCGCGAACGGGTCGGGCACGATCCCGGTGTAGCGAACCGGAACCGCCACCTTCTGTTTGGGATCCCGCACGCTGAACACAAGCGTGGTGCCGTGATGGTGGACCGAGCCGGCAAGCACGGTGCCGGCGAGGATGTAGGACTTCCCGGGCTTGGCCTTCTGCAGCAGCTGCGATGCGGTCACCTCGTCGCGGCCCGCGGCGAAGCTCGTGTAGACGAGCGCCGACGCCAGGAGCAGCGCGGCGGTGAGGGCGACGACTAGGCGGATGGCACGCTTGCGGCTTGGATCCATGCCTGGGCCAATTCTCCCACACCGATCCCGCCCGACGCCCCCGCCGCGCCAGGCCTCTCCGGCCCGCATATGGCTCCGGAACCCCCGGCCCGACTGGGCGTTCGCTTCAGGCACCGGCGGTTGCGGCCGATTAGTTTCGTGTTAGTGGCAATTAATTAATGCCTCCGGCGCGAAACAAATCACGAGAACTGGCGTTACCGGTTATGAACATGATCGTCCGAGCAAAGCGGGGAAAGAGCACCCCTTGGCAGCGGCGCAGCCGCCGGACGGACCACTCTGGCGAGCATTCGGGACCGAGCAGCGAGCCTTCCGGGGCGCAGCTGCCACCCGAGCTGAGGGACCCATCGCGGGCCCGCAGCCGCCAGGCCGGTCCCTCCCAGGACACGGCGGTCTACAACTGTGCGTGCGGCTACGTGTTCGAGGAGCACGTGTCGACGACGGTTGGATGCCCGCACTGCGGCCAAGCCCAGGCCTGGTAGCCGCCAGGTCGCCGGCCGCCTCGTAAGCGGTCAATCCACCCATTAATCCGACGGCACCGCCGCGCGTGGCGGCCCCTTCCATGGTTCAATACCGGACGGGGAGACGCCCGGGCGCCAGGAGGAGCGCGTGAGACGAGCAGTCATCGGCGCAGTGATCGTTGCGGTGTTCGCGCTTGTCGGCGCCGCTCCCGCGTTCGCCTCAAGCAGCGTCCAGCACCTGAAGTTCGCCGCCGGGCCCTACCTGGTCAGGCCGGGAGCCAACCTGATCCTCACCGATCTCGGCGAGATCCCCAAGCCGCCGGTCAACGGGTTCATGATCCGGGTAGCGCCGAACCTCCACTACGCGCTGCCCAACGGCAAGTGCTGCGGCGCGATTCCGCGGGTCGACGTGATCCACCTGCATCACGGCGTATGGCTGACCGACGGCAAGGCCGGCCGGGGCGAGGGCAACGCGCAGAGCGGCTTCTACCCGTTCATGGCATCCGGCGAGGAGAAGACGATCACCGAGTTCCCGCGCGGCTTCGGATACCCGGTCGGCGCCGCCGACCACTGGATCCTCAACTACATGATCCACAACCTGCGCGAGAAGCCGGCCAAGGTCTTCATCACCTACGACATGGACTTCATCCCCGACAGCTCGCCGGCGGCGCGTGGGATCACGCCCGTGCATCCGATCTGGATGGACGTCGAGGCCCACCACCTCTACCCGGTGTTCAACGTCTACCGCCACAGCGGAAAGAACGGGAAGTTCACCTTCCCGGACATGGCCAAGAACCCCTACCAGGGCGGACCGCCGCTGAACGTGTTCAGGGTCGATCATCCTGGAACGCTCGTCGCGACCGCCGGGCACCTGCATCCTGGCGGCCTGTACGACGACCTCGACCTCGTACGGCCAGGGGCGGCGCGGGCCGCCAAGACGATCAGGGGCACAGTGCCAGGCTCGGTGCGGTTGTTCCGATCGCTGGCGCACTACTTCGACAAGCGCGGGCCGATCTCGTGGGACATGGCGATGACGGCCACCCCCAGCAACTGGCGCCCGCACGTGAACGCGGGCGACGTGATGCGGGTCAGCGCCACCTACGAGACGCGGCGCGCTTCCTGGTATGAGTCGATGGGGATCATGGTCGTCTGGGAGGCGTGGGATGACCAGGTCGGCCTCGACCCGTTCACCGGCGTACGGGACGCGAGCGCGCACGTCGCGGGCGTCGACCCGTTCGCGCACGCGATCAACGAGAACGGGCACGTGACCCATGGTCATCTGTCCGAGAACAACCACCACGGCGGCACGACCTGGCTGACCGTCGACCCCAACACGCTGCGCAGCTGCAGGCGCAACACGGTCCAGATCGCGGGCTTCGTGTACACGCCCGGTGATCTCGAGACGCCGGCCAACCAGAAGCGCTGCGCGCCGACCGTCACGGAAGGCCAGTCGCTCACGTTCCGCAATTACGACGCCAGCCCGCTGAACCCCGGCCTGCCCGGCATCGCCCCGACCCAGGCCTACATCCAGTCGATCTGGCACACGGTCACGGCCTGCCAGGACCCATGCGGCCTGGACACCGGCATCTCCTATCCGCTGGCGAACGGCGTCGGCGGCTTTGACTCGGCCCAGCTCGGGGTGGGCACACCCGCCAGCGGCAGCCTCAGCTGGAGCACGCCCAAGAGCCTCAAGCCGGGCACCTATACGTTCTACTGCCGGATCCACCCGTTCATGCGGGGCGTGTTCCGGATCATCCGCTAGCGGCGGCCCGCCTCGCCTGCGCCCACAGCGGAGCCGGCGTGAAGCCGCTGATGTGGAACTCGTTAGAGACTCGTGAACCCAGCTTTCCGGTGTTTTGCGGGCTCAGATTTCCTTGCTATACACGGCTCGGTGCGGGCGCAGGAGAGAGACGGGTCAAGCTTGGGTGAGATGGCACCCGGCGGCATCGCCGTCGAGGCGCGCGACGTCGAACGGCGCTACGGGGAAGGGCCGACCGCGGTGCACGCGCTGCGCGGCGTGTCGCTGGAGGTGGATCATGGTCAGCTTGTCGCGGTGATGGGACCGTCGGGGTCCGGGAAGTCGACACTGATGCACATCCTCGCCGGGCTGGACAAGCCGACCAGCGGGCAGGTGAAGGTGGCGGGCATCGACATCACCGGGCTCGACGACGCCAAGCTCACGCGTGTCCGCCGCGAGCACATCGGCTTCGTCTTTCAGTTCTTCAACCTGCTCCCAATGCTCTCGGCAGAGGAGAACGTGCTGCTTCCGCTGTCGATCGCCGGCGAGAAACCCGACCGCGACTGGATCGAGCAACTGCTGGCGAGAACAGGCCTGGCTGATCGCCGGCACCACCGCCCCTCCGAGCTCTCGGGCGGCCAGCAGCAGCGCGTGGCGATCGCCCGGGCGCTCGTGACGCGCCCCACAATCGTGTTCGCCGACGAGCCGACAGGCAACCTCGACTCCAAGACGAGCGGCGAGATCCTCGATCTGCTCAGAACGTCCGCGGAGGCCTACGACCAGACGATTGTGATGGTCACCCACGAGCCGCAGGCCGCAGCCATCGCCGACCGGATCCTGTTCCTGGGTGACGGATTGATCGTCAAGGAGCTGTCCAACACGAGCTCTTCCGAGGTGCTCGAGGTGATGAGCACCCTGGCGCAGTGACCAAGGTCGCCGTCGCCGGCCTGCTCGGGCGCAAGCTCAGGGCGGCGCTCACCGCGATCGCGATCATCCTCGGCGTCGCGATGGTGAGCGGCACCTACATTCTCACCGACACGATCCAGTCGGCGTTCTCGACGGTCTTCACCCAGGCCAACAAGAACTCCGATGCGGTCGTGAGCGGCAAGAGCGCGATCGGCGGAAACGACAACGGGCCGAACTCCGTCACTCCGTCCGTGCCCGAATCGCTGCTTACACAGATCCGGGGTCTGCCCTCCGTCGCGCAGGCATCGGGTGGGATCTCCGACTCTGCCCAGCTGATCGGCCACAACGGGAAGGTGATCTCGCGCGGCGGCGCCCCCGGCCTGGCGTTCAGCTACTCGCCGGCAGGGCAGCGGTTCAACCCTCTCTCCCTGACGAAGGGCAACTGGCCGAGCGCCCCCAACGAGGTCGCGATCGACGCCTCGACCGCCAGCAAGGACCACTTCAGCGTCGGTCAGGAGATCGGCGTGGTCGCGCGCGGGCCCGTTCAGAAGTTCAAGATCGTCGGGACCGTGAAGTTCGCCGGGGTCTCCTCACTGGGCGGGGCGACGATGGCGATCTTCACGCTGCCGATCGCCCAGCAGCTGTTCCAGAAGCAGGGCAAGCTCGACTCGATCGACGTCGCCGCGAAGTCCGGCACTTCGCCCAGCCAGCTGGTCAGCCAGATCCAGCCGCTGCTACCGCCCGGCAGCCAGGTCAAGACCGGCCAGGATCAGGCCAAGCAACAGACAAAGGACACCAGCGGCTTCCTCAACATCTTCAAGACGTTCCTGCTGGCCTTCGGCGGCGTCGCGCTGTTCGTCGGCAGCTTCGTGATCGCCAACACGCTGTCGATCACGGTTGCGCAGCGCACACGCGAGCTCGCGACGCTGCGCACGCTCGGGGCAAGCCGCCGCCAGGTGCTGACCTCGGTGATGCTCGAGGCGCTCGTGATCGGCGTGTTGGCCTCGATCGTGGGACTGTTCCTCGGTCTCGGGCTCGCCCACGGCCTCAACGCGCTGCTGGTGTCGTTCGGCATCGACCTGCCGTCGACCGGCACGGTGTTCGCGACCCGCACGGTGATCGTTTCTCTGCTCGTCGGGATCGTGATCACGCTGCTGGCAGCGATCCGGCCGGCGCTGCGAGCCACCCGTGTGCCGCCGATCGCCGCGGTCCGAGAGGGAGCGATCCTTCCGCCGTCGCGGTTTGCCCGGTTCGGCCGCGTGGCGGGCGTGGCCACCGTGGTCGTCGCAGTCGCGCTGCTGCTCGTCGGCCTGCTGGTCGGTGGGCTGTCCACCGGGGTACGGCTGATCTCGCTTGGCCTCGGAACCGTGATCCTGTTCATCGGCGTAGCGATGCTCGCGCCGACTGTCGTTCCTCCGCTCGTGAGGGTGCTGGGCTGGCCGGCGACCAAGATCGGCGGCGCCGCGGGCATGCTCGCTCGCGGCAACGCCACGCGCAACCCGAGCCGGACCTCGCAGACTGCGTCGGCGCTGATGATCGGGCTGGCGCTGGTGACGCTCGTCGGCGTGCTGGCCGCGGGGCTCAGATCACGCTTCACCGACGCGGTCGACCAGCTGTTCGTGGCCAACTACGCGATCACCGCGGAGAACAACTTCTCGCCGATCAGCGTCGCTTCGGAGAACGCGCTTCGGAAGGTGCCGGGCGTGACGGTTGTGTCCGGAGTGCGCGCCGGCGACGGGAAGGCGTTTGGCTCGCGGATCAACGTGACCGCCGTCGAGCCGAACGTCAGCCAGGTGATCGACACCAAGTGGCAGGACGGCAGCCCGCAGACGCCGGCGCAGCTGGGCAACGATGGCGCGTTCGTCAACAAGGACTACGCAAAGGCGCAGGACATCAAGGTCGGTTCGCCGCTGGACGTCCAGACCCCGACCGGATCGGTCATGCACCTGACGCTCCGGGGCATCTACGCGCCGCCGAAGGGCGGCAGCCCGTACGGCGACGTGACGATCTCGACGCCGCGGTTCGACTCCGAGTATCAGAGCCCGCAGAACCTGTACACGTTCGTGAACATGCAGGGCGGCGTCACCCCTGCCAACACCGCCAAGCTCGACTCGGCCATGAGCGTGTTCCCCGATGCCAAGGTCCAGGACAAGGATCAGTTCAAGAGCAACCAGCTCCAGGGGCTCGACACGCTGCTGAACCTGCTGTACGTGCTGCTGTCGCTGTCGATCATCATCAGCCTGTTCGGGATCGTCAACACGCTCGTGCTGACCGTGTTCGAACGCACGCGCGAGATCGGAATGCTCCGCGCCGTCGGAATGAGCCGACGGCAGCTGCGGCGGATGATCCGCCACGAGAGCATCATCACCGCGCTGCTCGGCGCGACGTTCGGGATCCCACTGGGCGTGATCCTCGCGATCTTGGTCGGCGTGGCGATCAACTTCTCGGCGGTCACGATCCCGGTCGGGACCCTGGTCGTGTTCGTGATAGCCGCGGTGATCGCCGGGATCGTGGCCGCGATCTTCCCTGCGCGGCGCGCGGCCCGGCTCAACGTGCTGCAGGCGCTCCAGTACGAGTAACCGGGCTCGCTACTCGCGAAAGCCAATCGCCGACCGCCGCGCGAACGGCGGCGAGGTCGCCGGACAGGCTGTGGTTGCCCTTGACGCGCACCACGGTGCGGCCCGTCCCGGCGGGCGGCATCCCGAACGGATCGCTCTCACCCTGCACGACCAGCGTCGGCACCGCTACCGATTCGAGCTCGTCCAGGCGAGACTTATCCGGACGCCCGGGAGGATGCAGCGGGAACGCCAGGCACAGCACGGCGATGGCGCCCGTGTCCGCGGACGTCCGGCAGGCCACGCGCGCCCCTGCCGAGCGCCCGCCGACGATCAATCCTCCGGCGATGAGCCTGCGGCGGCGCAGATCCGCCACGACGGCAGTCCACGCGGCGTCGAGCTGAGCCGCCGGAGCCGGGCTGCGCCTGCCCGCGACGCGATATGGCTGCTCGACTAGCACCACGCGGAGGCCTGCGGCCAGCGCCACGTCCGTCGCGGCGACCAAATCGCGGGCGCCGACGCCGCCGCCCGCGCCGTGACCGAGGACCAGCGCCCCTGCCGTGCCGCGCTTGCCGTGGATGTGAGCCCTCGCGGGCCCGTGCGGAGTGTCGATCTCGAGCTCGCTCACTGCGGTCAGAGTACGGATGGCGGGTAAGCGTCCTGAAAAAGTGTTCTGTGGGAACACATACTCAGGAGCCTTAGCCGATCGCCGCACTTTACGGCGCGCCCGCCCGCGTCAGGCACAGCGCCCCGCGCTGCGCACCCAAAGCCGCCGCGTCCTCGATCGACGACCCGGACGCCAACGCGAACGTCACCCCCGCGGCGAACGAATCCCCGCAGCCGTAGGCGTCGCGCGGCTCGCCCGGAGGCGGCACCGGCGACCACCTACCCTCCGACTCTCCCCACCAGCTGCCGCCGCGGGCCCCCTCGGTGGCGACGTGCAGCCGCACGCGATGCTCGACACGCGCAGCCCACTCGCGCTCGCCGGCATCGCCCGCGCTGTAGACGAGCGCGTCGATCACCGGTCCTTCGTGGCCCAGCGCGCTGCGGGCACGGGGTGAGGCCACGAGCACCCGGGCCCGCCGCGCGTACTCCATCGCCCCGGTGTCCCCGGCGGTCATGTACACGCCGTCGGACCCATGCAGGCGGTCCCACTCCAGCGGGTCGGCAGCGAGCGGCTCCAGCCTGTCGCCCATCGTGATGATCGTCCGCTCATGGTTGGGATCCAGGAGCGTCACCGCGCGCCGGGTCGGCTCCTCGCGCCAGGCCGGGTGGACGCGGACACCTCGGTCGGTCAGCTGCGCCGCCGCGGCCCGGCCGAGCTCGTCGCGGCCCAGCGCGCAGTAGAAGTCGACGTCGGCACCCAGCTCCGCGAGCACCACCGCCACCACTCCCCCACCTCCCGCCGCCCGGGCGAACGCACCGCTGGCGTGGATGATTTCCCCCGGCTTCGGAAAGCGTTCAACGGGGACGAAGTCCACCCACTCGACGTGGCCGACGACCGCGACCCGCGTCATGAGTACGCCCAACGACAGCTCAGCCGGCTCGCAGTAGCTCCTCGGGGGAGTCCGCGACGATCAGCAGCTCTCCGACCCCTGTGAGGCTGAGCAGCCGCTGGATCTGAGCCCCTCCTTTGACCACGGCAAAGCGCCGGCCGGCCTCGGTGGCGCGCTTGTTGGCCTTGACGAGGGCGTGCAGGCCGGTCGAGTCCATGAACCGAAGCTGTCGAAGATCGAGGATCAGCAGATCAACGTCGGCGTCGCGGATCCGCTCGAGCTCCAGCTCGAGCGTCGGGCTGGAGGCAAGGTCGAGTTCGCCCTCGACGGCGAACACGACGGCACGCTCCTCGTTGCGCACCTCGACGCGAAAATTCTCCTGCGTACCCATCTTTGACGATCCTACCTGTGGCCCGGCGATCGGGCCCCAGTGCGCTAGGCGTCGGCTGCGCCGCCGGGATCGCCGGCACCTTCGCGCTCGTCGCGGTCGGCCCACTCGAGCAGCGGCTCCAGGGAGAAGACGGCGTCGTCGATGCCGGCATGCAGGTCACCCACGCGCGCAAAGCGCTCGGGGACCGTCCGGATCGTGAAGTCCTGAGGCTCGACGTCGTCGACCTCATCCCAGGTGATCGGGGTTGACACGGTCGCCTCCTTGACTCCCCGGACCGAGTAGGCGCTGGCGATCGTGTGATCACGAGCGTTCTGGTTGTAGTCCACGAACACTTTTCGTGGGTCGCGGTCCTTGCGCCACCACGTGGTCGTGGCGTCGTCGGGCGCCCGCCGCTCAACCTCGCGGGCGAACGCCAGCGCGGCCCGTCGAACGTCGCCGAACCCCCACGAAGGAGGGATCCGCACATAGATGTGCAGGCCATTGCCACCCGATGTCTTGGGAAAGCCGACGGCTCCCAGCTCGTCGAGCACCTCGTGGGCGGTTCGTGCAACTCGTCGCACGGTCCCCAGCCCGCAATCCGGCATCGGATCGAGGTCGATCCGCCACTCGTCGGGGCTTTCCACGTCGGCGCGCCGCGAGTTCCAGGGATGGAACTCGACCGTGGACATCTGAACCGCCCAGATCACGCTGGCCAGCTCGGTCACACAGAGCTCGTCGGCAGTGCGGCCGAAGCGCGGGAAGTAGAGCGTCACGGTCTCCACCCACGGCGGCGCGCCCTTGGGAAGGCGCTTCTGGTGGACCTTCTCGCCGTCGACGCCGCGCGGGAATCGGTGCAGCATGCACGGGCGCTCGCGCAGGGCTCGCACGATCCCGTCGCCGACGCCAATGTAGTACTTGGCCAGGTCGAGCTTGGTTTCCCCGCGCGCGGAGAAGTACACGCGGTCGGGGTTGGAGATACGGACGGTCCTGCCGCCGACTGAAAGCTCGACTGCGTTGTCGCTAGCCACGGTCACGGTCATTAGACCGCGTCACGCCGAAGGTTTCATCGCGGGTGGCGGGGGCGGGTGGGCGGAACCGTTAAGGCGGCGGCCGGAGTGCGATTGCGCTCCGGCCGCGGGAAACGGGTTCAGGGGTATTCGTTCGTGCGTCAGGCGCTCCGCTGGCGCGGAGCCTCTGCGGACGCGGCGTCGCCGTTTCCACCGACCAGTCCACGGCGCTCGGCCTCCTGGCGGTCCACCTCGACGGTGTCGCGTCCGCGGTCGCGGTCGCCCGTCTCGCGCGCGATCTCGTCGCGGTCGCGAAGCGATCCATCATCGTTTACGAACTCGTCGTCTGCGAGGCCCCGCTCGTGGGCGCCGGCTTTCTCCTCATGCATGGTGGCCTCGGCACGGGCTCGCTCGGCCTCGGCCTTCGCGATCCGCGACTGACGCTCTGCCCGCTCGGCGCGATGCTCGCGAAGCTGAGCGGCCTCGCGGTGCTCTCCGGCGGCCGTCTCGCGACGCTGCTGAAGTGCGCGCTCCTGCCGGCGAGCGGCCATGCGACCGCGCATCGAGAACATGATCAGCGCCGCGATCACCAGCACGGCCACAACGATTATTAGGACCAACAATCCGGTCGACATTCCTCTACCTCCTTGGGGTATACGGGAAGCCTTCCCCGCCAGGTGTCGACCAAACGAGAGCGGTCAGTGCTCGGCCCGTCTCAGGCTTCGGCCATCAACTCGATCCGATTGCCCCAGGGGTCTTCGGAGAAGAACCGCCGGACGTCGGGCAGCTCCTCGTCCCAGATCACCTCCGCGCCGGCCTCCGCCAGCCGCAGGGCGAGCGCGTCGAGCTCCGCCGCGCGGACCCGCAAGGCCGGATGCGCCTTGCGTGCCGGGAAAAACGGTTCCTGAACGCCGATATGGAGCTGCTGCGCTCCGACTCCGAACCACACCCCACCTCGGCGCCGGAGCGGCTCTGGCTTGTCGATCTCGGGCAGCCCGAGGAGCTCTCCGTAGAAGCGCCGCGCCTCCCGCTCGCTGCCCGGTGGAGCCGCGACCTGCACATGATCGAGACCGACTATGTGCGTCATCCGCGGTTGACGGAATCGCCGGTCGGTTGCGACTGCTCGCCGAACAGCCGCTCAAGCACCCGCGCAACCCCGGCGTCGTCGTTGGAGGTGGTGACCTCATCGGCCGCCACCAGCAGATCCGGATGTGCGTTCGCCACGGCGACGGCGTGTCCCGCCCACCGGAGCATCGGCAGGTCGTTGGGCATGTCGCCGAATGCAACAACTTCGTCACTTGCGATTCCGCGCTGCCCGCACACGCGCGTCAGCGCCGACGCCTTGCTGACCCCAGCGGCGGCGATCTCCAGCAAGCTGTCGGCTGAGTTGGAGTGCGACAGCTCGGCGAGGTGCCCGACCAGCTCTCTGGCCCGTTGCAGCAGTTCGTCGGCCAGCAGATCCCCGTGGCGCAGCATCAGCTTCACCGATGGCTGTGAAACCAGCACCTCCACGGCCTCGATCACGGTGTCGTCCGGAACCGGCCAGCGCGGCTCGTACGACGGCTCGTGCCCGAACCCGTTCGAGCGCTCGACCGCCCAATGCCCTCCGGGCAGCCCCTCCTGCAGCGCCGCGACGATCTGCCGTGCGATCTCGGGCTCGAGCGGGAACTCCTCGATCGGGGCGTCGGTGTGCAGGTCCCACACGACGCCGCCGTTTGCGCAGATCGCAACGCCGCGATGGCCGGTGGCCTCGGCGAGCGGCCGCATCCACCGGGCCGGGCGCGCGGTGCAGATCACGATCACCGAACCGGCGGCCTCGACTGCGCCGAGCGCCTCCTTGGTGCGGTCGTCAAGGGTGCCGTCGGAGCGCAGCAGAGTTCCATCGAGGTCGCAGGCGACCACCTTCGGGCGCATTCGACGGATGCTCGCAGAACCCCTACGCGACGGGAACGCCGTTCTGAGGCGCCGACTGCTGCTGTGGCTGTGGGGAGTGGTTGTCGCCGGGATCGTCGGGCGCTCGGATCCACTCGAGGATCTTGCCGTCGGCGATCACGAAGTTGGTACGCGCCGTCAGCCCGGCCCCCGAGCCGCAGTCCGACCCCCCGGGACCCGAGCGACCGGTCAGGCGAAACAGGGCATTGACGTACTTGCCGCGCTGATCAGCCGACACGAACCGCGCGCCGCAGGGCAGCGCCAACTGGGCGGCATCCGCCTGGGCCCGGGTTCGGAGCGTCAGGACGATGGCGTCGCCATTGGAGTCCGGGCCCGGGATCATCTCGCTGGGAAGGGCGAAATACCCTCCGGCGGCGTGGATGTTGCCGCGACGCAGCGCGTCGGCCCACCCGCGAATCACCGCGATCGCGGCGTGGCTGGCCGGGTTTCCGGTCGGCGATGGGGCGGGCACGAACCCGGACCCGCCGCCCTTGGGCTGAGGCAGCGCCTGGACTGGCTTGGTCGGCACGCTGTCGTGCTTGCCGCTATCGGTCTTGCTCCCGCCCCCGCACGCCGCGACGGCCATCCCCGCCGCAACCACCGTCACGAACATCCACCGTCGAACTCGGGCGACCCCAGGGCTCATCGCACCACCTGCGGAGATCATTGCACGCCCGGGTGTCCGGCTTGCGAGGCGCGCTCCGCGGGCCATATGGTGTCCCGGATGTCATTCGCGCAAGCGCCACTCAGCCACGGCGAGGTCGCGGTCTGGACAGCGGCGCTCGACCGCTGGTCGTCGCCCTCGCAGGCCGAAACCTTGTCGGCCGACGAGCGCGGCCGCGCCGCGCTGATCCGCCTCCCGGCCAGGCGCACGGAGTTCATCGCCGCGCACGCCGCGCTTCGAGCGATCCTGGCCTCCTACCAGGACATACCGCCGGAGTCGCTGCTGTTCACGACTACCTGCGCATGGTGCGGGGACCCCGAGCACGGCAAGCCGCGGCTGCAGGACTCCGGAGGACTGAATTTCAACCTCACACGCGCGCGCGCGTTGGCGCTGGTCGCAGTTGCGCGTGAGGCGGAGGTCGGCGTCGACGCCGAACCTCTCGATCGTGCCGTCGACTGGCGGGCGATCGCCCGCCGAGCCCTTTCGCAGGACGAGCGAGCCCAGGTCGAGGCGACCACGCCCGAGCGACGGGACGCAGTTGCGGGCCGGCTGTGGTGCCGCAAGGAGGCTGTGGCCAAGGCCACCGGGCTGGGGCTTGCGCTGAACCTCAAGACATGGACCGCTCGCCCCGACGGTCAGTCGCGCTGGCTCGCCGCCTCACTGGACGAGATGCCCGAGCCGGTGCTCGTGTCGGATCTCGACACCGTCTCCGAGGCGTTTGCGGCAGTCGCCGTAACGGGCGCCGGCGAGGCCCCCACCGTAACCGTGCGCGACGCCGTTCCGGGTTGACGGCAGCCGGTCGTATGCTGACCGCTATGCGGGGGGCGATGTCAGTGGTTGCGTTCTCGGCGCTCGTCCTCGCCGGCTGCGGCGGCAGCGGACCGTCCCCGAGCCGGGTCAGCGCCTGCGCCTCGCAGGTCAGGACCGGCGTGCTCCCTCAATGGGCGCGCGGCGGCTTCAGCGATCCCAAGCCGCAAATGCCCTACGAGCTCGGCCGCGCCGGCAACATCGCGGCACTCGTTTGGGGCTTCCCGCTCCTGTCCCCTCCCCCGCGTACGCGCAACAACAAGATCCTCTGGGTCTCGCGGGTCTCAGCGCAGCCGGGCTCCAACCTGCGTATCGCCGCGCAGCGGATGCAGGGCACCCACCCGGTCGGCGCGCCCGTCTCGCGTACGGTCACGGGCGGTCCCGGCCCCTCGATCATCAACTTGCCGGCATCCGGATGCTGGCGGCTGACCTTGCGCTGGTCGGGCCGCGTGGACTCGCTGGACCTGGACTACGCCGCCAACCCCGACGCGTAACCTCAAAGTCATGCCTAGCGTCGCACTCGTAACCGGCAGCTCCGGCGGCATCGGCGCCGCCATCTGCGAGCGCCTGGAAGCCGATGGCCTCGATGTGATCGGAGTCGATCTGAGAGCCGATGCAGACACCGGCGTCAGCGCCGATCTCGCTACTCCCGAGGGCAACCGTTCAGCGGTCGACGCGGCGCTCCAACGATTCGGGCGCCTCGACGTCATCGTGGCCGCGGCGGGCTTTCAGCACATCGCATCGGTGGCCGAGTTCCCGGAAGACCGCTGGGACGCGCTCCTGTCGGTGATGCTCTCGAGCCCCTTCCTGCTGTCCAAGTACGCGTGGCCGGCGCTGACCGAGAGCCCGGAGGCGCGGATCATCGTGATCGCGTCGGCCCACGGCCTCGTTGCGTCGCCTTTCAAGGCCGGGTACGTCGCCGCCAAGCACGGAGCGGTGGGCCTGGTCAAGGTGTTAGGGCTCGAGGGCGCCGAGCACGAGATCATGGCGACGGCCGTCTGTCCTGGGTTTGTTCGCACTCCGCTGGTCGAGGGTCAGCTCGAGGACCAGGCCAAGGCCCACAAAACCTCGCCCGAGCGCGTGCTCGAGGATGTAGTGCTCGCACCGCACGCGATCAAGCGGTTGATCGAGCCGGAGGAGGTTGCCGACGTCGTCAGCTTCCTGGTTGGACCCGGAGGCCGCACATTCACCGGCGCGGCGGTCACGATGGACATGGGCTGGACTGCCCGCTGATGGTCAAGCAGGCCGGGCCTGGCCGCTGTACTCCTCGTTGGGAAGCATGTTTGTGGCCATCGCCATGCGATTTGTGAGGTTGTACATCGCGCTGACCTCGGCCACGTCCCACGCCTCCTCAAGCGTGAGCCCCGCGTCGAGCAGCGTCTGGAGATGCTCGCGCGTGACTTCACGCGGGGCCAGCGTGAGCTTCTCGGCGTAGGCGCAGATCGCGCTGCGCCGGGCATCGAGCCCCGCCCGGCGCCAGTCGTAGGAGATCCGCTCGCCGAGCACCGGGTCGCCGAGCTCGTCACGCAGCGCCGCCCCGTGTGCGACCAGGCAGTACAGGCAGCCGTTGGCCGAGCTGACGACGACCGCGATCATCTCCCGGTCCGCGGCGCTGAGGTTCTCCGTGGGCTCGTGCAGCTGGCGGAAGTGCGTGAACCAGGCGCTCAGCCGCTCAGGCCGGAAGGCATACACGCGAAACACGTTGGGCACGAACCCCAGCCGCTCCCGCGCTTTGGCGAACAGGCCCTGCAAACCGCTCGGCAGGTCCGCCTCGTCGGGGACCGGAAACCACGATCCGGTCTCACCTGGCTGAGTCATCGCCTGCCGAACTTTACGTGGGGCGTTACATACACTCGCGCCTGGTGGCCACGAGCGCTCGTGCACTCTCGCTGTCGCGCCTCAGACGGCCCTGGACGCCGAGCCCGGGACCAACGGGCTGGATGCCCGTGTGGTCGGTCCCGGCCGCGATGCGCGCGGTGCGAACGACGCTCGTGATGCCGACGCTGTTCGTGATCACCAGCCAGGTGATCGGTAACGCGCAGATGGCGACGTTCGCCGCGTTCGGCTCGTTCGCCACGCTCGTGCTCGCGGCTTTCGGAGGTGGATGGCGCGACAAACTGGTCGCGCACGCCGGGCTGGCACTGGCCGGGAGCCTGCTGCTGACGATCGGCACGCTGGTCAGCTCCTCGACGCTCCTGGCCGCGGTCGTCAGCGTTCCGGTTGCGTTCGCGGTGTTCTTCGGAGGCGTGATCGGTCCCAACGCAGCGTCGGGCGCAATCGCGGCCTTGCTCCCCTACGTGCTGCCGGCCGCGTCGCCGGGCACGGTCAGCATGATCCCCGACCGCCTCGCGGGCTGGTTGCTCGCGTCCGTGGTCGGCACGGCCGCGGTGCTGCTGCTGTCGCCGCCGAGTCCCGGCGACAAGCTCAAGCGCGCCGCCGCGAAGCTCGCCTCTGAGCTGGTGTCCGAGCTCGAGGCGATGCTGCGAGGCGACGCCCGGCCGGAGCAACTGGAGGCCTGCATCGCCGCCAAGCACGACCTGCTCGCGCAGTTCACCGCAACGCCGTACAGGCCGACCGGGCTCGGCGCCGCCGACCAGGCCCTGGCCAACGCGGTTGAGCTTCTCGAATGGTGCACGTCCCTGGTCGCCGACAGCGTGCGAGAGCGCAGCGACCTGTCCGACGCGCCCGAAGACGAGCGCGAGTTGCTGGAGGTCGCCGCGGGCGTCTTGCGCGATGCCGGGACGCTGCTGGGCGGCGGCGATGCCCGTCCGGACCTCGAGCGTCTCGAGGAATGTCGGGTGCGAAGCATCGCCCGCTTGCACGACCCGGACCGGCCACAGAGCGGCGACTTGCGCGAGCAGGCGCAGATCTCCTTCCACGCTCACGCGATCGCGGTGACGATCCTCGCAATCGGGGCCGACGCCGTCGTCGCGGCGGGCGTCGCCGATCCTGAGTGGGTCGCCGAGCAGGGCACCCGCTGGTTCGGAGCCTCGACGTTCGATCCTCCGCCCGGCCGGCGCCTGTCGGACGCCTCGCGGGCCGCGGGCTACGCGCTGCGCCACGCCAGCGTGCGCTCCGTGTGGTTCATCAACAGCCTTCGCGCCTCGGTCGCGATCGCCGCGGCGGTCGCGATCGCCGATCTGTCGAGCGTCCAGCACGGATTCTGGGTTGTGCTCGGAACGCTGTCGGTGCTTCGCACGAACGCCGGCTCGACCGGGTCCACCGCACTCCGCGCGCTCGCAGGCACGCTCGGTGGGTTCGTCATCGGAGGAGCGCTGATCCTGGCGATCGGGACCAACACGACGGTCCTCTGGGTCGCGCTACCGATCGCGGTGTTCGTCGCCGCGTACGCCCCGGGCACCGCCCCGTTCGCCGTGGGGCAGGCAGCGTTCACCGTCACGATCGCGGTGCTGTTCAACCTGCTCGCACCGGTCGGCTGGAAGGTCGGGGTGATCCGCATCGAGGACGTGGCGATCGGCTGCGCAGTCAGCGTCGCCGTCGGGATCCTGTTCTGGCCTCGTGGCGTGACGTCGGTGGTAGGGGACGACCTAGCCGACGCGTACCGGACGGGGGCGATGTACCTGACTCAGGCGGTCGAATGGGTTTCGGGTCTTGCAGCGCACGCCCCCAACGGGGCAAGGGCCGCCGTGACCGCCGGGGTCAGGCTCGACGACGCGCTGCGCGGGCTGCTCGCCGAGCAGGGAAGCAAGCGCATCCGCAAGGAGGATCTGTGGCGCCTGGTCGGCGGTTCGCTGCGATTACGGCTGACGGCGCATGCGGTGGCCGGCCTTCCCCGCGTCGACGGGGACGGCACCGGCGCATCGCCGACAGTGCTAAACGACCGGACGTCGACGCTCCAGGCCTGGTACGACAACCTCGCCGCGCAAGTGGACAGACCACGCGGGCAGGCGATTGCGACGCTGACGCCGCCCGACCTCGCCCCACGCCGCAAGGCAGCGACATCGCCGCGTGCGGTGTGGCTCTGCGAGCACCTCGACCACCTCGCCGATCACCTCGGCGAGCTCGTGGTGCCGGCCACACGGGTCGCAGAGGTCCGGCGCCGGCCGTGGTGGCGGTAGGGAACCGATGCCCGCTTTGCCTAGCGGGACCCGACCGGCGCGGCAGGAAGCTTTAGATGAGAGACCGTTGCTACGCGGCTTGGTCTTCGCGCTCGTACGTCACCGGCAGCTGAGCGATCTGTCGCTGCGTAGCTGCAAATGAGGCGCTGAGCGTGAGTCCGCAACGTGTGCAGTAGACCACCGCAAAATGGCCCGGAGGGCTCCAGCTGTGCTCGTGGTCTTCGCAGTGCGTTTTCCCGTGATTCATCATGCCCGTTGACCTTTGAGTCGATCCGGTTTGGCCGGTACCCGCGCGGCCGATCCCGCAAACCACCGAACCGCGGTGCAATGGCGTGCCCGCGGCGGAGGATCGATCCCAGTGACCGCCGACGAATACGTTCTGAACACCCCCGTCGTCCGCGACTTCGTCGAGTCGGTGCGCAGCTGCATCGCGGCGTCACGGTCTCCGGCCGACGCGATCGAGCGCATCCGCCCCCGCTTCGCGCAACTCCTGCAGGACCCCGAGTGGCTGCCCAACCGATACCGGGAGCCCGCGCCGGAGAGCGGCATGGGCGGCGGGATCGGCCAGTGGCTGCTGTACCGCGCCGGCGATGGATCGATGTCGCTGTTCAGCCTGGTCGTGCCGCCCGACGCGCAGACGCCGGTGCACGACCACCTGGCGTGGGGCCTGGTGGGCCTGTACCGCGGCACCCAGGACGAGGAGATCTTCGCGCACGAAGAGGGGCAGTTGCGGCTCACCGAGCGGCGCTCGCTGCGACCGGGTGAGTTCTACGCGTTGCTGCCCCCGCGCGACGACATCCACCGGGTGCGGACCACGTCGGCCGAGACTTCGGTTTCGATCCACCTGCTGGCCAACGACACCGGTTGCGTCTGGAGGCACGCCTACGACCCCGAGTCGGGCGAGCAGAGCCCGTTTCGGTCGGGCTACGTGAACGCTCCCTGCATCGACCGATGAGTTCGGGCGCGCGCAGCGGTCA
>DASSGR010000179.1:0-23834 GCA_035693425.1 Solirubrobacteraceae bacterium
CTGATCGCCGATCCCAAGCAGGCCATCTATGCGTTCCGCGGCGCTGACGTCTACGCATATCTCGACGCGGCGCGCGCGGCCGTCACCCGGGCGACGCTGACGATCAACTGGCGAAGCGACCAGGGGCTGATCGACGCCTACGACGCTCTGTTTGCGAACTCCAAGCTCGGAGACGAGGGCATCGTCTACCGCCGCGTCCGGGCCGCCGACGCGAACTGCGCGCGGCGCTTGCACGGGGCACCGTACGGCGCGCCGCTGCGGATCCGGGTGGTTGAGCGCGGGTCGATCGAACAGACCGCTAAGGGGTTCGCGCAGGTTAGCTCGACGCGCGAGCACATCGCGCGGGATCTGGCTGGCGACGCGGTCACGCTGCTGTCGTCCGACGCGGAGGTCGAGGTCCGCTCAGAGGACGGAGCCACAGCGCGCCGCGAGCAGATTCACCCGGGGCACATCGCAGTGCTGGTGCGGACCAACGCGACCGCAGCGCTGATCCGCGAAGCGCTCGAGGACGCCGGGATCCCAGCGGTGATCAATGGCGCCGGCAGCGTGTTCGCCACCGACACTGCCCGGGAATGGCTCCGCCTGCTCGAGGCGCTCGAGCGCCCCACCTCGATCACCCGCGCGCACTCTGCCGCGCTCACCTGTTTTCTCGGGTGGTCGCCCGAGCGGGTCGCGTTGGCGGACGAATCGGAATGGGAGCAGGTCCACCAGCGGCTACACGACTGGGCAAAGGTCCTCCGAGTCAACGGCGTTGCCTCCCTGCTCCAGACGATCTCGCGTGTGGAAGGCCTGGCGCAGCGCGTGCTTGCGACGGGCGACGGTGAGCGGCGTTTGACCGACCTGCGCCACATCGGCCAACTGCTGCACGCCGCCGCCTCTACCGAGCAGCTCGGCACGACGGCGCTGACGGGCTGGCTGCGGCGCCGGATCGTTGAGTCCGGCCGCGACACCGCCGACGAGGACCGCAGCCGGCGGTTGGAATCTGACGCCGAAGCGGTCCAGGTCCTGACCGTCCATCGGAGCAAGGGCCTCGAATTCCCGATCGTGTACCTCCCTTTCCTATGGGAACCCGGGCACATCCCTGACAACGAGCCGGTGACCTTTCACGATGCCGAGGCGAACAACGAACGCGTGCTCGACGTCGCGCTCGAGGGTCCCGACTTCAGGAACCATCGCGAGCAATACGTCGCCGAGCAGCGTGGAGAAGACCTCCGACTTGCGTACGTTGCGCTCACCCGTGCACGGCATCAGGCGATCGTGTGGTGGGCCGGCTCGTGGGCCAGCCGTCATTCGCCCTTGGGGCGGCTGCTGTTCGCGCGAGACGCCGATGGGACCGTCGCCACGTCGGGCAAGTTCACTCCCGACGATGCCGCCGCGGTAAGGCGGTTTGAGGAAGTCGCGGCGGAGGCGGACGGATGCGTGAGTGTCGAGCGATCGATGCTCGGGATTCCGGCGAGGTGGAGCCCGGCGCTGCCGCTGCCGGCCGACCTGGCGGCGGCCGCGTTCGAGCGTGCGCTCGACCAGCGCTGGCGGCGGACCTCGTACAGCGACATCACCGCCGGTTCCTACGACGCCGTCGTGGCAAGCGAAGCCGAGGAGCCGGTCGTCAACGACGAACCTGTGGCCGCCGTTGTCTCGCCCGTGACCGTGGCCGACGGCGGCGCGGTCGCCTGCCCGCTCGCGAACATGGGCGTCGGCGCTGAGGTCGGAACGCTCGTGCACCGCGTGCTCGCCGCGAGCGAGTTCGACGCGGCGGACCTCGGCTCCGAGCTCGAGCGCGAGCTCGCGGCCGCGCAGGGCCGGCGGGCGGTCGACGTCGGCGATCTCGAGGCGGTGGTGGGCGGCCTGCGCGCGGCGGTGGAGACCCCGCTGGGGCCGCTGCTCGACAACCTTCGCCTGTGCGACGTGCGGCGTGCCGATCGGCTGGACGAGCTCGAGTTCGAGTTGCCGCTCGCCGGCGGAGATCAGCCGGACGGGTGGCTCACGCTGTCGATGATCGCCCGAGTCCTGCGCGATCACCTGCCGGCGGACGATCCGCTGGCCGGATACGCCGAGCGGCTCACCGACCCGATGCTCCGGCAGAACGTCCGCGGATATCTGACGGGCAGCCTCGACCTCGTGGTCCGGATCGGCAGCGCCGATGCGCCGCGCTTTGCGGTGCTCGACTACAAGTCCAACTGGCTCGGGGCCCCGGGTGAGGACCTCACCGTGCAGCACTATCGCCCGGAGGCGCTCGCCGTGGAGATGTACCGCCACCACTACGCGCTGCAGGCGCTGCTCTACACGGTCGCCTTGCACAGGTACCTGCGGTGGCGGGTCCCGGGCTATTCGGTCGAGCGCAACCTCGTGGGGGTTCTGTACCTCTTCCTGCGCGGAATGGTCGGCGACCCGAGCTTCGGGGTGTTCGCCTGGAAGCCGCCGGCGGCGTTGGTGCAGGCGCTCAGCGACGCGCTCGATCAGGGGATCGCGCGATGAGCGCGATCGGCGTGCAGCCGGATCCGTTCGACGCGCGCCGAGTGCGGTCCGTCGGCGGTCTCGCGCGGGAGTTCAACGACGCCGGCGTGCTCGCTTCGGCGGATGTGCACGTCGCGGCGCGGCTTGCCGCGATCGCGGGCGAGCGACACGACTCGGTGGTGCTTGCGGCGGCGCTCGCGGTGCGCGCCCCCAGGCTTGGGCACGTGCACGTCGACCTAGCGTCGATCCGGGACACGGCGGCGGTCGACACCGAGGAGCCGGTCGACCTGTCGGCGCTGCCGTGGCCCGACGTCGGCGAGTGGACCGAGCGCGTCGCGGCGAGCGACCTGGTGGCGGTCGGCGAGGAGGATGACGGCGCCGCGCGTCCGCTGAGGCTCGTCGGCACGTGGCTGTACCTCGACCGCTACTGGGCCGAGGAGCGCGGAGTCGCCGACGAACTGCTGGCGATGAGCGGCGCATCCGCGCAAGGCGTCTTGGTCGATGAGCTCGCCGGCGGGATCGGGCGCCTGTTCGCCGGCGATCCCGATCGCCGTCAGGCGATGGCCGCAGCTTCCGCGGTGCTGCGGCGGCTCGCCGTCGTGGCCGGTGGACCGGGCACCGGCAAGACGACGACAGTCGCTCGGGTCGTGGCGCTGCTGTGCGAGCAGGCCGTGCTCGCGGGCGGCCGCATGCCGCTGGTCGCGCTCGCCGCACCGACGGGCAAGGCCGCAGCGCGACTCGAGGAAGCGGTCCACGCGGAGGCGGCCCGCCTCGATGTCGCAGAGACCATCCGCGGACAGCTTCTCTCGCTGCAGGCTTCGACGCTTCACCGGCTGCTCGGCAGGCGGCCCGGGAGCAACAGCCGCTTCCGCCACGACCGCAACCAGCGCCTGCCGCACGACGTCGTGATCGTCGACGAGACATCGATGGTGTCCCTGTCGCTGATGGCGAGGCTGGTCGAGGCACTCCGGCCACAGGCGAGGCTCGTGCTCGTGGGTGACCCGGGGCAGCTTGCCTCGATCGAGGCGGGCGCCGTGCTGGGCGACATCGTCGGGCCGGCGGCCGAGCGGATGGTCATCGGATCCTCCGCGCGGCGCTCGCTCGAGGCTGCCTCAGGGGTCTCCGTGGATGCGGTCGAGCCGGCCCCCGGTGTCACGATCGGCGACGGGATCGTCGTGCTCGACCGCGGGCACCGGTTCGGTGGCGGGATCGCTGCACTCGCGTCCGCGGTGCGGCGCGGCGACGCAGATGCCGTGCTCGGCTTGCTGGACGATCCGCCCGACGACGTCATGTGGATCCCGACCGACGTCGGCTCAGACTCGATCGAGTCACTCGGGCCGGTCAGAGCCGGAGCCGTCTCCGCAGGCGGCGCGGTGTTTCAGGCGGCCGCTGGCGGCGAGGGTCTGTCGGCTCTGGATGCGCTCGGGAGCTTCCGGATCCTGTGCGCGCATCGCCGCGGCGCGTACGGCGTGTCGACCTGGACGGCGCGGGTCGAGGGCTGGCTGGAGTCCGAGCTCGACGGATTCTCGACCGCCGACCCCTGGTACGTCGGCCGCCCGCTGCTCGTCAACGAGAACGACTACGAGCTGCGCCTCTACAACGGCGACACGGGCGTGATCATCAAGTCCGCCGGCGAGCCAGACCGCGTCAGCGCCGCGTTCGAGCGTCGCGGCGAGATCGTCGAGTACAGCCCCAGCAGGCTCACCGCGATCGACACCGTCTACGCGATGACGATCCACAAGAGCCAGGGCTCCCAGTTCGACACCGCGGCCGTCCTGCTGCCCGACCCCGGCTCCCGGATTCTCAGCCGCGAGCTTCTCTACACCGCCGTCACGCGCGCGCGCACGAGGTTGATCGTCGCCGGTACGGAGGAGTCGATCAGGTTGGCGGTTGGGCGGCCCGTGGCCAGAGCGTCCGGGCTGAGGCAGCGTCTGTGGCGCTAGGCCACGTCTACCTTTCCATCCGCGCGGTCACCGTATGGTCGGGGTGATATGTGCGTTCGGCTGCATATGCCTGATGCACGCGACGATCGGCGGAGGTTGTGGGCGGCCCGACGAGTGACCGTGGGTAGAAGCTCTCTTTGAGCACCACATTCAGCTGCGCGCCCATCAGCGTGATGATCGACTGGATATAGAACCACCACAAGATCGTGATGACAGTGGCGAAGTGCCCATACGTCGCTTGTGCATTTTGCAGATAGTGAGAGATGATCAACGCCGATAGCTGCTGCAAGATGAAGAACGCCAGACCGGAAAGCAGGGCACCGGGCAACACCTCGCGGATGCTTTCGGCGCGTTCGGTCAACAGGCGGAACGCGGCGACAAAGATCCCCACGTTGAGGGCCGCGGAGAGCAGGTAGCCGGCGACGTGACCGACTGGTCCGAGATGCACTCCGCTGGATGACCCCACGATGAAGCCTGACAACAGAGTGGTCAGCACGAGCCCGAGACCGATCGTCCCCAGCACCCACAGACTGCGAACGGTTTGCTTGACGAGACCCGGCCGCTCGTGGTACGGAACCTCCCACACCGAATCGAATGCGAATTGCGCGGTACGCACCACGCCCGTGCCGGCCCAAAGCGCGGTCAGCAAGCCAACAGCGAGTACCCACCAACTGCCGCTCAGCCCACTGATGCTCGACGGGTCGAGCAGTGGGAGCATCTTTGCCACGTGGCCGAGCACCGAGGTCTTGTCGTCCGCCGGCAAGAACCAAGCCAGGCACGTGATCATCACGATGAACAGAGGAAATATCGAGAAGAATCCCCAGAAGGCGATCATCGCGGCCAAGTTCGAGGAACGATCCTCGGAGTACTTCTTGAACGTCGCGACCGCCACTGCGATGGGCTCGCTGTGTCTCTGCGCGTCGTCGACCTTCTGCGCGATCCGCATATCGGCCTCCCTCGTCGCTGGGCCGACGCCTCCCTAGGCTACGTCTGTGCTACCCACTGCGCGGCTCGGTAACACCGCGCTCGTGACCCGCGTCACCGTCGATCTCGCGGACCCTGCGCATGAGCGCCGTCCGGTTCTTGGCGACCTGATCTGAGATCTTCGTCTTGCGAATCGTGCGGAGGTATGCGACGCACCACTGAAGCTGATCCAGAGCCAAATGCGTTGCTTGCCGGTAGCGGACTGCTTCGTCGTCGGTTGTCATGTTCTCGCTCTCCTGTCATCAGCGCAGCCCAAGATGGGGCGCGTTCGCGTCGATCTCGCGGACGCCCCCTCACCTCGAGACCGCTGCGGTCAATCCATGTTCAGCTTCTGGCGCCAGGTCGGCGCTCGGCGCGGCTCTACAAATCGAGACCAGGCCGCAACCAGCAGCACTCCGACGATCACCGCGACGACGAAGCCGAGAAAACCGTGAATCAACAGGCCCGCGATCAGCACCGAGGCGACCCCGATCACCATCGTCATCAGAAGCCCCATCTTGTCCCGGCCAGGATGAAACAATCGCCCGAGCGCGCCAACAATTAGGCCGACGATTATTAGGCCGACGATGTGCAACATGAGTCTTTCCTCCCTCTCTGTACTTATCGATTTGCTGCCCGGCGACAAGCACGAGCAAACTCGCGAAGCTCAGATCGGCCCTGGTGGTCGACTCGCCTGTGCGTCGTCCCCTTCCGGGTAGCTCCTTGCAGCGGACCCCCTAGACAGCTGCCCGTCCGGCCCTCTCCGGGGTGCGGGTTCCGTTGCCGCCCAGCGCGACCGCGGCCCTCGCGGTCACGAGGTGATAGAGGATCAACAGCTGCACCAGCGCCAGGGATTCCGAGCGGTGCAGCTCGGTGCCGATCGTGAACTCCCCCAGGCGGCGCGCCCGCAGGTGGGTCGCGAAGTGCATGCGCTCCCAGATCGCCTCCTCGATCGCGGCCGCGTGATCGGGGTCCATTCGGCCCGGGATGCGAAGGATCCGCTGGGCCGCGCCATCGACCAGTCGCAGCCCGTCGGGCTCACCGTTGACGAACGGCGTCAGATCCGGATGAGGTAGCCCGTCGCAGAGCGTCAGCTCCGCGTCGAGGCTCGTCTGGTCCACGGGGTCGTCATCTTCCGGTGCGACGAACGAAACCAGCATGTCGGCGTGGCGCCGCTGGGGACGGATGAACGCTTCGGAGTCCGGCTCGCGCCGATCGAGCTCCGCCAGCACCTCGTCGGTCGTGTAGCCCCGCCGCGAACAGTCGCGTTGCACCTTCCATTTGCGGCGCAATCGCTCCGGGGGGTTAAGGAACACGCGGACGTCGTAGACGTCGCACATCTCCGGCAGGTAGTAGCCCAACAGG
The DNA here is from genome assembly GCA_035693425.1 of Solirubrobacteraceae bacterium. Lineage (GTDB taxonomy): Bacteria > Actinomycetota > Thermoleophilia > Solirubrobacterales > Solirubrobacteraceae > Palsa-465. Next base: position 6,726 of record DASSGR010000179.1, read on the forward strand.
CCCTCGATCAGCGTGAACCGTTCCGGCCTGACGTACACCGGCGGTCCGAACGTGCCGTCCTTGTGGCGGTAGACGGGCTTGAGAATCGCGTCTCCCGCGCGGAGATGACCGAGGTGCTGGGCGATGATGTCGAGGTGGTTGCAGTCCGGATGCAGCGGGGTGATCCCCAGCTCGGCGCGTTGCCTGCGGTCGTAGCGGTGGTAGTCGTCGATGCAGATGTGGGCGACGTTGTCCTCGCCGAGCACGCGCACCAGCCCCCTGGTGACGGTGGTCTTGCCGGCCGCCGAGTCGCCGACGACGCCCAGGATCACGGGACGAGGCATTGGCTCAGCTCCCCGTGTGCGCCTTGAACACGCTGCTCTTGAGGATGTCCTGCGCCTCGATCCGCACGAGCTGCGCGCGGGTCGGCGCTCGACCGGCGCGTACGCCCTCGTAGACCCGGTTTGCGTGTCGCAAGCGCGCCCGCTCCAAAGCGTTGCGGACGCTGCGAGCATGCGCGAACAGCGGTTGGTTGACGCGGTGCTCCAAGTACGAGCGGAAAGCGTCCTGCGCCTCGTCGCCGAACTCGTAGGACCCCGCGTCGAGCATCAGCCGCGCGATCGCGAGCAGTTCGTCAATCGTGTAGTCGGGGAAGTCGATGTGGTGCGCGACGCGCGAGGACATCCCGGGATTGAGCCTGAAGAACTCGTCCATGCGGTCCTTGTAGCCGGCCAGGATCACCACCAGGCGCTCGCGCTCATTCTCCATCACCTGGAGCAGGATCTCGATCGCCTCGACGCCGTAGTCGCGCTCGTTCTCGGGGCGGTACAAGTAGTACGCCTCGTCGATGAACAGCACGCCGCCATACGCGCGTTTGAGCACCTCCTTGGTCTTCGGTGCGGTGTGGCCCACGTACTGGCCGACGAGGTCGTCGCGGGTCACGGCGACCACGTGGTTGCGGTCGATGTAGCCAAGGCGGTGGAGGATGTCGGCCATCCGCATCGCGACGGTCGTCTTGCCGGTGCCGGGGTTGCCGGTGAAGCACATGTGCAGCGTCGGCCGGGCAGCCATGAGGCCAGCCTGTTGACGGAGGCGGTCAACGACCAGCAACGCGGAGATCTCGCGGATCCGCGTCTTTACCGGCGCGAGTGCGACCAACTCGCGGTCGAGCTGGTCGAGCACGCTCTCGATGTCGGGCCCGAACGCGTCCTGGTCATCCGCGTTCGGACTGCCGCTCGAAAGCTCTCGTTCGAGCACCGTCACGGCGCCCCGCCGTTTCGATAGCGGCTACCGACCGGCGCATCCGCAGCGTAGGGATGCAGGCCGTAGCGCTGCACCCGGTCGTGGGAGTCGATCCGGTCCAGACGGAAGCCGGGCTCGTGCTTCGGGCGATGGACGATGAAGCTGAGCGCGGTCGTCTGGCGTCCCTTGCTCGAGTCGTATGCGATCACCTTCAGGTAGTCACCGGGGTGCGCCTCGCGACAGGCTCGAACTTCGCGCAGCACGACGTCAGCCTCCTCGACCGCCAGGTCGAACAGCGGCATCCCCCACATATCCCAGTACGGATTGCGCGGGTGAGGGTCGTCGGTGTGCTCGACCGACATCGCCCACCCGTGGTCGAGCGCGTAGCGGATCTGCGCGACGATCTGCTCGTCAGTGAGATCGGGGAGAAATGAGAACGTGCCTTGGGTGATGCGCATAGTCGTTGCTCCTGTCAGACGAGCGTGGGAGTGACCACGTAGTCGGGTGTGTCCGTGGACTGGAAGTCGAACGTGACGTCCTTCCACACTTGGAGCGCAGCGTTCAGTTCGGGACACCCCTTCGCTGCCTTCTCGAGGATGTCCGGCCCTTCCTGGAAGTAGTCGCGACCTTCGTTGCGGGCCTGGATCATCGCCTCGACGGCCACCCGGTTAGCGGTCGCGCCGGCGGCGATCCCCATCGGGTGCCCGATCGTGCCGCCACCGAACTGCAGCACCACGTCCTCGCCCAGGTACCGCAGCAGCTGGTGCATCTGGCCGGCGTGGATGCCGCCGGACGCAACGGGCATCACCGCGGGCAGCGACGCCCAGTCCTGGTCGAAGAAGATGCCGTTCTCGAGGTTCTCGGGGACGTGGTCGAGCCGCAACGTGTCGTAGTAGCCCTTCACCATCGACGGGTCGCCCTCGAGCTTGCCGACCACCGTGCCCGCATGGATGTGATCGACCCCGAGCAGCCTGCACCACTTTGCGATCACGCGGAACGACACACCGTGGCTCTTCTGCCGTGTGTAGGTGCCATGACCTGCGCGGTGCAGGTGCAGGATCATGCCGTTGCGCCGGGCCCACTTGGACATCGACTGCATCGCCGTATAACCGACGGTGAGGTCCATCATGATGATCACGCTGCCGAGCTCGGAGGCGAACTCGGCGCGTTCGTACATCTCCTCCATGGTGGCGGCGGTCACGTTCATGTAGTGACCCTTAATCTCGCCCGTCTGTGCCATCGCCCGGTTGACGCCCTCGATCGAGTACAGGAACCGGTCGCGCCAGCGCATGAACGGTTGTGAGTTGATGTTCTCGTCGTCCTTGGTGAAGTCCAGCCCGCCGCGCAGCGCCTCATACACCACGCGGCCGTAGTTCTTCGCCGACAGCCCGAGCTTGGGCTTGACGGTCGCGCCGAGTAGCGGCCGCCCGAACTTGTCCAGGTACTCGCGCTCCATCACGATTCCGTGCGGCGGGCCCTGGAAGGTCTTGACGTAGTGCGGCGGGATCCGCATGTCCTCGAGCCGCAGCGCCTTCAGCGCCTTGAACCCGAACACGTTGCCGATGATCGAGCTCGTGAGGTTGGCGATCGACCCCTCCTCGAACAGATCGAGGTCGTAGGCGATCTTCGCGATGTACTCGCCTTCCCGACCGGGAACCGCGCTGACGTCGTATGCCTTGGCCTGGTAGTTCTCGTGCGCGGTCAGCCGGTCGGTCCACACCACGGTCCACGTGGCGGTCGACGATTCGCCGGCGACGGCGGCGGCCGCCTCGACCGCGTCGACGCCGGGCTGGGGCGTGATTCGAAACGCGGCCAGGATGTCGGTGTCCTTCGGCTCGTAATCGGAGTCGAAGTAGCCCATCTCGGCGTAGGGCGTAACGCCGGACGCCCAGCGGTCTTTCTTCTCGGTAGGGGCGGCGGTGGTCGGAGTCATGCCGGCCAGCGTATGGGCGGCTGACATAGGCGTCAATTACTGATTTACCGCTAACTCATAGATTTTGCTTTACGCGTTTGCTGAGCCGTCGCATAAGGGTCCTTCTCTGGTTGCCCGGGATTTCTCTGTGGTTGCACCCTTGACGACAGCGGTACGGTCAGCGCCTGATGCCTCGACCCATCCTGCTCGGCATCGTCGGAGATTCGGGCACCGGCAAGACGACGCTCACGCGCGGGCTTGTCCGGATTCTCGGCGAGCAACAGGTCACGCACATCTCCGCCGACCACTATCACCGCTACGACCGCAAGCAGCGAGCGGAGCGCGGCCTGACCCCCTTGCACCCCGACTGCAACTACATCGACATCCTCGACCAGCATCTCGGCCATCTGCGCGCCGGCGAGTCGATCATCAAGCCCGTCTACCGGCACCAGGACGGGACGTTTGCCGCGGCCGAGCACGTCCGGCCGGCGCAGTTCACGATCGTGGAGGGTCTGCTGGGGTTCCACACCGCCTCGATGCGCGACAAGTACGACGTCCGCGTGTTCCTCGACCCGCCGGAAGACCTCCGGCGTAAGTGGAAGGTGCAGCGCGACTGCTCGCGACGCGGATACACCACCGACCAGGTGCTGGACGAGCTCGACCGGCGCGAGGCCGACTCCGAGGCCTTCATCCGCCCGCAGCGCCGCTACGCGGACATCGCGATCTCGTTCATGCCCGGCGACCGAGGCGACCAGGAGCACCTCCACGCGAAGGTCGCGATGCGGCCCGGGCTGATCCATCCGGAGCTCTCCTCGGTGATCGACGGTGACGACGGGATCTCACTTCTAAGTCGCCGCGGTGAGTCGTCGCTGTGGGTTCCGGGCACCATCTCGCCCGATCGCAGCGCGGCGATCGAGGAAGCGGTCTGGGACCGCATGCACTTCGCCAGCCACCTGCGCACCGAGCGCCTCGGCGAGTTCACCGTCGGCACGCAGCTCCATCGCTCCGAGCCGCTGGCAATCACGCAGCTTCTGGTGCTTTACCAGCTGGTCACCGCGCGAGCGGCGGTCGCGGTGGGAGCAGAGCACGCCCGCACGGACCGCCGGCCGACAACGACGACCGCCGCGCCGGCCTCCCACCTATAAGGAGCGTGTGTCAGCCGCGACCCGACGCGGCATGCTCGCGCACGAAGTCGAGGAACAGCTCGACCGTCGGGCGAGTGGGACCGATTGCCGACCGAAGCACGAACCACGGGCGGGTGGGCGGCCCGTCGGCCAGGCGAATCTCGCCGAGCCACCCTGATTCGAGTTCCGTCTCCACGGCGGCCCTCGACAACAGCGAGACGCCGAGGCCGGCGCGGGCGGCCTGCTTGATCGCCCCATTTGACCCAAGCGTCAGCGTCTGCGGGTCGAGTCCGTGATCGGCGAGAAATTGCTCGTTCAGCGCGCGAGTCCCCGACCCCGGCTCCCTCAATAGCCAGGCGCGATTGCCCAGCTCGCTCGAGCCGATCGGCCCGCCCGCGACCGCCCGATCGTCGCGCGCGGTGATGCACACGATCTCGTTCTCCATGAACGCCTCGGACACCAGCCGCTCGTCATTGGGAGGCTTGCCGGTGATCGCCACGTCGGCTGTGTGACCCAGCATCTGCTCGAGCACGTCCTGGCGGTTCCCGACGGCGAGCGCCAGCTCGATGTCGGGGTGCTGCTCGGAGAACTCACGCATCACGCCGGGCACGAACGACTCCGCCGCGGTCGTGACCGCCGCGATGTTGAGGCGGCGGGCCGACACCGCCGCCGCCTCGCGCGCAGCGGTCCGACCCTTCTCGAGCAGCCCCAGGACGTCCTCGGCATACGGAGCAAACGCGCTGCCCGCCGGCGTCAGGCGGATGCTCCGGCCCGAGCGCTCGAACAGCTCACAACCCAGCTCCCGGCTCAGCGCTGCGATCGCCGAGGACACGGAGGGCTGCGTGACGACCAGCTCATCCGCGGCCGCGGTGACCGAGCCTCCGCGTATGACGGCGAGGAACGCGGTCAGCTGAGTCAGCGTTATAGCCATCCGCTTAGGAGTAAAGCCGATCGCATAGAGGTTTGTAAAAGCCCCGGATCAGGTCCGATTCATGGGCGATAAGCAGCCCCGGGGACCCTTCAGCGCCCGGTTAACATCTGACCGGGGACATGGCGGGCGATTCGACGGAGTCGACAACCGAGACCACACCCGCGCCCGAGGCCGCGGACGCCCAGTCCGCCGTACCCGCGCTCGACGAGGCGGGGCCGGTCGCGATCCCCGGCGGGCCCGTGTCCGCGCCGCACGCTGCCCGCATGCTGGCGGGCGGAGGTCGCGGCGGTGTGATGCCACCGAAATCGCCGCCGCAGCTGACGCCCGGCGCGGCGCTTTCACTGCAGCGATCGGTCGGCAATCGCGCGCTCAGCAAGCAGATCCTGATGCGCCAGAAGCTTGCCAGCCAGCCGAGGTGGATCATGCCACCCGTCGGAACAGCTCAGGACATCGCCGAGTGGGCGGCGAAGGAGGTCGGGGGCAAGCATCGCGACAAGATGATCGTGCTCGACCTTGAGCGCAAAGAGATATGGGTGTTCAACGACGCGATCGCTCCCGTCGCCGTCAAGCGCCTCAACCTCAAGGTCTACAAAGGCGACGTTGTCATGGTCTGGCACGGCGTCTGGAAGATGCACAAGGTGGTCGGCTACGGCCTGCCCGAGCGGCTCTACGACAACGGCTGGCATGCCTTCACGTTCTCAACCACCCCCGAGGACCTGACCCTCAACGCCGACGACGCCAACCAGGTCGCGCCCGAGGAGGGGCAGAGCCTGTTCGTCATCTTCCCGCCAAAGGGGTCAGTCATCGACCCCGACAAGAACCCCTACCAAACCACGATCACCGGCACGAAGGAGCGGGAAAAGGACTGGGCCGTCCACGACGTCATCAAGGCGCGCACGCGGATCACAGGCGACAAGAAAAACCCGCCCAAGACGACGGACAAGCGGCCTGCGCCGACGCAGCTCGTGCCGTGGACGAAGGACGGCAAGTGGTATCTGAACGTGTGGCTCGGCGGCGATCACAGGACGCTCGAGCTCGATCCCGACCAGCCGACGGACGATCTGGTCCAGCGCATCCTGAAGCAGACAGAGCAGCTGAAGGCCGAGGACGATCCGCGGCGCAGCACGCGCGTCCAGGGGACAAAGCCAGGGCCTCCGAAGTTCACGGGCCCCCGCCAGCCGTACGAGTCCGAGCGCCCGCTGCCCGGGCACCCGACGCTGGGCGAGTACGTCGCCGCGAAGTCGCCTTTCAATGCACCCGGGTTCCCCGCCAAGATCATCAGTCACGGCGCCGAGGGATCCGCCGGCCACGAGGGCGCGGAGATCACCGTCAACGGGGCGAGCGTCACTTTCACGATGTCGCTCAACTTCGCGGCCGTCACCGACAGCTTTACCGCGGCGCTCCTCGGGTCCCACTTCGGCGGGATCCACTACGACTGGGAGGTCTTCGACATCTCGAAGGTCACGCTCGGACAGCTGAAGAGCGCGCTCGGCAAGCCCACCGCCCAGCTCGAGAGTGAGCTCGAGACGCTCAAACAGCAGCTCGCCGACGAACCGGACGACGGGAAGCGCAAAGACGCCGAGGCCCAGATCGCGGGCCTCCAGCAGGAGCTCGACAAGCGTGGCAAGGACCCGGACTCAGGCCGGCTTGCCGATATTGGCCGTGATTGGGCCAACACCTGGGAGGACACCAAGGAGGACCTGACCAGCGTCCCGATGTTCATCCCCGGCGTGAACATCGCCTGGATCGGGCTGATCGCCGTCAGCGACATCGTCCAGCTGGTCGGGGCGCCGATCAAGGCGCTGTTCGGATTCCTCTCGGCGCCATCGCACGACAAGAGCATCGAGTTCCCGAGCGAGGGGACGTTCCTGATCCGCTGCACCGCCTGGCAGGAGGTCACCGAGCGCGACGTCGAGTATTTCCACCGGCACGGGATGGGGGAGCCGGCGTATCGCCCACCGAGCGTCGCCTACATCGCGGTGCGCGTCACTCCGATCAACCAGCGCGCGACGGAGGTCAACGACGCCGAGCTGACGGCGATCGAATCGCTCAAGAAGGTGATCGAGCTCACGCCCGACGAGGATGAGCGGGCCGATTACCAGGCGCAGCTCAAGGAGGCCCAGGAGGCCCTGGCCGACAACAACCCCCAGGCGATCGAGCGCGCCAGACGCACAGCGCAGCAAGAGGTCGACAACGCCAAGGAATGGCGCAAGCTCCAGCTCGAAGACGTCCCCTTAGACAAGATCGAAACCAAGCTGCTGAAGTGGAAAGCGCGCCTGGATCTTCGTGGGCTGTCGGTGGACGAGTGGCAGAAGTCTCAGGAGGAGGCCGTAAAGCAGCTCGTCGAGACGTACCAGCGCGTGAGCACGTACGGCCTCGAGGGTTGCGATACGAGCAAGATCTACCGCCCGCGGGTGACGCTCGTGTCGGAGGTGGACGGGCAGGTCTATCCAATCGTCGCGAACCTCGTCCAGGAGAACGGCTCGACGGCCGGCGCCCGTCGGTGGCGGCTGATCGACGTCACCTCGAAGGACACCAAACGCGTCTACAAGGGCTCGGGTGCAACCCACAACGACGCGATCAACGACGCGTTCAGAGACTTCAAGTGGCGGGCGGCGTACGGGCGCGGGACGATCGCGATCCGGCTGCCCGACCAGGTCAAGGAGATCGACGGCGAGCAGATCAGCGTGCCTGCGCAGATGCGGGCGCAACCGGGCCTTGGCGAGCGCTTCGAGCAGCGGCTGTCAGACCTCGCCGTCGCCGCCGAGGTCGCGAGCCTGTTCATCGCGGGGCCGATCGGCGCGGGGATCGGGATCGCGGGTGGGTTGATCGGCGCGGGCCTCGCGATCAAGAACATCATCACGCGCATCGAGGCAGGCAAGCCCGTGCTCTCGTGGGAGACGGCGATGGACGCCTTCGCGGTCGTCACGGCGTTCACGTTCGCCGGCCAGGCGATGCGCAAGTCGGCGAGGCTCGCGGCGCTGGCCGACCGCGCAAAGTGGGTGGGCAAGACGGTTCACGTGCTGAGCACCGCCGGCCAGGTGATCATCATCCCGATCCAGACGTACTCGGAGCTGCAGCAGATCAGTGACGAGGAGGCGGCGGCGCTTCAGACGGCCGGGGGCGATCCGTCCAAGGTCGATCACGGGCGCTACAACGCCCGCCGGATGATGGCGTGGGCGCGCGCGGTCAAGAGTGGGGCCGTGATGGTGCGGATGACGCAGATGGCGTCCAACCCGGAGCTCGGCTGGGACCCGCTGAAGAAGAAGGGCGCACCCAGCGGCAAGCCGGTCGGGCGGCCCGGCGAGCAGCCGCCGTCGGACATCAAGCCCCCCGCCCCAGGCGCAGGTCAACCGCACCCCGGGGCGACGGGCACCGAACCGCTGCCGGGGGCCGGCGGCAAGCCACAACCGGCTCCCGTCCACACGACGCCCGCACCCACCGTGCCGCACGACCCATACCACGCAGCCGAGCAGCAGGGAGCGGTCGCGCCCGGCAGCGGCGAGGCGGTCATCAAGGCGGCGGGCGACTGGAAGCTGGAGCTGCGCCAGATGGTCGACAAGTTCGATCCAGCCAAGAAGACCGAGGCCGCGCAGGAGCTGAACGAGACGCGGCGCAAGGCGCTGGACAACGAGTACTCGAAGGCTGACGCCGCCCACGGCTGCGTGCCGTTTGACGTCGGGACCGTCGCGTTCGACTCCGACATCGACGCGACGATGATCCCGAAGGAGGCGCTTTCGGACCACACCGGCCCGCGGCGGCCGGTCAACGAGCAGATCAGCGCCGCCGCGGACGCCGCGCAGCAGGTCGTCAACGGGCTTCGGCAGCGGTTCGGCGGCGATCCCGACACCGTCCTCGACGTCGCGATCCACGCTTACGTCGGAGAGGACCTCAAGCCGCAGTACAAGACGCCTGCGGAAGAGGCTGCGGCTCGGGCCCACGACACGGCGGTGTCTTGGGCCGAGGCGCGACGCGGGATGACGCGCGAGGAATGGCTGCAGCTGGAGGCGGACTACAAGGCGAAGCTCGATCGCCCCGACTCGCATCCGTCCGAGCGCCAGATGCTGGAACAGATCCGCCAGCAGATGGTCGAGGGCTTCCGGTTCAAGCAGCGGATGGACGACCTCGTGCTCGAGATGGTCGGCAAGATCGTCACCGAATCGAAGGGGAAGCTGACCGGCCAGCAGGCGGAGCCGCTGGCGCGCGACCGGATCCTGTTGAACAAGCGACGGCAACTGGCAGAGGCGTTCAAGGGCTTCCCGAACGTGGACTGGGTCGCGATCAAGAAACTCCAGGCGGAGATCCGCTGGTTCGCCCCCGGCGCCTACGCGAGCGAATCCGCGTTTGCGTACGCGGTCAAGTACGGCCAGGTCCGCAAGGAGGCGGGCAAGGCGGCGGCGAAGGCCACCGGCGGCGGCGAGCCGACGACCAGCCAGGTGCTGGCGGACCTCAATCCCAACCTCGACGAGGAGCGGTGGGTATCGCCCGCGGCGCGCTCGTCGAGACTGGCGAATGTTGCGAACGCCAACATCGGCGAGCTTGGCCGCCATCCGCACGGTGCCGAACCCAAGGCACAGGCAAAGGACGCGGCGAAGTACGCCGGCCGCGTGCTGGAGGCAGCCGAAACGATGGGCGGCCCGGTCAAGCACGGTCCCATGGAGGACGCGCTGCGGCTCTTCAAGCAGAGCAAATGGCCCGATGGCACGCCGGAGCTGCGCGATCGTGCGGTCGCCCGCTGGGCCGATCAGGCCCTCGACGGCAAGGGCGTCACCCACAACCAGGACGGAAGCGTGACGATTAGCGATGAGACGTACGCCGCGTTCTCGGAGGCGGCCAAGGCGTGGATGCGCCAGACCGCGATCGATGCGCGCATTACTGAAAGGGCGATGGCCGACCGCACCGAAGTGCCAGAGCGGCCGACGCCGAAGCCAGCGGAGAAGGCGCCGGCGCCGCCGCCCAAAACGCCCGTCCTCGACGCGGCCGGCCTCTCAGAGGAGGCGAGGACGCGCGTACTGGCGGCGATGCCGCCCGAGACCGCCAACGCAATCGCGGGATGGATGCCGAAGGAGCGTCTCGAATCGATCAGCCTCTCGCCCGACCGCTTGAGCGAACTCGTGGAGGCGCATCGGCGCGTGCTTCCGGCGCTCACCGACCCGCTCGCGGTCGCGGGGCTGCGGCGGCTGACGGAGAAGAATCCAAAGCTCCCCGGCTCGCAGAACGCGATGAACGACGCGTCAGTGCTCGACGCGATCATGCGCGCCAATCCGGACAACCTCGCGCTGGCCCTGCGCGTGCTCGGTCGCCCCGACATGCAGACCCCGGGCCTCCACCCACAGCGGTCAAGGGGCATCCTGGACGACCTCTCCCGCGACATCACCCGGCTAACGGCGATCGACAAGTTCGGCCCTGCCGCCTACGACGAGATCGCCCGCAACCGCGCCGTGCGGCTCGCGCTCGAGGAGAAGGTCGAGGGGCTCGCGGATCCGGCCGCGCGCGCGAGCGCGATCGAGGAGATCCTGGGCGCGGAGACGACCGCCCAGCGACGCGGCCTGCTCGGCCTCCCGGGTCCGAAGCGGCGCAGCAGGTCGCTCGAGGTCAAGCCCGACAAGAGCGACCCGCAGGCCTGGAAGGAGTATCAGGACGACGCCCTTGCGTTCATCAAGGACCCGGAGCACGCGAAGAGCATCAACCCGTTGACGGGCGAGCCCTACTCGGCGATGACGGAGCAGCAACTCGCGAAGTTCGTCGAGGCGCGGGCGACGTTGCTGCAGATCAAGGATCGGTTCGCGGATCCCGCCGGCTACAAGCAGTTCCAGAAGCTCTCGCAAGAGCAGAAGCTGCGGATCCTCGACCAGATGGACGACCTCGCGGAGGTGGCCGGCGTGCGGTCGCAGTGGAATCCTCGCGCGCGTGTTGCAGAGGCGCTGTTCGTCCCCGGTGGCGGATTCGGGCAAAAGTCGTTCCGCAACAAGGTCTTCCCGAGCGCGTCGGGCGGGACGGGCTGGACGCGGCTCGACGGGAAGTTCGGGCCGGGTGAGCGTAGGAACGGCCCGGTGGGCGACACCACCCGGCCACCGCTCAACCCCAGCCAAACCGAATGGATCGAGTTCAAGTCCAACAAGACGCTGACGGAAGGGCTCGCCGAAAAACACGCTGAGGAAGGCTTCCAGGACTGGCATGCGCTGCTCGGAGACGACAAGCTCAAGGCCGACGGCCTCGTCATCTGGTACGCGCGCGAGCCATCGCCGGCCGTAAAGGCGAAGATGGAGGCCAAGCTGCTCGGCCCAGATAGTCCATTCAGGGCGGTCCGCTTCGGCGATGGTGACTGGAAGGCACGCGATCCGAACACGGACATGCCGACCCCGAGGCCGATCCCACCGGGATGACCCGCGGCCCGCGGCTTCAAGCCGCAGCGGTCGTGGCGTTCGGGTCAGGCTGCGGGAAGTCGCCGAGCTGGATCTGCCACTGGCCGAAGTCGTCGGCGGTAGCCCGATCGAAGTCGACGCTGACGCCGCCGACGAACTGGTCGTTTCGGTACTGCTGGATTTGGGCGCGCCCATCCCACTGCCCGGCGGACCAGGCGTAGGTCTGCCAGCCGAAGTTGACGAGGCCGGCATCGAACATCGCGCCGACCTGCCGGTAGCCACCGTAGACCCCGGTGCGGCCGACCCCGAGCACCTCGTTGACGCCCTGGAAGTACTCGGTGATCTCGTGGCTGAGCTGGTGGGCGGTTGCGTCGAAGTCGATCGCGAAGTAGATCGGCCGGTCGTCGGGCATCCCGAGATGATTCGCCTGGCGCAGCGCTTCGGTGGCGTCGGCGACGCCGGCGTCGTGCCCCGCCAGAGCGCGGTTGGCCGTCGTCTCCCAGACCACCACGAGGTCGATCCCGAGTGACGACAGGTGGTTGGCCTCGAGCCGCTTGAGGTTCTTCGCCGGCGTATGCGACAGGTAGCGGCACGCGAACGTGACGCCGGCGGCGGCCAGCGCCTTGTCCGAGGGCGGCCGCGCTACCGACCAGTCGAGTCCGAAGCGCTGAGCGGGCGGCGGCGGCGCCGGCTGGCGGCTCAGCAAGCGGCCCACCCCCGCATTGCCGATGCTGCGCTGGAGCCGCAGAATGCTCGCGACGCCAGGATCGAGCCGGTCTGTGTCCGTACGACGAGGCGAGCGCCGTGCCTTAGCGCTCTGCTCGCGCATCCGGTCGGGCATGAAGTCAGTATGGCTTGATCCGGCAAGCCTGACCAGGGACGATCCGGTGCATGCTCGCGCGATCGCGACCCGAGCAGAGTGCCTCGGAGCGTCCGGCTCAGCGAGATCCACCGGACGCGGTTAGACGCGGCCCACAGCTACTCGACTTCGTGGCGCCGGCCGGCAACCGCGCCGTTGGTCGTTTCGTGCGCTCGCTCCAGCGGGTCGACTACACCCAGCCGGTTGCCGACGTTGAGAAGACCGGGATCACGCGGCTCGAGGTCCGCGGCCTGAAGTACGGCGTCGACGACTTCTTGACGTCCTACGGCGATGACGCGAGCGATGAACGCAACAAGACCAAGGAATCGCCGAGCCATATGGCGGTCGTGCTCGTTCCCGACATGCTCGACCTCGACAAGCCGGTCCAGGTCATCCTGCACTTCCACGGTTGGGGATTTCGCCAGGGCGACCCGTACGCCGGTTACCTGGTCGGCCCGGGCGGCACCGTTCGCGACGTCGCTCAGGAGCACTGGGAGCAGCAGATCTCGAGCTTGAAAGGTCAGGGCTCGCAGATCGTCGCGATCCTCGCGCAGGGGCGGGGCAAGTCGGACTTCGGCAGCTTCCCGACGTTCGAGTACGTACGCGACGTGCTGGAGAAATCCGCGCGTCCGGAGCTCGTCAAGCTGGCCGAGATCGAGAACTACTCGATCGTGATGTCCGCCCACAGCGGCGGCGGGAGCATGAAGGTCGTTCCGATCCTCGGCGCCGGCGAGGCCGAGACCGCTGACCGGTCGGCGCTGAAGTCCCAGCTGTCTTCCAAGAAGGAAGGCCGCGTGATCAACAAGCTCCAGCCGGTCGACCTCGTCGTCTTGTACGAGGCCCTCAACGGCGACGGCGACGTCGACGCGGTCATGAACTGGGTCGATCAGCAGCTCGCGCGGATCGTGCCGCAGCTCCAGCAGGCTCCGGACAAGGCACTCGCCGCCACACCGACCCTGCGCGGCTATTACGGCAAGCGGAAGAAGTCCGGGTACCGCGAGCGCTATCGGTGGCTCGCCTGCCGGATCAAAGAGGCGATCGAGTCACGCGTTCCGGAGAAATTCCGTCAGGACGTCTGCGACCGATTCCGCATCATCGAGGTGACGGGGCCGCAAGGCGAGGACGTCGAGCACGAGCAGGTCATCAGCGGCACCGGCGCGGTGACCTCCGGCTCGCTGGCAGACGCCCTGCGCGCGTCGCGCAACCCACAGAGCGACCGCGCTCAGGCCGTGATTCCGGATGACGAGGAATGCAAGCAGCTGAAAGCGCGGGCCAGGCAACGGGCCAAGGAGCGCGCGGAGGCCGCAAAAGCCGCGGCGGCCGCGAAGGCCGCAAAGGCTGCTGAAGCCGCAAAGGCTGCTGAGGCGCAGAAGAAGTAGGCACCGGCGGGGGCGCCGCAGGTATACGACAAATTCAAGTCCTCGAGGAGTCATCGTGACAGCAACCACGCAAACCGATTCGGACTTCGCGTTCGCCGGCCTGGACACTCCCGAAGCCATGCCCACAGCCGCGATTCGAGCGCTGGGCGGGCCTAATCCTCTCGGAGCGCTCGCCGGTCTGGAAGGCACATGGAAAGGACATGGGTTCAACGCCATCTGGCGCCCGCACAACCCGCCGAGCCAGGACCGCTTCCTCGAGCTGAACATGACCGACGAGACGCTCGTGTTCACGGCGATCAACGGCCCGATCCCAAACCGGGGCCTGGCGATGCACGACATCAACATGTTCGGTCTCACCTACATGCAGCAGATCAAGGAGACCAGCACCGGCGCCGGGCTTCACATCGAACCGGGGATCTGGGCGAACGTGCCCCAAACCACCGATCCGAACGAGCCTCCGTCGGTCGTGCGCATGGCGTCGATTCCGCATGGCACCGTCGTCCTCGCGCAGGGCGTCGGCGAGGTCCACCCCGGTGGCCCGCAGCACATCCCCGACAACAACATCCTGCCGTTCTTCTTTGGCAGTCCCGCCCCGGCGAACAGCGACTTCAACTCCGTCGCTCAGACGTTCCCGGAGCTCAAGCTGTCGACCCCGACCTCGTTCCGATTCGTCGCCCCTGGGGTCACGCAGCAGATCGTCAAGAATCCCAACAAGGTCATCCAGACCGCTCTGCAGAAGTCGCTGCAGGGCACGAGCATGAAGAGCCGGACGTTGCTCAACGTGTCCACGAGGCACAACATCATCAAAGCCGGCGGGGGAACCGCCAACACGGCTTTTCTAGCGGCCAGCGGCAATCCTCCCGGCGGCAACGCGCGGGCCACGCGAACGGACGCCAAGTTCTGGATCGAGACGATCGCGGGGAAGGGCGGCCAGCCTGACAAGCACCAGCTGCAGTACACGCAGCTGGTGATGCTCGACTTCAACGGGATTCACTGGCCACACGTCACCGTCGCGACGCTGCTGAAGCAGTAGCCCGCTTCGGCCGCGAGTCTCAGCAGGGCTTAGGCTTCTTCGAGCCCGGCGCGAGGCACTTCTGTGTAACGCTCGGCCCGGTGCTCGCGCGGACCGTGAAGGTCACTACCGGCCCGATCGTGTTGGGCTTGGTGACGGTCACCGACAGCACCGTATTGGCGGCGAGGTGACGGCCGGCCAGTGACCCCTCGAGGTTGAAGTTCTGGAGCGCCGGTGCGCGCTTTCGCTTGCATTGCTTGTGGCCGCGCTTGCACACAAGCTTGGTCGTCGGCGCCTTGACCGTGCGGTGGGCGAACGGGCAGCCGCCGCCCTTGCAGCGGAGGTCGATCTTCGCTCCACGCGGCACCTTCGTCGCCGTCAGGGAGGTGAAGATCGTGAACGTTGCGGGGGGGAAGCGCGTGAATCCGAAGTTGATTTTCGTCGGGAGTTTCGGCGCGACGACGGTGTAGCGGCACTTCACGGACTTTGCGTTGCCGGCGTTGTCCCGACCGGTCAGCGTCACGCTCTTCTTGCCCGCACGCGAGACATTGGCCCGCTTGGCGACGATCGGCGCGGCCGGCCGCGAGGTCGAGTCAGAGACTCTCGCCGTCACCAGGCCGCCCCTGCCCTTGAGGGTGAAGTTGGGCGGGGGCGTGCACTTCACGCCGGGGGCGACCGTATCGATCTTGAATGCTTGGCTGACCGGCGTTGCTCCGTAGCCCGCGGCATTGCTCGCCGCGGCATAGATCACGTGCTGACCGTTTGCCGCGACCGAACCTCCGGCCGGCGCCAGGAACCCGCACGAAGACGGAAGCGTGAGGAAGCTCAGCGGTGCCGCCGCGGGGTCTAGTACGCAGTGGATCGCCGTGACGGTCGACGCGAGGTCGGACGCGGACACGGCGACGTTGACGGGGTGCCTGAACCAACCACTCAAACCGTCCGGTGCGGCGGGCGCCAGGCCGATGGCGGTGGTCGGGAAGGAACCGAAGGCGTAGATGAATCCCTGCTGATTGGTCGTGCCGGGAGAACTTGCAAACGGCGCCGCCGAGAACGCAGTCCCGTTAGAGATCGCCACTGTTTGGCCGAAGCTGTCGCCGCCTTTGCCGTCAGGGGCGGCCAACTCTTGAGCCTCGTGCTCAGTCCTCCAACCGCCAGCCGGTTGCACGAATATGAACGCCGCGCCCGTGAACGGACGGTTGTTGAACGTTGTTCCGAACGCACCGGCGAAAACGACGTTTCCATCGATTGCAACGGACTGCCCGAGCTGATCGCCCGGGTTCGGATTGGACGCTGTCAGCTTTGCGGCAGGCGTCGCCCGCGCCGGCCAGGAGCCGTTTGACGAAGTGAACACATATGCAGCCCCACGGCCCTGCAAATTCGTGACGGCGGTGACCACGACCGTCTTGGCATCGGCCGAGATCGCGGTGGCCCACCCGAAGAAGTCGCCGTCCTGCTCGCCAGCGAGCGTGCTCGCCAGAGGCCACGACGTCGGCGTCGCTTTCTGGAAGATGTAGGCGACGCCCGTCCTAACACCCGTGTTGTTGACTGCGTGGATTGCACCGGCAACGATCGTGTCTCCCGAGAGCGCGACCGATTGGCCGAGCATGTCTCCAGCCGATCCGGTGCTCGCGGTTGCGCTTGGTTGAATGTCGGCGCCGGTGGGCCATGTCGCGCCGCCCCGGTCGAACACGTCGACCGCGCCAGTGCCGGGGTTGGCCTGGCTGAACCCCGGCATGCCGGCGGCGATCCTCGACCCGTCGGCGGAGATCGAGACCGCCTTCCCGAGCTGGCCGCCGAGCGCCTGCGGTGTGTTGTCGTCCAGCACCGCGACGGCCGGGTCCGCAGTCGTCGTGGTAGCCCAGCCAGTCGCTGGCTCCCGAAAGACGAACACCTTGCCGAAGGCGTTCGTCGGGCCGATCTTGGCCGCCGGCGCGCCGACAGCGAGCGTGCCGCCGTCGGCGGAAAGCGACAAGGAGCTGGCGAAGTTGTCCTGTGGGTCGGGATCGGTCAGCTGGGCCACCCGGGTCGCGCCGTTCGCCCAATTGCCCTGCTTGGCGACGAAGATGTCAACTGCGCCCGACGCAGGGCTGGTGTTGTTCAAGGTCACAGACACCGCGGCGGTGGTTCCGGCCACCGAGATCCCGCTACCGCCAAGAGCTGTTGGCATCGTCATGGACAGGTCGCCGGTCTCGCCGAACTTCGCCACCTGGATGAACGGATCGATCCGCAGCGGGTAGACGGCGCCGGCGGTGTCGACGTGGATCACGGCCCGGCCGCCCGACGAGGTCAGCGACGTGCCCAGCACG
>DASSGR010000180.1:0-2184 GCA_035693425.1 Solirubrobacteraceae bacterium
ATCCGTCGGCCTCCGCGAGTGCGACCGGCGAACGGCGCCGCCGCTCGACGAGGTGCGCCGGCGGCAGCTTGACGTTCCACACCAAGCCGACTGCGGCAAGGGCCCGGATAACAAGACCCGACGGATCGAACTCGCGCCACCGCATCCCGTGACAGGCCATCGACGGGAACGCGTGGTGATTGTTGTGCCAGCCGTCGCCGAATCCCAGCACTGCCAGGATCCAGTTGTTCCGGCTCTCGTCATTCGTCTGAAACGGACGCGATCCGAACGTGTGACCGAATGAGTTGACGGAGTACGCGACCTGGCTGAAGAACGCCATCCTGGCGAAACCGCCCCAGAGCAGGCCGTCCACCCCGCCGATCGCGAATGGGATCGCGAGCCCGAGCAAGACCCACACGCCAGTCGTCCTGTCGATGAACGAGACGAGCGGATCCTCGAGCAGCCGTTTGCAATAGCGTTGCCGGTCCGCCGGAGGCCCGCGCAGGATCCAACCGAAGTACGCATGGACGAAACCGTCGAGCGGGCTGTGCGGGTCACCTTCCCGGTCCGAATACGCATGGTGCTTGCGATGGTGCGCCGCCCACTCGATGCACCGACCCTGACCTGCCATCGAGCCCAGGATCAAGAAGGTTGCGCGCACGCCCGAGCGACAGTCGAAGCTCGAGTGACTGAGCATCCGATGGAAGCCGATCGAGGCTCCGAGCCCGGTCGCGATGTAGAAACCGATGAAGAGCGCAAGATCGGTACCGCCGATCAGATGTCCCCACAAGCGCCACATCGCGATGAACGTCGCGACGATCGGGCCGAAGACCGTGACCACGACGAGGACGCGATACCCGAGGCGCCGCGCGCGCGGGTGCCCCGCGACCGACGGGACGCTTCCGGCAGCGCGGCTGGGCGAGACCATCGGCTTGCAGCCTCGCAAATCGAGAGCGCGACTTCAACGCGCGGTACATGCTCTACGTGTTGGGAAGCGGCGGCATCGCGTGCGCGATCCAGCCGGTGCCGCCGGGCGTCGGCGCGCTGCTGCCGACCTCCTGCGCGACCCCGAACCCGCCGACGCCCCGGAAACCGCCGTCTGGGCGAAACGCGAACGAGCCCGTTCGTCGAGCGCAGCTCGCGCGGACCTGATTCGGCAGGTAGTAGATCCAGCCGTCGCCGGAGTTCGTCGCCCGAATCCAGGCACTCCGCGCCACTCGCGCCTGACACGTGACGACTCGCTTGCCGGCCGCGTGCACGAGGACGCCCTGCCAAGCGCGGTCGTCGGGCTCGGTGCGGTAGCCCCCGTCGCCCGGCTGCAGCCCGTTCACGATCCACGCCTCGCCGGGCCGTGGGCTGACGACCGCGAAGTCGCTGTGGTACCAGCTGGCCGCCGCGAGGCTGTAGTCGCCCCACGTATGGTCGTGGTAGGCGCGCCAGCCGCTCACGGTCACTCGCGTGCCGTTCACTTCGAGCCAGCCGCTCGCCGTTCCGGCGGCGACCGGCACGCTCCACATGCGCGTGCCGGGACGGAAGGTGTCCGGGTTCCAGGTCACCTGCAGTGGACCGAGGTGCCACGGCCCAACAGTCGGGCCGACAACCTTGGGAACGATCTCGAGGTGCGCGCTGCTCACGCCCGAGCTCGCGTCCACGACGTACCTGCCGCCGACGTAGGCGAGGCTCGCCCTCGGCGGCGCCTGGCCCGGCGGCGGCGAGGTGCCGACCATCGCCACGCCAGGGCTCGCCTGCGGCACGATCCCCATCGCACCGCCCGCGATGTCCATCGTCGGCTGACCCGGTCTCATGACGTCCAGGTGGAAGTCGACCCACGGTCGTGACATGAAGACCACCCGCACGTACGACCGCGAGCCCGGGTCGAAGAGGAGCAGGTGCCACCACTCGGTCGCCCCGAGCTTCGAGATGTCGTCGGCCGGTACTGCGCGCCGGCTGGCCAGCGGCGGCCCCGCCTGCGCGACAGGAGCGAGCACGAGGACGGCGAGCGCGATCACCAGCAGGCGCCTCACGTGACGCTGATACCCGCCGCGATGCCTGTTTGCACATCGACCGGCTGCTCGCCGTTACGGCCGTGAGATCACCGCTGCCGCCGGGTCGTTGATCGTGCGCCTGTCGGACGCGCCGACGAGGTCGAGGGTCGCGGGATCGACGCCGGCCGAGCTCGTGGAGCCGAACCCGTTCGTGGTTCGG
>DASSGR010000181.1:0-30077 GCA_035693425.1 Solirubrobacteraceae bacterium
GCCCTTCAGACTGAGCCTGGCGTTAGCGTGCATCTTCATCCGGTGTCCTCCTTGGGACTGACTGGCTTGAGCACCTGTCAGCCTCCAAGGAGCACCGGATGGCTTACCCCTCAGACCGGAACAACGTGATCAGGAACTACAGCTAGGGCAGCGACCAATCCGACGCAACAAACAGACGGACGATCCAAAGGCAGCCTGTCGCGCTCTTCTCGGCACCCCGGCGCGCGACATGCGAAACGAAACCGTCGTTGTGCGACGGGTGGTCGAATTTGACTCCGCGGTCGTACGCGCCATAGCAAGGCCTCCCAGTGGCGACGTTCACAACCCGGACCCGCCTCGGTAATCGACGGACATCCTTCGTCCTTAAAACGAGCTCGCTCGCTATCGATGGGATTTGTGTGTTGAGCACAACTCACCGCCGGGCCGATCGGTCGCTGAGGGGATGCTGGCTGAGAAACGTCGCATATAGCGTCGTTTCACAGCCAACCTCGACCGAGAAACGGCCGCCGCTGTGATCCAGACACAACCAGACCGGCTTCCAGACCCGGCGTAGTGCAGCGCGGTCCCCTCGTGCAACCCCCGGGCGTCGTTCGGCACGCCCGCCACCAGCGCCGGCCAGGACCGGGAAGCCGAGCTCCCGGGCAACGGCGTCCTGCGCATCGGCGAGCCGGGGCGTCCGGTCGGTGCGAAACCGAGCCAGTGCCCGCGCATCCCCGGACCCTGCCCGCGAGCTGGACGCGTCCACCCGTCGCGCGCCGACGGCCTACTGCGAAACAGGCAGCCAGTAGTCGATCCACTGCTCGCGATTGCCGCCGACCCGGTCGTAGACCGCCTGCGCCCGGAGATTGTCGGGCGCCGTCTGCCACGTCAGCTGCCCCGCACCCCGCGCCGAGCACTCGGCCCGGCACGCCTCGATCAGCCGCTCGGCGATACCTCGCCCGCGCGCGTCCTCGGCGACGAACAAGTCATTCATCACGCCGATCCGGCAAGCGCTGGTCGTCGACCAGGTCCAGTACACGGTTGCGAAACCCACAGCGCGTCCGGTCGAGTCACGCGCGATCAGCTGCACGCCCTCGTTCACGGGGTCGGCGATCAGCGCGCCTGCGATCGCGAGCAGATCGTCATCGGGCGGCGAGACCTCGTAGAAATCGCAGTACGCCCGCATCAGCACGAGCAGCTCGTGCACGTCCGCCGTCTCGACACGCTCGATCGAATCCGCGCTCACCGCGGTCACGTTACGCGGTCAGGCGGTGTGGCGGCGGATGATCGCGCCGAGCCGGTCTCGATCGGCTTCGTCGATGTTGACGAGCCGCATTCCCACGTGGGTGGGTGTCCTGCGGGCAACAACGACGTCGCACCGGATCGGGTCCGCGTCGCCGTCGATCAGCAGCTCGAGCCGGAATTGGGCGCGCTCGTCGAGGCCGGGGTGGCGCCCAACCAACAGTCCGCTCGTGCTCACGTTCGCAAGCGGGGTTTCGACGTAGTCGTCAGCGCCGGCGTCGTCGGGGAGGAACGTTCGAGCAAGCGCGCTGACCGCGACCCGCGCTGCCGACCTGCGCTCGGGAAGCTGGACGCCGTCGAGCACCACGAACAGCAGCTCCGGCTGGTCGGTCTGCTCGGTGGTGGCGATGCCCTTGAGCGCGATCGTGCCGCCGCGGTGCTCAAACATCAGGTATCCGGGCGCGGCGGGCGTCAGCCGCTCGGACTGCTCCCGCCCGCCGTCGACTCGGGCCAGGCTCGCGACCGATCCCTTGACCCCCAGGACTCGGCACGCGACCACGCCGTCCGCGCCATCCAGGTGAATCTCGACCGGTTGCTGATGCTTCAGTCGCCGCATCTGCCCCAATTCGACACAACGAAAGATGTTCTTTAGCTCTGGAATCAAATGTCATGTTCTTGTCCGGCCCGGTGGCCAATCCGTCGAAGGCGCATGACACGAAGTTCATGTCCCGGGACCCGCCCGTCGATGAGGGTGTCATGGCGCGATGGACGTTCTTCACCAACCACCTGCACGTGCTCTCCACGTTGGCGGCCCAGCCCGACCTGAGGCTTCGCGAGGTCGCGAGCAAGGTCGGGATCAGCGAGCGAGCGACGCACCGCATCGTCTGCGAGCTCGTCGACGAGGGATATCTGACCCGGACTCGCGTCGGCTCCAGAAACCACTACAAGGTCCATCTCAAAGCCGCGCTGCGCCGCCCCGAGCACGCCGGCGAGAGCGTCGGCCGAGTCATCGGGATGCTCGCGGGGCACGACGCACCGCATGAGCAAGCCGAGCCGCGTGACCGAGACCGGCCACGCGAGCGTGATCTTCCTCCGACGCTGACCGTTGACGCCGAATGCACCGAGACGTTCCGGGAGCTGTTTCGAACCGCCCCGGTGGGAATGGTCGTCGGTGACCAGAGCGGAGCCCTACTGGCGGTCAACCCGGCGTTCTGCACGATCCTCGAACGGGCCGAGGACGAGCTCCTCGGTCGCGACTTCCGGGCGATCACCCACGAGGACGACATCGCGGTGGACGAGACGGCGCTCCGCGAACTGGCCAGCGGCGTGCGGAGCGAATACGTGCGCGAGAAGCGCTATGTCCGGCCCGACGGATCGCCGGTCTGGGTCAGGCTGCGCGGGGCCATGGCCATCGACCCGGATACCGGAGCGCGGGTGTTCGTCGCCCATGTTGTCGACATCAGCGAACGCCGACGGCGCGAGCAGGCGCTCGCCGAGGCCGAGGACCGCTTCCGCAGCGCGTTCGACAATGCTCCGATCGGGATGGCGCTGGTCGCCCCCGACGGTCGCTTCATCAAGGTCAACCGCGCGCTGTGCGACCTCACCGGGTATTCGGAGACCCATCTGCTGACCCGCTCCTTTCAGGCGATCACCCATCCCGACGACCTCGACGCCGATCTCGCCCACGTCCAGGATGTGCTCGCCGACAGGCGCCGCACCTATCAGATGGAGAAGCGCTACTACCACGCCGACGGGCACATCATCTGGGTGACGTTGTCGGTGTCGCTGGTGCGGGACGCCGGCGGCGAGCCGCTGTACTTCATCTCGCAGATCGAGGACATCAGCAGCCGCAAGCAGCGCGAGCGGGCACTCGAGACCCAAGCCGCACGCCTCGCCGTGATTGCGGCGACCGATCAGCTCACCGGCCTGAGCACGCGACGCGCCTGGGACCTGGCCATCGCGGACCGTACGTCGCACCCCGACGAGGGTCTCGAGCGGTTCGGCATC
The DNA here is from genome assembly GCA_035693425.1 of Solirubrobacteraceae bacterium. Taxonomy (GTDB): domain Bacteria; phylum Actinomycetota; class Thermoleophilia; order Solirubrobacterales; family Solirubrobacteraceae; genus Palsa-465. The sequence continues at coordinate 3,229 of DASSGR010000181.1, forward strand.
GCCCTGATCGATCTCGACGCACTGAAGGAGATCAACGACACCCGTGGCCACCACGCGGGCGACCAGGCGCTCGTCGCGATGGCATCAGCGCTGCGGACCGTGGTTCGCGACGAGGACCTCGTCGCGCGGATCGGCGGCGACGAGTTCGCCGTCCTCATACCGTCCGTGAGCGCCGAGGCCATGCTCGCCCTGACCGGGCGGATCCTTGCCGTGCTTCCCGAGAACCTGAGCGCGTCCGCGGGCGTCGCGACCTGGGACGGATCCGAATCGCCCGTGGAGCTCCAGCACCGTGCCGACCGTGCTCTGTACGCGGCAAAGCACGCGGGCAAGGGACGCGCCTGCCTCGCGGGTGCGCAGGCAGGTGGTGAAGCGGGTGTGTCGGACCGCGCCGCTACACCGCAAGCCGCGCAGCTCGGCGCCGACTGATCGAGCTCGTGAGGAACACGGCGTCCGCCCGCGCGAGACGCTCGAGGTCGATCGGCTCCTCGCGCGCGGAGCGGTCGGCTGCGAGCAGCGCGGCCCGCGTGACCCCGGGAAGGATGCGTCCGTCGGCGGGCGGCGTGAGCAGCGCTCCGCCTTCGACGATCCACACGTTCGCGTGCGCTGCTTCGAGCACCAGTCCGTCTGTGTCGATCAGCAGCGGCACCGTGTCAGGTGCCTGACCGGCGAGCGCCTCGAGCAGCTCGCGGTCGCGCCATTTGTGGCGGCCCAGCCCACCCGGGATGGCAAACGGCGTGAGCTGCAGCGGCGTCGCGGACGTCGTGCGTTCGGGCGAGACCGAGATCGCCAGCGAGCCGTCGACATCGGCCAGGATCCTCAGCCGTGACGTGCCCACGACCGTGGCCGTGGCAGCCCGAGCCTGCGTCGCGGCCCCCGGGTCGAGTGTCACGTCGTAAAGCTCGGCAAGCGAGACTGCCAGCCGGTCCAGATGCTCACCGAGCGCAACCGGCTCGCCGTGTTGCACGAGCACGGTTTCGAACACGCCGCGAGCGGGGTCGGGACGGCGGCCGTAGCTCAATGCGGCACGAGCCGGTGCGGCAGTCCGGGGTGCATGCGATCCCCGGTTCCGGCCGACAGCATCGGCGATCCGCCCGCCGATCGCCCCTACCGGACCGGCTGCCTTCGTGAACGCCTCGGCGAGCTCGAGCTCCGGGTCAGAGTCGGCCACGATCCCGCCGCCGGCGCCGAACCAGATGCTTCCGTTATGCGTCTCGAACGTGCGGATCGCGACGCTCAGCTCGAGCCCGGCGACCGGGCTGACGATCCCGACCGCACCGGTGTAGAGCTCGCGGCGCGTCGCCTCCAGCGTGGCGATCACCTTCATCGCCTGGACCTTCGGCGCGCCCGTGACGGAACCAGGCGGGAAGGTCGCACGCAGGAGCGCCCCGTCGCCCACGCCCGTGCGCAGCCGACCGGACACCGTCGAGACCATCTGCCACACCCCCGCGTGCGCCTCCACCCGAGCGGGCTCGACGCTGACGCTGCCGTACTCGCACACGCGGCCGAGGTCGTTGCGCATCAGGTCGACGATCATCACGTGCTCGGCCGCGTCCTTGCTCGAGCCCACGAGCGAGTCGCGCGCGGCGCGACTCGCCACGTCCTCCCCGGCACGCGGGCGCGTCCCCTTCATCGGCTCGGTCGCAACCAGCCGTCCCTCGCGGCGAAGGAACCGCTCCGGAGACAGACTGAGCACCCCGTCGAGCAGCGCGCCGAAGCGCGGCTGGGCGGCGGGCAGAGCGCGGGCGAACAGGTCCAGCAGATCCCCGTCGAGGCCCGCTTCGAGCCGCATACACAGATTGGCCTGAAGGATCTCCCCCTCGGCGATCCGACGGCGGCAGTCAGCCACTGCGGCAACATGGCCCGCTGTGCCGTTGGCGGCCACCGCGAACGGCGTTGTCACAACCTCACGGGCCGACGGTGGCTCGGCGAGCAGGCGCTCCTGCCACAGCGCCAGGCGTTCCCGAAGCGCGTCCTCGCGGTCGGCGCTCCACAGCGCCTCGAACCACCATTGCTCACCGTCGTAAACAACCACGTGGTCGTAGAACGCCAGCGAGAACGACGGCCGCACGACCGGCGCCGGGGGCGGTGGCGGCAGCCGCTCGATGCGCGCCCCCAGGCCGTAGCCGAGCCAGCCCACCCAGCCGCCGCCCACGACTGCCTCCCCCCGGGCGATCTCCGGCGACTCATCGAGCAGACCAAACGGGTCGCAGTCGGGGCGCGCGACGCGCACCGGCTCCGATCCGAGTACCGCCTCGGTCCGCAACCACTCGCCCACCAGCGCAAACGGGTGCGCGTCCGAGCGCAGCCACAGCACGGCTTGCTCGGGCGACAGCGTTGAGCGCAACGACACGCGGACGGCCTGCATCCCTCGCGCCGCAACGGTTGAGGATGACACGGTCACCCTGGCAACGATACGACCGAGCAACCGCTCGTCGCACGACTGCTACGGGAGTCTGGAGAGCTTGCGCACCTCGCGATCGCCCGGATCGGCGAGATACACGTTCATCCCGGCGTCCACCGCTACCGCGCTTGGTCCCGCGAGGCTGGCGTCGATCGCCGGCAGCCCGTCCCCGCACTTGCCCGGAGTGGAGCAGAGCCTGCCGCTGCCCGCCAGCCGGGTGATCGTGCCGCCGGCGTCGATCTTGCGCAACTCGTTGCGGTCGAAGTCAGTCACGTACACGTTTCCGGACGCATCGGCCGCCACCCCGAACGGGGACTCCATCGTTGCGAGGAACGCAGGTCCTCCGTCACCGCAGCCACGCATCGTCGAGCAAACCTGGCCGGTCCCGGCGAAGCGGGTCACGATGCCGTTTGGATAGACCTTGCGCACCTCGTGGTCGTTGCTGTCCGCGATGTAGACGTTCCCGGCCCGATCGACCGCGACCCCGGCCGGCATGAACAGGCGCGCCCTCGTTGCCGGGCCGCCGTCCCGGCACCCACGGTGCGGCGTGCAGTGCCTGCCGTCGCCCGCGAAGCGGGTGATCGTTCCCTGTGGGGAGACCTTGCGCACCTCGTCGTCGAGGTAATCGGCGATGTACACGTTGCCCGCGTCGTCCGCGGCGACGCCCCATGGCCGGTTTAGCCTGGCGTTGACGGCGCGACCCCCGTCGCCGCATCGGGGCGCCGTCGTGCACCGGTCGAAGCTGCCCGCAAACCGACTGATCGTTCCGTCCGTGGAGACCTTGCGGATCTGGTTGGCGGCCTGGTCGGCAATGTAGACGTCACCTTGACGATCGACCGCGAGCCCGACCGGAGTATCGAGCTGAGCATCTCGCGCGGGACCGCCGTTGCCGCACGCCGTGTGCGGCAGGCACAGCCGCCCGTCGCCGGCAAAGCGACTGATCGTGCCCTGCGGGGAGACCCGCCAGACGGTGTCGTTCAGGCCGTCGGCGATGTACACGTTGCTGCGGAGGTCAACCGCCACCCCCGACGGAAAGTCGAGATGGGCCTTGGCCGCCGGGCCGCCATCACCACACCGCGTGGTGGCGCAATAGTGTCCGTCACCCGCAAACCTGACAATCGTCGGGCCCGACACGGCGGCGACCGCTCCCACCGAGATGCCCAACGCGAGCACCGGCACGACGATTGCCAGCGCACGCCACCGCCGATCTCCAAACATTGCAGCCCCTCTTCTGTCGATCCCAAATGTCGTGCTGAAGACACCGGTGATCGCCGGAGCCTTTCTGTGAGATCGCGCTCAGTACAGCTCGCGCCAGCTGAACTTCGGCGAGTATCCGAGCTTCGCCTGGGCCTTCCCGATCGCGAGCAGCGTGTCGTTGGCGTCGACGTGGTCGGCGACCGGGACACCGGGAAACACCTCCGCCATCAGGTCTCGGCTGGGCCGCTTCATCACCGTGTCGGCGGCGGCGATGATGAAGCTGTCGGCGCCATCCACGTCAGCCTCGAGCGCAAGGCGAACGCTTTGCGCGACGTGGCTCTCGTCGACATAGCCCCACAGGTTCCACTTGCGCAGGTGTGGGTCATCCCAGTAGGACTCAAACCGCTCGTAATCGTCGCGAACCATGATGTTCGAGAACCGCAGCCCGATGATCGGAATCCCGCTCCAGCGGCTGAACTGGCGAGCCATCTCCTCGCCCAGCACCTTTGACAGCGCGTAGCTCGTCTCCGGGTACATGTGGGCCTCGTCGACCGGGGCGTAGTCGGGCGGCCGCTCGAACGGCAGCCCGAGCGTCGTCTCGCTCGACGCCCACACGACGCGCTGGACTCCCAGGCGAGCGGCTGCGGCGAACACCGCGTGCGTGCTCGTGATGTTCGTGCGGAACACCTGATCGGGCGTCGCGTGCGCCGGCGACGGGATGGCCGCGAGGTGCACGACCGCTTCGAAGCGGGGCATGGCGTCGCCGCCGGCGAGCGCCTCCAGCGCCTGCCCGAAGTCCGTCACATCGGCGGCGAGGTAGGGCACCGGGCTGTCGGGTGCATTCGACTCGGGCGAGGGCATCCGATCGATGTTGAGCACCTGGTGACCGCGCTCGGCCAGGTCGCGCACCACGACACGGCCCGCCTTGCCACTCCCCCCTGTCACGGCGATCCTTGTCACGCTCACAGCATTAGCACAGGCGCACAGAGGAATCATATGCAACACCCAGCCACCCTTCCAACCGACCCGTCGCTCCCCGTGGGTCGCGAAGCCGATCTACGGCTGTCCGACGGCAGGACGATCAGCTACGGCCTTTATGCGGCCGCCGACGGTCCACTCGTCGTCGTGCTCGACGGCCCCGGCTCGCGTGGCCTCGGACGCGCGCTCGCGGCGACCGCGAACACAGTCGGCGTGACGCTGCTCGTACCCGACCGCCCGGGCTTCGGTAACTCGACCGCCGCTCCGGGGCGGGCGATCGTGGACGTGGCCGGCGACCTGCTCGTGCTCGTCCGGTCACTTGACGTTGAGCGCTTCGGCATCGTCGCGCAGTCGGGTGGCACCCCCTATGCCCTGGCGCTCGCAGCCGCGGCCGGCGACTCGGTCACGGGCCTGTCGTTCGTCGGGGCGATCGTGCCGCTGAACGAGCCGGACGCGCTGCGGGACGTGCGTGGGCCGATGCGAACCATGTTCACGATGGCGCGTCGCGCGCCATGGCTGCTGCGACCGATGATCGGCGCGGTGGCGCGCAAGACGCGCAGGAACCCCGAAGCCGCTGCGCGCGCTTACGCCAAGGATCTCCCCGACTCCGACCGTGCCGTCCTTGAGGACCCGACGATGTGGGCGATCCACGCCGTCACCTCGGCCGAGGCGGTCTCCTCACCGGCTGCGTTTGCGCGCGAGGCGCGCCTGCTCGCCCAACCATGGGGCGTCAGCATGAGCAGCGTGACCGCGCCCGGGGCGTTCTGGGTCGGTGAGCTCGACCCAACCCATCCGCCGGTCATGAGCCGGCGGATGGCGCAGCGGCTTGGCGACGCGCCCGTGACAGTCGTACCGGACGCCGCCACGTTCGGAATGGTCAGCGTCTACCCCGACGTGCTCAGCCACGCCGCGGGCCTCTCGCAGCCAGCACAAACATCTCGTCGCCACCCTTGACGGACTGCTCGACGACCGTACCCACGCCGGCGACGTAGAGCTTGTGGTCGACCGCTCCCGGTTCCAGGCGCGTGGTCTCCTCTGTCAGTAGCGCGTGACGCGATGAGGCCGCCGGCGTGCTCACGTGCGCGTGCAGGCTGAGGATCTTGTACTCGTCCTCGGCGTGGCCCTTGTAGTACTCCTGTCGCCCGCTCTCTCCGGGCACCGGATGTGCCGGCATGTAGATCCCGGCGCGTGCGCCACGCACACCCGCCTGCCAGCTGCCCTCGGTGCTGACCGTCCTGCCACGAGCGTCGAGTTCCGCCGTGCGCTCGCCTAGGTACCACACGTTGCCGCGCCTGTCCTGTGCGTACCAATCGGTGGTTCGCTCGGCGAGGTGGCCGCGCAGGTACAGCCGGTCGGAGACCACGGTTGCGCGGATGCCGAGGATCGTCCGATGCCGGTGCGTCACGGTCACCACGTCGCGACCCGGCATCCCATCCTTCTCCCCGCGGTAGATGAGCACCGTCCCGGGAATCAGCGGGAACCACTTGTTGTCGATCCGGTGCACGAACTCACCGGACGGCGGGAGCGGTGGGATCCCGGGCGATCCGGCCGCGGGCGCCGCGGCGATGCCACCGCCGGCGGCCACGGCCAGCGCGAGCAAGGTCCTGCGCATTTGTGCCTCCTTGAAATCGGGAGCCGATGCCGCAGGACCGTAGGGAGACCAGATGAACCGGTGATGACCGCAGTTTTCATCGGCTTGTCATGCTCGATTCGCCAGACTGCGGTCATGCGCGTGCTGGTCGTCGAGGACGAGACCAGGATGGCTCATGTCATCAGCCGTTCGCTGACCAGGGAGGGAATGGCCGCCGACATCGCCCGGGACGGCGACGAGGCGATCTCGATGGCGACCGTCGTCGACTACGACGCGATCGTGCTCGACGTGATGCTGCCCCGCCGCTCCGGCTTCGAGGCTTGCCGGGTGATGCGCGACCGCGGAGTTTGGTCGCCGGTGCTGATGCTGACCGCTCGCGACGCGGTGGAGGATCGGGTCGCCGGCCTGGACTCGGGCGCCGACGACTACCTCGTCAAGCCGTTCGCGCTGGCCGAGCTTCACGCGCGCCTGCGCTCGCTGGTGCGCCGCGGTCGTCCCGAGCGCCCGACGGTGCTGCGTGTGGGAGACCTGAGCCTGGATCCGGCGCGGCGGGAAGTCCGTCGCGGCGATGTTCCGATCGACCTGTCCGTCAAGGAATTCGCGCTGCTCGAAGCGCTGATGCGGCGACCCGGCGAGGTCCTGACCCGGCTGGAGCTGATCGAGCAGGCGTGGGACCTCGCCTATGAGACGCACTCCAACGTGATCGATGTGTACGTCCGCCGGCTGCGGCGCAAGCTCGATGAGCCGTTCGGGGCCGACTCGCTCGAGACCGTGCGCGGGGCCGGTTACCGGCTGCGGGACGACACCCGATGAGCCGTCTGCCGATCCGGGTCCGGGTCGCGGCCGGCTTCGCAGTGGCGATGGCGCTCGTGCTTGCGGGCACGGGGCTGTTCCTGTACGTGCGGCTGGGCGACGACCTGACGCGCTCGCTGGACCAGGACCTGCGCCTCAGGGCACAGGATCTGTCGGCACTCGTGACCGAGTCGGGCGGCTCGCTCGCGGCACAGTCCGACAGTGGGCTCATCGAGCGAGGCGAGAGCTTTGCCCAGCTCCTGGACGGGCGCGGCGACGTGCTCGATGCGACGCGGTCGCTTGGTACGAGGCCGCTGCTGACCACACCTGAACTCTCCGAGTTGCAGGGCGCCCGCCGCTTCTTCGACCGTCCTTCCGTTCCCGGCCTAGACGAGCCGGCGCGCCTGCTCGCCGTGCCCCTGCAACGTGGCGCGCAGCGGCTGGTTCTCGTCGTCGGCGCGACGCTCGAGAACCGCGCCGAGGCGCTCCGCGGACTGCGCACCGAGCTGCTGATCGCGCTGCCAGCAGCGCTGTTGCTCGCGACGCTGCTGGGCTACTGGCTTGCCGGGAGCGGCCTGCGAGCGGTGGAGGCGATGCGTCGGCGTGCGGCGGAGATCTCCGCCGAACGAGCCCACGAACGTCTGCCGCTGCCCCGGGCGCCAGACGAACTCAGGGAGCTGGGTGAGACGCTGAACGCGATGCTTGACCGGCTTGAGCATGCGCTGGACCGCCAGCGCGCGTTTGTGGCCGAGGCGGGCCATGAGCTGCGCACGCCGCTCGCGCTGCTGCGGGCCGAGCTCGACTACGGGTTGCACTACGCGCAGAATCCGGACGAGCTCCGCGCTGCGCTGCAAACCGCCGGCCGGGAGGCCGATCGCCTCGGACAGCTGGCCAGTGACCTGCTGTTGCTCGCGAGCACGGAGCATGGAGAGCTGCCACTGCGGATCGAGCAACTGGCGGTCGACGACGTTTTGGAGAGCGTCCGCGAGCGCTTTGCCTGGCGCTCGCAGGTCGAGGGCCGGCAGGTCGTGCTCGAGGCAGCGCCCGATCTAATGCTCGACGCGGATCGCCTCAGGATCGAGCAGGCGCTCGCCAACCTCGTCGAGAACGCGCTCCGGCACGGCGCCGGCACGGTGACGATCACTGCGGTGCACGTGAACGGGGCGATCGAGCTCCACGTGCACGACGAGGGAAGCGGTTTCCCACCCGACTTCCTTGACCGCGCGTTCGAGCGCTTCAGCCGCCCCGAGGAGAGCCGCAGCACCGGGGGTTCGGGACTCGGGCTGACCATCGTCCAGACGATCGCCCGCGCCCACGGCGGTCAGACACGCGCTGCCAACGCTCCGCGTGGAGGCGCCGATGTCGCAATCCGCTTGCCCGCCGGTGTTGCCCGCGCCGCAACGAGATCCGAGAGCTCTTCGGCGGTGTAGGTGACGGCGAACGGCGATCCGTCGGGCTCCAGGACCACTCCGTTTTCGAGCGGCCCCGCGTCGACAGGGTCAAATCCGAGCCGATCGATAAGGCGCATCACCCTACGGACAGCCAACCGGTCGGCACCCGCGGCGCCGACGGCGATTCGATCCGCCGACCCCTTCGGACGCCGAAGCTCGTCGAGCTCGTGGTAGCCGAGCTGATTGAGGCTCTTCACGACGCGCGCCGACGGGAAATACGCCTGGACGACCGCGCTGGTGCCAGCGTCCGGCGACGAGAGCTCGTCGTCGATGCCGTCGACGGGCTCCCAGTAGTTCATCGCGTCGATCAGGATCTTGCCGGCGAACAGATCGGGTGGGAGCTCGCGGAAGCGGTGTGTGGGCACCGCAAGCACGACGATGTCCGCGTGGTCAACGACCTCCTCGGTCGTGAGCGCGCGGGCGCCGGGGGCGAGCACATCGACGGTCAGTGCGATCTCGTCAGCAGCCCCGGAGCCGGACATCGCCACGTCATAACCGGCCTCGATTGCGGCCCGTGCGATCGTGGTGCCGAGCTTGCCCGCGCCGACGATCCCGAGGCACATGGTCAGCTCCTCACCGCGATCGTCGGCGCTTCGTTCTCGCGAGGCTCCGACGCGAGCAGCTCGCGCACACGCGGGAGGACCTCGTGTCCGTAGAGCTCGATCATCGCCATTCGCTGCTCGTGCGGAACCCGACCGATCGCGTAATGGAGGTGGAATCGGCTCAGCGACAAGGTGCGGACCACGCTTGCGATCCGGTTGGCGACCGTCTCAGGCGATCCGACGTACATCGAGCCGTGATCGACCTCAGACAGGAATTGCTCGTAGGTCGGCGGTCGCCATCCACGCTCCCGTGCCGCGGACTCGAACTGCTCCTTGTAGTACGGCCACTGGACCTCGATCGCCTCGTCGTCGGTCGGGGCCACGAAGCCGAGCGAATGTAGCCCGATCGGGAGCTCCGGCTGTCTGAGTTGCTCAAGCGCGCGCTTGTAGAGCTCGACGTGCGCCGCGAAGCGCTCGGGTCGACCGCCGATGACAGCGAGCATCAGCGGCAGGCCGTAGCGAGCTGCGCGGATCACCGAGTTCGGGCTCCCGCCGACGCCGACCCAGGTAGGGATGTGGCCCGAGGGGACCGGCGGGCTGACGAACTGATCCGTGAGCGGAGGACGGAACTCCCCCGACCAGCTGACGGGCTGGTCGCGCAGAAGGCGCACGAGGAGATCGAGCTTCTCTTCGAACAGCTCCTCGTAGTCGGCGAGATCGAACCCGAACAGCGGAAACGAATCCGTCGCCGAGCCGCGTCCGACGATCAGCTGCGCACGGCCGTTGGAGACCGCATCGAGCGTGGCGAAGTCGGTGTAGACCCGCACGGGGTCCTGCGTGCTCAGCACGGTCACCGCGGTTCCGAGCCGGATCCGTTCGGTCCGGCCGGCGATCGCGGCGAGGACGACGTGGTTGGCCGAATCCATGAACTCGGGGCGATAGTGCTCGCCGATGTTGAACGAGTCGAGTCCGACGGCTTCGGCGAGGACGGCCTCCTCGATCGTGTCGCGCACGGCCTGATCACCGCGCACCGGCTGCCCGTGGCCGTCGTCGGTCACCGGCATGAACGTGTCAAGCCCGAACTCAATCATCTAAGCCCCCACTGTTTGACTGCGGCGCTGCACCGCATCGGCAAGGTCCTGGACCACGCTGCCAAGTGCGTCGCCGAGCTCGGCCTCGATCAGCTGATCCTCGTCGTCGAACGCTTCGTGCGCCGTCGCGACCGCCAGCTCGGTGTCGAGCACGCGTGCGCCCGACGCCGACAGGACCTTCCGCAGCTCAGCTTGCGACCAGAGCGCGCCGAACATGCTTATGCTCGCGCCGATCACTGCCACCGGCTTGTTCCGCAGTGCCGCCTGGGCCTTGGGCCGCGACGCCCAGTCAACCGCGTTCTTGAGCTGGCCGGGGATCGAGGAGTTGTATTCGGGAGTCGCGAACAGCACGGCATCTGCGGACTCGATCGCGTCGCGCCACTCCAACACCTCGGGAGCGGGCGCGCTCTCGTCGTCCTCGTCGAACGGCGGGATCTGCTTGAGCCCGTCGTAGATCTCGAGCTCCACCCCGGGCGGCAGCTGCTGCGCTGCCGCCCGGAGCAGGCGGGAGTTGTGTGAGTCGCGTCGCAGCGACCCTGACACCGCCAGGAGCCGCATTGACTTACGCCTCCTCGCGGGCGAGCTCGAGCTCGACGGTCAGCGTGACGTCGTCAGCGAGCGCGAATCCGCCCTTGGGCAGCGGCGCGTTCCAGTTGAGGCCGTACTTGGTGCGGTCGATCACCGTCTCGAGCGTGACACCGAGCTTGATGACATCGCCGAAGGTGACGGCCGGACCGGTGACCGTGCCGGTCGCCTGGAGCGGGTGGGTCTGGTCCTTGATCGTCAGGTCTCCGGCGACCGTCAGGGAGCCGTCGTGTGCGACGTCGACCTGGGACGCATCGAAGCGAATCTCCGGGTAGCGCTCGGCGTCGAAGAACTCAGGCGAGCCGAGGTGGGCTTTCAGGTTCTCATCCTTGACCTCCAGCGAATCGACCTGCACGGCCCCGGTGAGGCTCGCGCTGCCGTTCTCGTCGACGGTCAAGGTCGCATCGAAGTTCTCGAACCGGCCGCGGAAGGTCGCGACGACCATGTGCTTGACGGCAAAGCCGGCGCTCGAGTGGACCGGGTCCAGGCGGTACGTGCCAGCGGGGATGGTGGCGCTGGTCTTGATCTCTGTGGCTGACATCCAATTCCTCCGGTTTGTTTGGGGCTAACCGGACCCTGGTCCGGTTTCTGCGATAAGCATAGCACGTATCCGGACCATGGTCCGGTTATACTGAGGGTATGTCGGCCACCTCCTATGCTTCGCCGGTGCCACGGCCCCCAGCCACCGCCGGGTCCCCCGCTGGTGGCGGCCTGCCGATGGTCGAGCTGCCGCTCGTCGAGAGCCCGCGACCCGAGCGCGCCGACGCCGCGCGCAACCGCGAAGCCCTACTCGAGGCGGCCCATCGACTGCTCGAGCGCGACGGACCCGAGGGCATCACGATGGATGCGGTCGCGTGCGAGGCAGGAGTAGGCAAGGGCACGCTCTTCCGGCGCTTCGGGGACCGCGCGAGCCTGTTCCATGCGCTGATCGACGACCGCGAGCGCGACTTTCAGGAGGCGTTCATCCGGGGGCCCGCCCCGCTCGGACCGGGAGCCCCGGTCTCCGACCGGCTGACGGCTTTCGGCCACGCGATGTTTCAGCTGATCGAAGACCACGGCGCCCTGCTCGCCGAGTCGACACCCGTGACCCCGGGGCTCCGGTACGGCCACCCCGTCTACATCACCTACCGCACCCATTTGGTGGCGCTGCTGACCGAGCAAGTCGGCGAGCGGCGCGCGCCATACCTGGCAGACGTCCTGCTCGCGGCGCTGGACCCCGATTTCGTCATATACCAGCGCCAGGTTCTCGGGCTGTCCACCGGCGAGCTCGAGCGGGGCTGGGCGCAGCTGATCGACTCGCTCTGACCCTCGTGCGGGTCGGATCATCGTCCGGATGTGAGCCGAGTCGTCGGCCCTGAGTCGGGTCGTCGTGGGGACGCGATCCGATCCGCCGTCCCTGTGTCGAGTCGACCAAGCGAGCGTCGAACCCGTCGAGCGTCGTCGCAGGCAGATCTCGAGCGCCGATCGGAGCCGTGGGCACAACGGTTTCCACGAGCCCAGTGACGACGTTGTAGACATGCCCGGACACGAGGACCCGCGGCGAGATCGCCTGCGAACTGCGCAGGAGCTCGACATCGCGCCCGACCGTGGCGGCCGGATCGACGACGGCTTGGCCGCGCAGGCTTGACTCCTCGGCGCCGATCCGCTCGGCGTAGGTGTGGCGAAAGGTGTCGTCTGCCAGCGCACCGGCTCCGCACTGCGTGTGGTGGATCACAGCGACCTCGAACAGCGGGCCATCGGGCAGCACGTTCTCCACGATCTGGCCGATGAACGCAACGTCGTTGATCACTTCGGGCGTGACTCGCCCGCCAACGTTGCGGACGACCATCGCATCGCTCATGCCGAGGCCGAGGAAGTGCGCCGGATCGACCCGCGGATCGAGGCACGTGACCACGAACAGGCGCAGGTTGGGAAACATGACGGCGCCTTCGTGGCCGCCCGCACCGGCGAAGGCCCGGTTGCGCTCAAGCGCGCTGTCGACGCCGGCCGTATCTAGTTGCAGGGTGCTCATGTCGTTCTGTCTCCGATTTGTCTTGGGGTTTGATCAGCCGTGCGCCGTGACCGGGGCGGGCGAACCGATGGCCAGCTCCCCCGGCGCGTCGTCGGTGACATTCGGGTGGGCTGGCAGCAACGCCAGCGCCATCACCGCGCCGAGCGCGGCAACACCGGCGGCGACGAAGTTGGCGACGGTGAATCCGTGGAAGAAGGCCGACGCGGCGGCGTCATGGACGGCACTCGCGAGCCTGGGGTGGCCGAGGTCCCCGAGCCTGCCCGCGACGCCGAACGCCGCTCCGACCGAGCCGTGCGCGGTCTGGGCGACCGTGGCCGGCAGGCCCGTCGGCAGCACGTCCGTGAGCCGGCTGGTGTAGAGCGAGGCGTACACGCTGCCAATCACGGCGACGCCGAGCGTGCCGCCCAGAAGTCGGGTGGTGTCGTTGACCGCCGACCCCACACCGGCCTTCGCCTTGGGCACGACGCCCATGATCGCCTCCGTGGCCGGCGCGCTGGTGAGGCCCATGCCCGTTCCCAGGACCACCATCTGCGCAGCGATCGTTCCGTATCCAGTCGCTGCAGAGGTGGTGGCGACCCACAGGTAGAACGCGGCCATCGACATCAGCCCGGATGCCACGACGAGCTTCGTGCCGAGCCGCACCGCCACCCTGGCCCCGACGATCGACGCGATCGCGACGCACGTTGCGACCGGAAGCAGCCGCACCCCTGTCGACAGCGGGCCGTAGCCCTTCAGGAACTGGAAGTACTGCGTGACGAGGAAGATGAAGCCCGACAGCGCGAAGAACGAGATCGCGACCGATGCGCTCGCAGCGGTGAACCGCAGGTTGCGGAACAGTCTGACGTCCAGCATCGGGTGCTCCGTCCGCTGCTCCCAGCCGACGAACGCTGCGATGAGCACCGCCGTCAGCGCAAAGCCGACGGTCGTCCTCGCGCTTGCCCAGCCCTGACTCGGCGCCTCGATGATCGTGTAGACGAGCAGCCCGACGGTCGCCGATGACAGCGCGAACCCCAGACCGTCGATCCGCCGGGCCTGGGGATCGCGCGAGGTGGGCACGTACCGCGCGACCAACACGCCCGCGAGCGCCGCCACCGGGGCCATCGCAAAGAAGATGCTCCGCCAGTCGAACGCCTCGAGCAGCCAGCCGCCGACGATCGGCCCCAACGCGATCGCCGCGCCCGTAACCGCGCCCCACAGCCCGATCGCCAGCGCCCGCTCCCGCCGCTCGGTGAACACGTTCGTGAGCAGCGACAGGGTCGAGGGAAACACCATCGCCGAGCCGACGCCCATCACCGCGCGCGCAACGATGAGCTGCCCGGGGGCGTCGGTGAGTCCGCCCGCAACGCTCGCAAGGCCGAAGACCGACAAGCCGGCGAGCAGCATCCCCTTGCGGCCGAGCCGATCCGAGAGGCTGCCGGCGGCCAGCACCGAGCCCGCGAACAGCAGGTTGTAGGCGTCTACCACCCATTGCAGCTGAGCGTTAGACGCGTGGAGCTCGCGAACGAGCGTCGGCAACGCGACGTTGACGATCGTCGTGTCGAGGTTGATCGCCAACGCCGCCAGCAGTAGCGACGTCAGGATCAGCGGTTTGCGGTTCATGTCTCCTCCAGGTCGTCATCCAGTGGAAGAATAGTTTCTAAACTAAGAAGACAAGAAAGTCAAGTTCTCAGACAAGAATCTCGTCTTCTTGCTAGAGTCAGACTCGCAATGAGGTCCTACGACGAGTACTGCTCGATCGCGAAGTCGCTCGACGTCGTCGGCGACCGGTGGACGCTGTTGATCGTCCGAGAGCTCGCCCTGCGCGGCCCGTCCCGCTACACCGACCTGCGCCACGGGCTGCCGGGAATCGCCACCAACTTGCTCGCTGATCGACTCCGCGAGCTCGAACGTGCAGGTGTGATCGCGCGCGAGGAGGCCCCGCCGCCGATAGCCACGACCCTTTTCCGCCTCACCCCACGCGGCGAGGAGCTCCGGCCCGTGCTCGCGAGCCTGACCCGCTGGGGCCTACCGCTGATGACCGACCAGAAGCCTGAGGACGCGGTGCGCAGCCACTGGCTCGCGTCGGCGCTCGAGATGATGCTCGATGCGCCTCTGTCGGACGGCCCCCCAGTGACCGTCGAGCTTCAGACCGGCGACCAGCCGATCGTGCTGGAGGCGCACGACGGGGCGATCCACACCCGGCTCGGAGTGGCGGACAACCCGGACGCAACGGTCACGGGGAACGCCAGACCGATCATGGGCCTCCTGCTCGGCCTTATCGATCTCGCCGACGCCAAGGACATGGGAATCACCTATCGAGGCGATCCCGTCGCCCTCGACCGGCTTCGTGGGGGCCAAGCCCCCGTCTCCCGAACGATCCAGACGACCTGACTGTCGGTCAGATCACCGGCTTGCCGTTGCGCTGGACGACCAGCCACAGGCCGCCGAACTCGTTCACGCCCTGGCACAGGATGCGGCCTGGGGCGTCCCCGGCGTAGTAGTACATCGGGTGCCCGGCGTACGTGAGCTGAACCTTGCCGTCGGTGCGGCGGGTCGTTCCGAGTAGCCGGCTGTGCCCCCCCGGGCCGGCACGCGGTATGCCGTTGGCGAGCACCGGCGGCCACCGCTGCGCGCAGGCCCCGTAGCAGCGGCTGCGACTCGACTTCTCGCCGGCGAACAGGTAGAAGGCCTCGCCGCGGCCGTCGGCTACCACCGGGCCGTACTGCGAGCTCACCACTTGCACTATGGGCCCCTTGGCGCGGGCCCTGTGCTTTGTTTTCGCGGGGCTGGCGGAGGCGTCGGCCCCCGTCTTGGTCGACGCTGCGTCCGCTGCGCTCGCGGTCGACAAAGTCTCGGAATCGCCTTGAGATTCCCCGCCGCACCCGGCGACTAGCACGGCCGAACAGAACGCGGCGATGGCCCCTCGTGTCACCCCGATTGCTCCAGTCTCCGCAACGAGCACCCGCCCGGGCGGGCGGGACGCCACCAGTATCCGCCCGGATCCTTAAGCACTCCTTTGTCCGCGGGCCCTCGGCCTCGCCGGAGCGAGCGCCGCGGCTGCTACGGCGCTCGCTGCTCGGCGGTGGCTTCTCAGGACGCCGGCGGAACCGGGACCGAGTTGAACTGCGTCGTGCCCTTGGCCACGGCCAGGCCGAGACCGGTCACGTTATTGGCGTACGCCAGCTCCTTGGCGAGCGTGCCGACGCCGTTAGCTCCGGCAAGCGGCGCGAGCTGGACGGTCGAGAGCACGCCGAGCGCGTCTCCATTGGAGTCCATGTAGGCACTGCCCGAATCGCCGGGGATGCCCGGACTCACGGTGTAGACGTCCTCGCTCCAGCCGCCGGTGCCTTCAACGTCACCGAGGCTCGCTCCGGTCTTCGGGCTCAGCGCCGAGACGCCGCCGCGAAGGATCGAGTTGCCGTACGTGAACACCTGGGAGCCCGCCGCTGAGGCGCCCGGGGCGAGACCGTCGGGGCCGCCCCAGAACGGGATCGTCGGATTGACGTTGGCGACCTGCGAGGGATCGATCTTGATCAGCGCCAGGTCGTTGTAGGCGCACGTGTTCGCGTCCGTCTCGTGGGCGTTTTGCATCGCGATCCACGAGTTGTAGGCGAGCGTGCCGATCTTCGTTCCGTCCTGTAGGCCGCCGTTGACCACGTCGCCGGCGTAGATCGGAGTCCCCAACGGCAGCGACTGCGTGTTGCAGCCATTGGTGTCGGTGTCGCCACCGGTCGAGGAGCAGTGGGCTGCCTGACCGAGATACACGCCGCCCGAGGCATCGGTGAATACGAAGTTCGCCGTGCACTGTCCGGCACCGTTGACGAACGAAGAGCCGCCCGTGAAGGTCATCACACCCGGATGGATCGTGGCCGACCCTTCCGGTGCCCAGGCCAGCGCACTCCCGGCGGTCGCCAACATGAGCACGCCGAGGACCGTTGCTACTGCTGTCAGCCTCGCCGCCAGCTTCATCAGATTCCTGCCTCCTTTTGCTACTGGGTTTGGGCCGGGGGCAGCTTGAACCCCGGACTGGTGGAAGAGTCGATCGTCGATTGGTCGACCGTGAACTTCGCGTCCGACAGCCACTGGCCGAGGCGTGCCGGGCGCTTGTAGCCCGCCAGATCGGCCGTCCGCACGTGCTGCAGGAACGGCAGCGTGATCCTGCCCTTGACCACGCTCACGGTCGACATGCTCGGTGTCGGCGACCACCACTCTGCGTTTGCGGTCGTCACCAGCACACCGAGGCGGTGACCAGCTCCGATCAGCCAGTCGTTGCCGTACATCTCGGGCGAGATCTGGCTCGTGCCCGAGGGGAGCAGGTACGCCGTCCGGCTGAGCAGCAACGCCGAGCCGCCGGCGCTGATGTCATAGACGTCGATCGAGAGGTTCGCGTTGGGGAGCGTCGAGTTGACGGTCATCGTCACCTTGGGGACCCCGGCTAGGTGCGCGTCGCTCTGCAGCGGCGGCGAGATCGTCCATACGCCCTGACCGGTCGTGTACGTCGGCGGGTCGTTGCCCTCGTTCGAACCGGCGTTGAGCGCGGTGTCGGTGTACGACCCCGGCCGCAACTGGGATGTGTACCCGAGCGCGTCCGGCGGTGGCCATGACTGCTCGGAGCGCCAGTAGGACTGCCTGCCGCTGGAGTCGCTCGTTTCGACCGAGACTGGCGGACCGGCCGGCACGGCGAGCCCCTTCAGGTAGTGGTCGTAGAAGTTCATCACCTGGTCGAACCACGGGTGCGGCGCCGCGTTGTCGCCCCCGGAGACGTCGTTGCCCCGGATGTGGTCCCACATTCCGAACCAGGCCTGCTTGGGTCCGGAGAGCTCGTTGAAGAAGTCCCATGCCCCGTCGGGCTTGGTGTTGTTCTCGAGGAACCCCTGCGTGAGGAACAGCGGGACCTTGTGCCCGCGGCTGGCGGTGATCAGGTTACGGGCCTGCCAGTACGGTGAGCTGTGATCGCTGTTTGCCGCCTGGTCGAGGTAGTTCTGCACCGGACAGCCCGGGCGCTGCGTGTCGTTGATCGCGTCCGCGTTGTACTGCGAGCTGTCGGTGAGGGGCCCGGGCGTTGCCGCGATCGCGTCGTAGAGCGCCGGCGTGGCCAGCGAGTTCTCGTAACGGACGCCGTTGGTGTACAGGTAGCGGTAGAGGTCATAGACCGGCTCCTGGCTGACGATCGCCTTCAGCCCGGCCGGCTGCAGAGCCTCGCCGATCAGTCCCGTGACGCCGTCATACGACTTGCCGTACATCCCCACGGCCCCGGTGGACCAGGGCTGCGACGCGGCCCACCGGACGGCGGTCTTGACGTCGGCCTGCTCGCCGGGACCTACCCAGTCCAGGCATCCGCTGGACCCGCCGAAGCCGCGCAGGTCCACCATCACATATGTGTAGCCGTGGCCGATGACGTTGGCGCCCTGCACGAAGTCCTTGAACCGGTCCGACGGCTGTGGCCCGTTTTCTCCGATCGGGTCGTAGCTCGTCCCCTCGACCGGACCGGCCGGCCCGGTTTGACCGGAATGGTTGAAGTACGGGCCTATCGAGAGGATCACCGGCGTCCGCGCTGTCCCCTTCGGCCTGAGGACATCCGCGTGTAGCGTGGTCCCATCCGGCTCGGTGATGAAGCTCTGCGTCCACGTCGCGTTCGCCGGAGGCCACGACGTGTCCGCCGCCGCGGCCGGCGCCGCGGCAACCAACCCAAGGGCCACGCCCAGGGCCGTGCATCGGAACGACAACCGAAATCGCTGCGCAAGCGCACGCCTCGTGCGTGCCGACTCCCTGACCATCTACCCGCCCTGCCTTTCCCGCTTGACTGGACCGGATGGACCATAGGCCAGCCCGCGTCGCGATGCGCCGGTTCAGGCGCAAGCGGCAGGTATGGACTTGACGGGGTCGCGGATGTCGCGCTTGACGACGTAGTCGGTGCACCACGGCTTGCGGTAGCGGCCCTGGCGGCCGGGTGCTCGAGGCGCGTTGGAGCGCGCACAGTAGATCCCGCCGGCGATGCAGATTGCCGATCCCCAGTAGCCGTCGAAGGCGTTCCAGGATGCGTCGGCGCCGTTGGCCGTCACCGGGAAGCCAGTGACGCACGCGGGAGTGGAGCAGGGCCCGTCGGGCCAGGCATGCGCACCGTCGTAGGTGTTGTCCTCGAGCACGCTGTTGCCGGGACAGTTGGAGGTAAAGCACGGCGTCGGGTACGCGGCGTGGCTACCCAGCGCGATGAAGATCAGGGGATGGTTCGCGGTGTCGCGGCCTTTGACGAACCGCGCCAGCCGGCGGGTCTTGTATGTGGCCTGCAGCTTGCTCCACGGGATGTTGATGACGTCGCTGTGCGCCGCGAAGTGCATCTCCATCGGCTGCCCACCGGCGACGACAAGCGTGGCGCCCTCCCAGTCGGACTGGTGGTCGAAGCAGGTGATCTCGGGGATCACGAGGCCGGCGCCGCACATCGCCCCCTGCGCCGTGTTGGCGGGATTGTCAGGCAGATACCACCAGTAGTCGATATCGGTCCAGCCGGGGTGCACACGGTCCGGGACCGCGTGCGCGTAGATCGTCGTGGGCAGCCCCGCGTCGGCTATCTGCTGGGTGTCGAAGCGCATGTTGCCGACGTGATTGCGGAGGTCCGACGGTTGGTTGATCGTCGCGCAGTGCACGAGCAGTCCCTTGCCCTGGGGGCATAACTGCACGTCGCCGCTGCGCAGCATCGCGTCGACATCGAGCGGCGTGCGGAAGCGCTCGCCGGAGTCGAACAGCAGGATCGGCCGGTGATCGACCGCCGCCCGCGGCAGCGGCGCGGTGGCCGCGGCGACGGGGACCGGACTGGGCTGCGGGGCGGCCGGCGCGGTGCCGGTGGCGTGCTGGAACACCACGATTAGCACCACGACGCCGAGCACCGTGACGAGCCCAGCGAACCGGAGGGGGTGCCGCAGGTGGCCCTCGATCCAGAATGAGTTCAGCGCTGCGATCGCCAGCACCACTGCGGCGGCAATCAGCAGGACGACGCTTAGCCGCCCACCCTGAAGCGCCTCGACGAACAGCGGCAGGGCGATGACAAAGGTCCCGACCAGCAGCAGCGACCACCACAACGGATGGCGAACGTCGGGGCCACCCTCGCGCAGCAGGTACACCCACACCGCGACCCCGGCGGCGATGGCGGTGACGATGAGCTTGAACGGCACGTGGCCCGCGGTGACCCACGCCAGCAGCACGCCGCTGACCGCAGCCCAGGCCGCCCAGCGCTCGTGGTGCGAAGGTGGCTTCTTGCCCACCCACCAGAGGTATGCGTATCCGACCGCCGCCACGACGATGCCCGCAATCACGAGCCCGATCGCCGGCGACGGCCGCGGCAGCCCGGCCGACGACCACGCGACGTCCACGCCCAAGAGCGTCAGCACCGGCACGGCGATCGCAGTCGGAGCCGTGGCGGCAACGTGCGCCGTCCGAGAACGACCGGCGACGCCATCGATGTTCCCGAGCAGCGGCCAGCCCGCGAGCACCGCGAGGGCGAGCAGCGGGATCCACCACACCACCAGCGTCGCGAACATCACCATGCCAAACGCAAACGCCGCGAGGATCACCAGTGCCCCGGCCCGCAGGCCGAGTGCCAGCGCGCACTTTGCACGAGGTTGCGCGAGCACCCGACGAAGGCGCTCGAGGACTCTGCGCACGGCATCCGCCATTGCCCACGATCAAGCTTCCTGGATTTGGACAGGTCGCGGATGCGAAATGCGTCACATGCCTTACTTGAAGGCGTTGACTGCTCGCGCCACAACGAGGCCGAACAGCAACTCGCCACAGGAGGCGGTTCCCCCCAATACGCTTGGCATTCAAGCGGCTGACAGAGGAGACACAACGTGGCAAGCACGACGACGACGCTGACCGACCGCGCCGCCTACGAGGCGCTCAAAGCGCACCATGCCAAGGTCGCCGATCAGCACCTGCGCGACTTGTTCGCAGGCGACGCCGAGCGGGGGACGAGGCTGACAGCGGAGGGCGCCGGCCTTTACCTGGACTACTCCAAGCATCGGCTCACCGAGGAGACGGTCGGCCTGTTGGTCGCGCTGGCCGAGGACGTGGGGCTGAGCGAGCGGATCGAGGCGATGTTCCGCGGCGACCGGATCAACGTGACAGAGGATCGGTCGGTGCTGCACACCGCGTTGCGGCTGCCTCGGGATGCAAGTCTGGTCGTCGACGGGCAGGACGTGGTCGCCGAAGTGCACGACGTGCTCGATCGGATGGCGGACTTCTGCCGGCGTGTGCGCGGCGGGGAATGGACGGGGCACACCGATAAGCGGATCCGCAACGTCGTGAACATCGGGATCGGCGGATCGGACTTGGGTCCCGTGATGGCGTACGAGGCCCTGCGCCATTACTCCGATCGCGATATGACGTTCAGGTTCGTGTCGAATGTCGACGGCACCGATATCGCCGAGGCGACTGGCGATCTCGACCCGGCCGAGACGCTGTTCATCGTGTCCTCCAAGACGTTCACCACGCTCGAGACGCTGACCAACGCCCATTCGGCACGCGACTGGCTGGTCGCCGCCCTCGGCGGCGACGAATCGGCGGTGGCCAAGCATTTCGTCGCCGTCTCCACCAACGCCGGCGAGGTGTCGGCATTCGGAATCGACACCGCGAACATGTTCGGGTTCTGGGACTGGGTCGGCGGTCGCTATTCGATGGACTCCGCCATCGGACTCTCGACCATGCTGGCGGTCGGGCCCGATGCCTTCGCCGAGATGCTGGCCGGCTTTCACGCGATGGACGAGCATTTCCGCACCGCGCCGTTTACGCAGAACCTGCCCGTGCTGATGGGACTGATCGGGTTCTGGTACCGCGGCTTCTTCGGCGCCCAAACCGTGGCGGTGCTCCCGTATGACCAGTACCTCAAGCGATTCCCGGCCTACCTCCAGCAGCTCACGATGGAGTCAAACGGCAAGCGCGTGACGCTCGAAGGCGTCGAGGTCGACTACGACACGGGCGCGGTGTACTGGGGTGAGCCGGGGACCAACGGACAGCACTCCTTCTACCAGCTAATCCACCAGGGAACTTCGCTGATCCCATGCGACTTCATCGGGTTCTGTCGTTCCCTGAATCCGTTAGGCGAACATCACGACATCCTGTGCGCGAACTTATTCGCACAGAGCGAAGCGCTGGCGTTCGGAAAGACCGCCGCCGACGTTCACGCCGAGGGCACGCCGGACTGGCTTGTCCCGCACCGTGTCTTTCCCGGCAATCGACCATCCTCGACGATCGTCGCGCTCGAGCTGACCCCCCGGATACTCGGGACGCTCGTCGCACTTTATGAGCACGCCGTATTCACGCAGGGCGCCCTGTGGAACATCAACTCGTTTGACCAATGGGGAGTGGAGCTGGGGAAGGTGCTGGCCAAGCGCATCATTCCCGAGCTGTCGTCGGAGGCGCCCCTCGCCCACGACTCATCGACCGACGCCCTGATCGAGCGCTACCGCACGGCCAGAGACAAATCCCGGCG
Source organism: Solirubrobacteraceae bacterium (assembly GCA_035693425.1). Lineage (GTDB taxonomy): Bacteria > Actinomycetota > Thermoleophilia > Solirubrobacterales > Solirubrobacteraceae > Palsa-465. Next base: position 25,331 of record DASSGR010000181.1, read on the forward strand.
GTAGCGATACCGCTGAATATGGGACGCTTCCGCCAATGCCGTGGGTCCCCGAGCTGTTCACCGCGCCGGCTCTGCAACGCTTGGAGGAGCAGCGGCACCGCAAGTTCGAGACCGTGCCGTTCTTCGACGGCGTCCTGACCGGAGAGGTAGATGCGCTGATCGGGTCGTTTGCCGGCGAGCCCGAGCTTTACCACCCGGTGCGCGGGCGCGTCAGGGGCAGGCGGGCATTCGAGGCATACGTGCTCGATACCCAGGCTTGGCTCACCGAGCGCAATTGCGCAGTCGAGGAGGTGCTGACCATCCACGGCCAGTCACGGGGCGCCGGAGAGGCGATCCTCCATCTCGACGGCGGGGCGGCACCTGTGGATCTACCGGTCTCGGTCGCTGCCGACAGATCGTCCGACGATCACATCCTGGAGCTACGGGTCTACTACAGCAGCTGGCCGCTGACCGCCCGCCACGCCACGCGGCCACCCGTGCTCCAGCCCGATCCGAAGCTGCGTGAGTCAGATGTCATGGCCGAGTACCAGCGAGCGCTGGCGGTAGGGGACCTCGATGCGATCGTGGCCACCTTCGAACCGGACGGTTACGCACGCGAGCCGGCCGGGGGCCGATTCATCCACAGTGGCTACCGCGCCTTGCGCGCCTTCTACAAGCAGATGTTCTCCAACGGCGGCGGCATCCCGCTGGAGAGGTGCGCGATCGTCGACGACGGGCATGCGTGCGCGCTGGAGTACAACGTCGTGCGCTGGGGCAAGACCGAGCTGCCGCCGCAGGCAGGAATCGCCGTCTATGTCCGCGGGGACAGCGGCAAGCTTGCCGCAGCGCGCATATACGACGACGTGAACCCGCCAATCGGGTCCCGCAGGTAGCACGTCTCAGCTAACGTCGGCCGCCCGCGCGCGGCGAACTCTCAGGGCGACGTAGGCCGCGATGACCAACGCGGCGGCGATTGCGAGGTACCTGACGTAGCGTGTCGCCTCGCCGTAGATCGTGTCGATATGGCTGCCGGAGAAGTACCCGACGCTCGTCCAGACCGCCACCCATAGAGCGGCGCCGATCGCATTGAAGACCAGAAATCGCTGCCATCGCAGGCCGCTGATGCCGGCGATGATGCCGTTCGCTTGACGCAAGCCCTCGATGAACCGGGCGACGATGATGATCTTGCCGCCGTGACGGTCGAAGAACCGGGTGGCCTTCTCTAACCGCTCGCGCGTGAGGAAGATGTAGCGGCCATACCGTTCGGCTAACGGGCGCCCGCCGAAGTGGCCGATCGCGAAACCGATGTTGTCGCCCAAAAGCGCGCCGCAGAAGCCCAGCAGTGCCACCAGCCAGATGTTCAGCCGACCAGCGCCCGCGTACACGGCAGCGAGGATCAGGACTGTCTCGCCCGGAACGGGGACGCCGAAGTCCTCGATCAACACCAGGCCAAGCACCGCGAGGTAGCCGTAGTGGTTCAGCGTCGGCTCGAGAGTGTGCAGTACGCCGGGCAGGTGCTCGGGCATGGCGGCGGCGATCACCGTCGCAGCCACGGTCGCCTACTCGCGGCCAAACAACTGCAGCAGGAACAGGAACACGTTCAGGACGTCCAGAAAGATGCTTGCGGCGATTGGCACCGCCTGGTCTTCGCCCGACCGACGTAGGCGGTTGAAGTCCAGAACCGTGTAGCCGCCGAAGATCACGAGCCCGACGACGCACCAGATCACCGTCGATCCCGGGATCGATACGAAGATCGCGACGATCCCGAACGCCAGCAGCGCGAGCAGCGCCCAGAACAGCACCCGGTACCACGAGGAAAGGTCTCGGCGTGTGGCATAGCCGAACGTTCCGAGCACCGCGACGAACGCCGCCGTGGCGCCAGCGGCCTGCCACACCGCTGCTGGATCGGCGCTCGCGTACGAGCTCAGCACCGGACCGAGCGCCAGCCCGAGCGAGAGCCCGAGGCCCAACAGCAGGGTGATCGCGAGCTGGTCTCGTCCTCGGTCGGACGCAATGTTGAGGCCGAAGATGCAGGCGAACGCCACGACGAAGAAGAGGATCCCGAGCCCGCCGTTGAGGTCTCGGCCGATGTAGGCGCCGAGCGCCAGGAACCCGAGCGTCACGGCGACTAGGCCCATGACTTGCCCGAACACGGCCCGAGCCTGATCGCGACTGAGCGGTGCCGAGCCAACGCCGGGGTAGGCGCCAAGCTGGGCCGGCGGTTGAGCTGAAGATTGAGCCATTCGTTTCTCCTTGGGTCAGTGGTCCGGCAGATCGCCGAGCAGCCGCGCAAGGTCGAGTTCCGCGACTCGGGTTTGGAAGCCTCGCTTCAGCGCGCCGCCGATCCGGCCTTGCGCCGCGGGAGTGCTCACGAGCTCAGCGAACAGATCGGAATCGCGGCGGAAGTCGTCGATCGGCGCGAGCGCGATCGCGTTGACCCGATCTTTGACGGCGACCTGGCCAGGGACGGGAAAGCGGGCGATTCGATGGGCGAGTGCGCTTACGAACTCATCGAGCTCGTCGGCGGGCAGCGCTCGATTGATCCAGCCGTAGCGTTCAGCCAGGTCGGCGTCGTAGTCATCCGCGCTCAACATCACCTCGAGCGCCCGTCCACGCCCCATGAGGCGCGTGAGGTGCTGGGCGCCGCCCCCGCCGGGGACCTGCCCGAACGCGGGCTCGAACTGACCGAAGATCGCTGACTCCCGGGCGGCGAAGCGCATGTCGCACGCCAGCGCGAACTCACTTCCGGCGGCGCGTACGCGGCCCTCGATCTGCGCGATCGTGACAAACCGGCTCGCGCTCATGTAACGGAACAGGAGCGCAATCGACGCTTCGCCCGTTAGCTTCGCGGCCTCCGCCCGGTACTCCTTGATCCGAGCGATGTCGACGTGGGAGATGAAGTAGTCCGGATCGCCGCTCTTGAACACGAGCACCTTGGCCGTCTCGTCGACCTCGGTGCGCTGGATCAGCGACACCAGGTCGCGGACGAGCTCAGGCCCGAGGAGGTTCATCGGCGGAGCCAGGAGCTCCGCGAACAGTACGGCGCCTTCGTCGTGCACCGTGATCGTGTCGTACTCCACCCCGGGAGATGAGCTCATCAGGCTCTCCTTTCGCGCAAGAACTAGGGGCAGTCTGCTGGTCAGGCCTCCAAGTCGCACCAGTCGACACCCTGGTCTGTCCCCTAGACCAGTGATAAGACCAGGGTGTCAAACAGGCGCTGACTTCGGCCCGGCTGATCAGGCTTGACGGTGAGTCGATGTTCACACGTCTGAACATGCCCTCGCTGGACGGGGCGACCGGTTGGGTCAACTCTGAACCGCTCAGCCTCGCCGACTTGCGCGGCCATGTGGTCCTCGTCAACTTCTGGACCTTGACGTGCATCAACTGGCTGCGCCAGGAGCCGTACGTCCGTGCGTGGTCGCAGGCCTACCGGGGCGACGGGCTCGTGGTCATCGGAGTGCACACGCCGGAATTCTCGTTCGAGCACGACATCGAACGCGTGCGGCACGCGACCAAGGAGCGAGCGATCGACTACCAGGTCGCGGTCGACAGCAACTACGCGATCTGGAGTGCGTTCACAAACCACTACTGGCCTGCGCTCTATTTCGTCGATGGGGACGGTCTGATCCGCGACCACCACTTCGGCGAGGGCCGCTACGAGCAATCTGAGCGCGTGATTCAGTCGTTGCTCGGTATCGAGCGCGAGCTTGGCTCCGTCCAGGGAGTCGGCGTCGAGGCGGAGGCCGACTGGGACAACCTCCGCACACCCGAGACGTATCTCGGATACGGCAGGGGCGAGAACTTCGCGTCGTCAGACGGAGCCAAGCTGGACCAGAGCCGCCGCTACGAGCTCCCCGAGCGCCTGCGCCTGAACGAGTGGGGCCTAACGGGCGAGTGGACGATCGGCCGCGAGCGCGTTGCTCTCGATCAGGGCGGCGGCAGCATCGCCTACCGCTTCCACGCGCGCGACGCGAACCTCGTGCTGTTTGCGGGATCGCATGAGCAGATCGAGTTTCGCGTGCTCCTGGACGGGGACCACCCTGGACCGTCACACGGCATCGACGTCGACTCCGAGGGCCGTGGTGTGCTTCGGGACGGTCGCCTCTATCAGCTCGTGCGGCAGGCCGGCGCGGTGCACGAGCGGCTGCTCGAGATCGAGTTCCTCGAGCCCGGGGCCGAGGGGTACGTGTTCACGTGCGGCTAGCCGAGGGGCTAGTCGTCAGGGAGTCATGACGACCCGGCCGAACGCCTTACGGCTCTCAACGAACGCGTGCGCCTCCGAGGCTTGCTCGAGCGGGAACGAGCGGTCGATCTCGACTGCAAGCTCACCATCAGCGACCCGCTGGAGCATGTCGCCGATCATCGCGTGGATCCGGGGGTACTCGGACAGGAACGCGCCGCCGAGAAAGACTCCGCGGAGGGCGTTGTTGCGCGCCCACAGCGACTGCGCCTCGATCGCCGAGCCGGCGCGCGCCGCCACCCCGACGCTGACGAGCGTTCCTCGGTAGGCGAGCACGCCGACGCTGTCGACGAGGTTCTGGCCGCCGATCGAGTCCAGCACGACATTGACGCCGCGGGAGTCGGTGAGCTCGTTGGTGCGCTCGACGAAGCTGCCGGTCGCGTAGTTGATCCCATGGTCGAGTCCGAACGACTTCAGCCGCTGCAGCTTCTCATCACTGGAGGCGGTCGAGATCACGGTCGCGCCCGCGCGCTTAGCGAGCTGGATCGCGGCCATTCCGACGCCGCCGGCCCCGGCGTGGATCAGCAC
>DASSGR010000182.1:0-17252 GCA_035693425.1 Solirubrobacteraceae bacterium
GGAGATCGATCCGTCGGGCCTGCTGATCTCCGGCATGGAGCGCGTCGGCCTGGCCTGGAACGTCGTCCGGATCACGCCCGAGCGCCAGCTCGAGAAGACCGGCATTCACGTCCCGGCGCAAATAGACTCGCCCGGGTGACCACGGGCAATTCGCCGGAGCTGCTCGAGCAGACCCGCGCCTTCAACGCCGAGCTCGAGCGGCTGCTGGCGACGGTCCCCGCGGTCAACACGATCCCGCCTGAACAGTCGCGCCGGCAGCGGCGCGAGGGCACCGGCATCTTCCCCAAGCCCGTGTTCGTGCCAGAGGCGCGATGGCTCGAGATCGACGGTCCCGCAGGCCCGATGCCGCTGCGGGTGATCGCCCCCGAACAGCAGCCAACCGGCGTGTTCCTTCACTTCCACGGGGGTGGTTGGACGGTCAGCGCAAGCGACCTCCAGGATCTCCGGCTGCAGCGCCTGGCCCGCGATACCGGCCTGACGGTGGTCAGCGTCGAGTACCGGCTCGCGCCCGAGCATCCCTATCCGGCCGGGCCCGATGACTGTGAGGCCGCGGCCTGGTGGCTGCTCAGCGAGCAGGGACGCGACGCGGTCGGGGCATCGGGCCCGCTTGCGATCGGTGGCGATTCGGCGGGCGGCCACCTGGCCGCGGTGACGCTGCTGCGGCTGCGCGATCGCCACGGGATCACCGGCGCGTTCGGCGCAGCCGTGTTTCAGTACGGCGCGTTCGACCTGTCGATGACGCCGAGCCAGCGCCTCTGGGGCGACCGCAATCTGGTGCTCTCGGGCCCGATCATCGGCTGGTTCGCCGACCAGTTCCTGCCGGGCATCGACCGCGAAGCAAGGCGCGATCCCGACATCTCGCCCCTGTTCGCCGAGCTGTCCGGAATGCCGCCGGCGGTGTTCACGATCGGGACGGCGGACCCACTGCTCGACGACAGCCTGTTCATGGAAGCGCGATGGCGCGCGGCGGGACACGCAACCGAGTTGCGGGTGTGGGACGAGGCGCCGCACGGTTTTGTGAGCTTGCCCATGAAGGTCGGCGAGGCGGCGCTCGCGGCCGAGCACGACTTCCTGGTACGCACGCTAGGCCTCGACCCCGTGTCGGCGGACCGGCGGCTCACGGATTCGCCAGCGCCCCGATGACCTCCCGCCACCAGGCCTGCTCGGCGTCGGTCGTGGCCAGGCGCAGCCGCCTGCGGGCGGCGTCCTGGAGCTGACCGGCCGAGCCGATTGCGGCGATTGGGCCGGTGTAGGCGTAGCGGCCGTCGGCCAGCACGACCAGGGCGCCCGGCTGGTCACGCCGGGTTCGCAGCTGATCGACCACCTCGAAGTCGCCGACGCGCCTGGGCCGGGATGGGTCGCCGTCGCCATCGCCCCACGGCCTGCTGGAGAAGATCGCCGGCGCCGGGCCCGTGGACACTGGCTTCGGGCGGGGCGGTCGACCCACGGGCCCATCGCGCCACTGGTCGAGCAGCGGCCTGAAGTCGACGGCTGCCTCCTGTCGGACGAGCACGTGCAGGTGATCGCCGGGCTCGATCCGAGTGGAGCCCCGCGGCGGAAGCGCCTGGTCGCCGCGGATGATGATGTTCAGCAGCGCGTCACGCGGCAGGCCCAACTCCCGGACCATGTGCCCGGCCGCGGCGTGCTCTGGCTCGACTACGAACTCGACCACCTCTGCCCCCAGGCGGCGGATCGCGGTCGACTCGATTAGCGGCGCGGGCAGCGCCGCCTCGGCCGTGGTGACACCCAGCCATCTCGCGAACGGCTCGAACGTCGTCCCCTGGACGATCGTCGAGACCAGCACCGCGAAGAAGATGATGTTGAAGAACTCGAGGCTGTGAGGGACTTGATCGATCACCGGGAAGATCGCGAGCACCACTGGCACCGCGCCGCGTAACCCGGCCCACCCGAGCACCGCCCGCTCGGGAAGCGTGAACCCCGAGAACGCCGTCGCCAGCATCACCGCCACGGGCCGCGCGATCACCGCGACGACCAGCGCCAGCGTGCTCCCTTTGACGGCGACCGACCCGAGCTGATCGGGGAACACGAGCAGGCCCAGAACGAGGAACAGCACGAGCTGGGCGACCCACGCCAGGCCGTCGTGGAACGTGGCGATCGTGCGCTGGGCGGGCGAGGGCGAGCTGCCGATCGCAAGCCCGGTCATGTACACGGCCAGGAACCCCGAACCGTGCAGGACGTCCGCCGCCCCGTAGGCGAGTGCGCCGAACGCGAGCGATGCGACCGGATACAGGCCGGCCGACGGCAAGCGGGCATGACGGAGCGCGAACACGGCCAGCCCCGCGACGACCGCTCCGACCGCGGCGCCGATTCCAAACTGGCGCACGAACAGAAGCAGGAGGTCGTCCAGCCCGTAGTTGCGGTGCGTCGCCCAGTCGATGAAGCCGATCACGAGCACGACCGCGACGGGATCGTTGAGGCCGGCCTCCCCTTCGAGCGTTCGAGCCAGCCGCCTTCGCAGCGTCGAGCCGCGCAGCACCGCAAACACGGCGGCGCCATCGGTCGAGGCGAGAATCGACCCCAGCAAGAGGCCCTCGATCGTCGATAACTGAAACAGCGAAGCCGCGGCGAAGCCGGCGATCACTCCGGTCACGACAGTCCCGACCACGGCCAGGCTGAGCGCGGGGCCGAACACCGGGCGGATATCGCCCCACCCTGCTGCGAGCCCGCCCTCGAACAGGATCAGTGACAGTGCCACGATCCCGATTCGGCGAGCCAGCGTGTAGTCGTCGAACGAGATCCACCCCAGGCCCTCGGACCCAATCGCCATCCCCAGCCCGAGCACGAGCACGAGCCCCGGGACGCGCAGCCGGCCGGCCAGCAACGAGGCGGCCAGGCCTCCGGCCAGCATCGCCCCGGTGATCAGCAGGATCAGCCCGTCGCTCATCCCCGTAGTGTCGCGGGCGTTAGCGCGGCGGGTCGAGCGCGTCGAGGTCGCCCTGGGCGGCGGCGATCACCGTCCGCGCGACGCTCTCCCAGGAGTAGTGGGCGGCGACCGTTTCCACGAGCGAGGCGCGAGCGGTGCCGCGGAGCTCCTCAGGCATCAACAGCCACGTGATCAGGCGCGATGCGATCGACTGCACCACCGGTCCCTGCAAGGGGAACGAGACGAGGTCGGCGACCGGCACGGGTAGCTGCGCGGCGAGCACGCGCGACACCTCCGCCAGCCCCGAGTGGGCGGCGCTGATCGGTAGCGCGCCGCACGCCGCCGCCTCCGCGGCGACCATCCCGAACGACTCCGGAAACGTGCTCGGGACCACCATCGCCTCGCATGCCGGGAGCACGTCGGCGACCTCGTCGTGCTCGAGGCGCCCCGTGAACACGACGCGGTCGCGCATGGTCGCGGCTGCGCCCAGATAGCGCTCTCGGCCCTCGGCGCCCGCGTCTCGGTCCAGCCAATCAAGGAACTCGGTGGCAAAGCGCAGCGGCGCTTGCGGGCCGCCTTCCTCTGCGCGCCCCAGCGCGGCGAGCTCACGTAGCGCCGACAGGTCGCCTTCCGACACCGCTTCGACGATTCGCTCGCAGCCACCCCGGTACGCGCCAAAGCCGACCACCGCCAGCCGCCCGTTCGGGATCTCGGCGAGCACCAGCGGCCACGCCAGGAGCAGCAGGTCGATGCCCTTGGAGACGATCAGCTTGCCGACGAACGTCACCAGCCGGTCGTCGGCGGCGCCGCGGGCGAGGTCTCCGACTGCGCGCGCTGTCGCGGGTGTGTCGCGGCTGAACGCGGACTCGTCGTCTCCGGGCTCATCACGGGCCTCGGCGAGGCTTTCCGCGAGCGTCGTGAGGCGAGCGAGCGCGGCGCCGCGGGGTAGCGGCTTGAAGGTGGCGATTTCGGTGCCGGGCGGGCCCAGCCTCGTGCGCGCCGGAAGGCCGGGGTCTGCGAGCGCCGCCCACAGGCTCTCCGCCGTGTGCCGCGAGCCCACGAGTACGCCGCGCGCCGGGGCGATCCCCTCGCGCGCGTAGGGCAGGAACCGCGGATACGGCTTGACCGTGTACTCGAGCGCTGAGCCGTGGACCTTCACCGCGTACGGCACGCCGGCTTGCGAGAGCGCGCGTGCGAGCACCACCGGTCCCATGATCAAGTGGTTGGCGAGCGCGACGTCGGGGCGCGAGCGCGCGACCACATCGGACACGGCAGCCACGTTGGCCTCGACGTAAGCGTCGACCTGTTCGTCGCTCAGCTCGTCGAACGTGCGAGCCTCGACGTCCTCGTAGGTGTCAGCCACGTACACCGGGAGCAGACCGCCGATGTCGGGGCGATAGGCGGTCGCTCCAGCCGGACGGACCTCGCGCAGCGACAGCTCGCCGCTGTCCCAGTCGGCGACGGCGCCGACGAAATCGAACTCGTCCGCGTGACGGTCCTGGCAGAACAGGTCGACCTCGTGGCCGAGCCGCACCAGAGCCGCCACAAGGCTCGCGTTGTAGACGTTTGAGCCCGTGCCTCGGAGCAGGTAGCCGTGGAAGACGAGCACGCGCACGACGGCGAGACTAGTGCCCGCGTCGGCCGCCGTAGCTCCCGCGCGAAGCCTGACTGCTCAATAGTCCACAGCCAACCGAGGCGAGTGGTAGGGTGCCCGCCGCATCGCACGTGAGCAACGAGCACGAGCACTCACTGCACAGGATCCGGTCCGACTCGGTTTCGTTCGCGTGGGACAACTCGATCCCGCCCGTGCTCGAGGTCGAGTCCGGCGAGACGGTGCAGCTCGAGACCGCCGACGCTTCCGCTGGCCAGCTGACTGCGGACTCGACGCCCGCCGACGTCGCCGCGCTGGACTTCGACCGGGTCAACCCCGTGACCGGTCCAGTGTTCGTGCGCGGCGCGCAGCCCGGCGACGTACTCGCCGTCGAGATCCTTGAGCTGCAACCCCACGCCTGGGGCTGGACGGCGATCATCCCCGGCTTCGGCCTGCTGGCCCACGAGTTCACCGAGCCGTGGCTGCGGATCTCGCAGGTCGACGCCTCGGACGGCCGGGTTCGATTCGCCGACGACATCACCCTTCCGTTCGCTCCGTTCCCGGGCACGATCGGCGTCGCACCCGCCGAGGCCGGCAGCCATTCGATCGTCCCGCCGCGCCGCTGGGGCGGGAACATGGACATCAAGCACCTGCAGCCCGGCTGCACGCTGTACCTGCCCGTGGGCGTGGAGGGCGCGCTGTTCTCGGTCGGCGACACGCACGCGGCGATGGGCGACGGCGAGGTCTGCGGGACCGCCGTCGAGACCGCGATGGACATTGCGGTGCGCTTGACGGTACGGCACGACCTCACGATCGCCTACCCGCAGTACGAGATCCCCGCCGGGCAGCTCGCGCGCGGCGAGACCTCGGGCTATCACGTCTGCACCGGGATCCACGAGGACCTGATGGAGGCGGCGCGCGAAGCAATTCGCGGGCTCGTCGAGCACATCGTGCAGCGGCACGGACGCGATCGCCAGGAGGCGTACGCGATCGCCTCGGTCGCGGCCGACCTTCGCATCCACGAGGTCGTGGACGTGCCCAACTGGGTAGTGGGCGCGTTCCTACCTCACGCCATCTTTGATTAACGAGGGAGACATGGCCACCACTGAGAATCCTCCGGTCCAGGACAAGCCGTCCGGCGGGCTCCGCCGCGAGCTGAAGTTCTGGGAGACGATCGCGCTGTCGATCGCGATCATGGCGCCGACCGCGGCGATGGCGCTCAACGGGACCGCTCCGGCGGGGCTGATCGGCCGGGCGGTGCCGCTCGCGTTCATCTTCGCCACGATCGGGGTGCTGCTCGTCGCGTATGCATTCATCCGGCTGTCTCGGTACTTCAGCCACGCGGGATCGGTGTACGCGTTCTCGGGGGTGACGCTCGGCCCCCGGGCAGGTTTCTTCGCCGGCTGGGCGTTGCTCGGCACGTACACGGCGTTCTGTGTCGCGTCGACCGCGGAGGCCGGGACGTTCGGAATCGCCTTCTTCCAGGAGGCCAACGTCATCCCGGGGATCGACTATGTGTGGATCGCGCTGGTCGCCGCCGCGCTGATTGCGGTACTCGCGTACGGCGACATCCGGATCGCGACCCGGTCGCTCTTGGGCCTGGAAGGCATCTCCGTCACGCTGATCGTGATCCTGATGATCGTGATCGTCGTCAAGCTGATCGCCGGCACCGCGCCCGGCAATCAATCGATCACGGCCGACGCCTTCAAGCTGCCTCCGGGGACGACGTTCTCGGTCGTGGCCAGCGCGTCGGTGTTCGGGTTCCTGTCGTTCGGAGGCTTCGAGGGTGCGGCCTCACTGGGCGAGGAATCCGACAACCCGCGCCGCGAGATCCCCCGAGCGATCCGCAACGCCGTCCTCGGCTGCGGGATCTTTTACATCCTCTGCATCACGGTGCAGACGTGGGGGTTCGGCACCGACGCAGCCGGCGTCAAGGCCTTCTCCACGTCGGGCGCGCCGCTGGGCGATCTCGCGCGCAGCTACGTGGGGCAGGGGATGTCCGAAGCGATCGACCTCGGCGCGATGATCAGCGCGTTCGCCAGCGGCCTCGCAGCGACCGCGGCGGGCGCCAGGATCCTGTTCGCCCTGAGTCGCGACACGGTCGTCGGCAGCGCGCTCGGGCGTGCATCGACGCGCACAGGCGCGCCGGCGGGCGCGCTGACCGTGGTGCTCGGCACCGGCGTAGCCGTGATCGTGATCCAGCGCTTGGCGGGCGTGAACGCGGTGAACGCGTTCTTCTACCCGGGCACGATCGGGATCCTGAGCCTGCTAGTCGCCTACGCGCTGACGAACATCGGCGCGATCCGCTACCTGTTCATCAAGGCGCGACGCGCACCGCTGTGGGAGATCGTGTTCCCGATCCTCGCGATCATCGTCGTCGGCTACACGCTCTACAAGAACGTCCACGGCGTGCCGTTCCCCTACAACCGGTTCCCGTTCTACGTGGCGGGGTGGCTTGTGATCGGGCTGCTGATCGTGCTGCTTTGGCCCGGGCTGTCGGCCAGGATCGGTGCGACGATGGCGCGCCAGGAGGGCATCAGCGAAGAGGACGCGCCCGCGTCCACGTCCTAGGCGGGAACTTCGTCGCATGCGCCGCGTTCGGCGTCGCGCATGCGACGTTAATCCCGGTGGGCGGGAAGAAGGTCGAACGCGCGGGCCCAGGCCGCGCGCATGCGACGTTGTTCCCGTCTCTGCGGCCCGTTCCCTCAATGGTGCCGTTATCCGGTCGCGAAACGCGACCGCCCGGGCTGCCTAGCTGCCCGCTCGCTTAGCCGCCTCGAGTGCCGACGGCGGGTCTAGCGCCCGATCCGCGCGCACCAGCTCCAAAGCCCGGTCGGCAAGCTCCACGGCCTGCGCACCGTCGACGGACTCGTCCCGGAGCGCCAGCGCCAGCAGCGCCTGGTGCAACGCCTCGGGGGCCGCGAGATCCGGTGGGGGCCCCGCCGGCGGCAGCGCGCGCGCACTCGCGAGCAGCGCGCTCGCATTAGCACCTCCGCCGAACAGCCGCCCGCCGTGGCGGTCGGGGATGGTCGCCACAATCGCGCCGGTGGCTGGATTGACGACGTTGACCTTGCTGCGCAGCCCGTGGCGCTCCAACGCCAGCCGATATCCCGACAGGCGCATGTACCCGAGCTGGGCGGCGAGCTGGGTGAACGCGGCCATCTCTCGCTCGTCGCGCAGCTTGGAGTGATGCAGCGAGATCTGGGTGCCGGCGTCGGGCAGCGAGGGATCCGGCTCCGGGGCCACAAGCAGGAACGCCTGAGAACCGAGCCGCCCCGCCCCTACGCCGGCCACGTCGACGAGCAGCTGGTAACCGCCCAGGCCGAGCGAGCCGACGATCCCGGGTGGAAGCGGATGGGCCGCGAGGTACGCCTGCTCGAACGCCATCGACCGGAAACCCCCGCTACCGGTCGAGCAGGTCGCCGACGATGCCGCCGATCAGCCCGCCGCCGCCCTCGCGCTGGGCGGCGCCCCCCGCACCCTCGGCGACCGGCGGGTGGAAGTAGGCGCTCTGCAGCCCCACCCGCCCGGGCCCGGTGAAGCGGTTGAAGACCAGGTTGCCGCCGCCACCGAGAAAGCCGGTCTTGAACCCGTATACCTCCTGCGACATCTGCACCGAGTGGTCACGGAAGACCCAGCCGCCCGGCTCGATGTCGATCGTCTCGCCGGCCTCGAGGTTCTTCTCGAACACGTTGCCGTAGCCGTGGATCCAGACCACGCCCTCGTGGTCGCCGGCGAAGAACTCGTCGACCCAGAAACCGCCACCGTAGAGCATGTTCGCGAAGCCCTTGATGCGGCTGTAGTCGTACTGGACGCCGCCCGTCGCGGCCAGGAACTGGTGCTCGCGGACCACGATGCCCTCGCCCCCCTGGAGGTGCAGCGCCACGATGTGCCCCGGCGAATCGCGGCTGAACGCGAGCTCGCCTGGAGACTGCGCCTCGAGCAGCAGCAGCGGCATGCCGCCGAACACGCGGCGCTTGAGGCCCTTCTTCAGCGGGTGCAGGCCGATCTGCAGGCTGGGGTACTTCCACAGCAGCACGTGGTGCTCGAAGTACACGGGTACCTGGCCGTCGAGCGCCATGTGCAGCACGGGCACAAGCTCCCCCTCGAGGCGGTAGTTGACGCCGGGCGCGGTGCCCTGCTGGATCTGCGTGGGAAGGATCTGGGGGGCCGACGGCATGGTCCTCTCTCGCTGGTCGCGTTTGTCCGGGCAGCCTGTCCCCGCTGCCCAAGCAGCTGCCCGAGGATCTGGGCGAGAGTATCCCACCGTCGCCCCGCCGGCACGGGATAATCGCCGCGTGGCAACGATCTACGTAACCGGCCACCGCAACCCCGACACCGACTCGATCGCGTCGGCGATCGGGTACGCCGAACTGCGCAGGCGCCTGGACCCCAACAACGACTACGTGCCGGTGCGGCTGGGCGACACCAACCCGCAGACCAACTGGCTGCTGGAGCGAAGCGGCGCTCCCGAGCCGAGGTTCCTCCCGCATGTGCTGGTGCGCGCCTGCGACGTCATGCACAGCGACTTCCCGGTGGTCGGACAGGACGAGCCGATCCGTCAGGCCGGGATCGCGCTGTCGCGCGCCGAGCTCGAGCTGGTCCCGGTCGTCGACGACGGCGGCGCCCTCACCGGAGTCGTCACCGAGCGCGCGCTCGCCCGGCGCTACATCCGCGAGTCGCGACACACCTCGACGCTCCGTGACGCGCCCACGTACGTCCACGCGATCGTCGAGGTGCTCGACGGAGAGTTGCTGACCGGCGACGACGATCTGCTGGAAGGACGGGTGTGGGTGCACGCGATGGATGTCGCCACACCTAGCGGGATCTCCGACGGGGACGTCGTGGTGGTCGGCAACCGCGACGACTCGCAAAAGCTCGCCATCGATCTCGGCGCAGCGCTGCTGGTGCTGTCGAACGACGCGCGTCCCTCCGACGAGGTCCTGGAGCTCGCGCGCGGCCGCGGCGTCGCGGTCGCGGTTTCGCCGTTGGACTCGTATGTTTCAGGCCGCATGATCACGCTTGCCGCGCCCTGCCGCGCATTGATGGAGCGCGACCCGCTGTCGATCACCACCGAATTCCTGCTCGCCGACGTCGCCGAGCAAGTCCGCGAGAGCCATTACGGCGCGGCCGTCGTGGTCGACGCCAACCGCCGCCCCGTCGGTCTCGTCACGCGGTCCGATCTCGTCTCGCCGATGCGCCGGCGCGTGATCCTCGTCGACCACGCCGAGCAGGCGCAGAGCGTGGCCGGCATCGACCAGGCCGAGATCGTGGAGATCCTCGACCACCACCACATCGGCTCGATTGAGACGCGCGTGCCCGTGACAGCGACGTTCGACCCCGTCGGCTCCACCGCAACCCTGGTCGTCGAGCGCTTCCGCCAGAACGGGATGGAGCCGAGCCGCGCCACCGCGACGATGCTGCTCGGCGCGGTGCTGTCCGACACCGTGATCCTGAACTCCGCGACGACGACCGAGCGCGACCGGGCGGTCGTGGAGTACCTCGAGCGGGTGCTTGCGGTCGACGCGTCCGAGATCGGCCGCGAGATGTTCGAAGCCACGTCGGACGTGTCGGAGCTGACGGCGGAGCAGATCGTCTCGCGGGACGCAAAGCAGTACCAGGTGTCCAGCGGCAACACGATCTGCATCGCGCAGATCGAGGTCGTCGGCGACGCACTGCTCGACCGCAAGAACGAGCTGCTCGAGGCGATGCGCAAGGCGCGCGAGAGTCGCGATCTGGAGCTCTACGCGCTGATGGTCACCGACGTTCTGACCAAGGGCACCGAGCTGCTCGTCGTGGGCGACACCGCGACCGTAGCGCGCAGCTTCGGGGTGAAGCCCCACGACAGCCAGATAGAGCTTCCCGGGGTGATGAGCCGGAAGAAGGAGGTCGCCCCGAAGCTGCTGGCCGCGCTGTAGCGATTACTGCGCGGTCACGCGGTGGTGGCGCTGACAACCTGCGACGGCGCCTCGCCCCACAGCTGCTCGAGGCGGTAGTACTCGCGCGTCTCGGGCGTGAAAACGTGGACGACCACGTCCAGGTAGTCCATCAGGATCCAACGGGCCTGGCTCAGGCCCTCCACGCGACGGGGCAGCCGTCCGTGCTCATTCTTCATGCCCTGGTGGATCGCGTCGTGGATCGCCTTGGCCTGCCGGTCCGTGCGGCCGCTGCAGATCACGAAGTAGTCGGTGTAGCCGATGATCCCGCGCAGATCGAGCTGGACGATGTCCAGCGCTTTGCGATCGGCCGCGTATTCGATCGCCGCGGCGGCGAGGTCCTCAGGAGTCATCTTCTGGTTCATCCCTATAGAGGTTATGACGCGCGATGTACCCGGCCACCGCGTCGGTAGTCAGGTACCTGATCGGCTGCCCCTCACGGACCCTGGTTCGCAGCATCGTCGAGGACACGCCGATCTCGGGCATGTCGAAGAACCGGGCCTGCTCGCCGCCGGGCAGCTCGTCCAGCGCCCGCTCGACCGCCTCCGGTCCGGTGCCGGGCCGCTGCGCAACCGCCAGCGTTGTTAGCGACAGAACCCTCTCGGGATCGCGCCACTTCGGTAGCCCCGCGGCGATATCCGCGCCGACGATCAGGTACAGCTCACTGTCTGGTTCCCTTGAGTGCAGCTCCTGGAGCGTATCGACCGTGTAGGACGTCCCCTCGCGCCGGATCTCCAGGTCGGATACCGCAAAGCGGCTCTCGTCGCGCTGGAACGCCAGCCGGCAGAGCTCGAGCCGGTGGGCGGCACCGGGCTCGTCCTCAACCGGCTTGTGCGGGGGTATCCATGCGGGAATCACCATCACGCGATCGAGATGGAGCTGAAGGTACGCCTCCTGGGCGCAGACGAGGTGTCCGAGGTGTGGCGGATTGAACGTCCCGCCGAGAATGCCGATCCGCACCGCGCTGTCAGGTCACGGCGAGGTCACGGGCGAACGTGGCCCGAGCCCTCGACGAGGTACTTGAACGTGCACAGCTCGCGCAGGCCGATCGGGCCGCGCGCGTGGAGTTTTTGCGTGGAGTTTCCGATCTCGGCGCCCATCCCGAACTCGCCGCCGTCGGTGAACCGTGTGGACGCGTTGACGTACACGCAGGCAGCGTCGACGCCGAGCTGGAAGGCGCGCGCGGACTCGGTGTCGCGGGTCACGATCGCCTCGGAGTGGCCGCTGCCGTGCGCGTTGATATGGGCGATCGCCTCGCCGGTGGAGTCGACCACGCCGACCGCGAGCTCGAGCGCGAGGTACTCGGTGTCCCAGTCCTCGGCGACCGCCTCGTGCACCGTGACTTCGGAAGCCGCCGCACGCGCACGGTCGTCGCCGTGCAGCGCAACCCCCGCGTCGGCGAGCGCCCGCAGCGTCTGCGGCAGGAACTCGTCGGCGACCTGCGAGTGCACCAGCAGGGTCTCGGCCGCGTTGCATACACCCGGCCGTTGAAGCTTTGCGTTGAGGACGATCGCGCGCGCGGCGTCAAGGTCGGCGGTCGAGTCGACGTACACGTGGCAGTTGCCCGAGGCCGCGTAGATCACGGGAACCGTTGCCACTCCCTTCAGAGCCGCCTTCAGCCCCTCGCCGCCGCGGGGGATGATCAGGTCCACGACCCCGGCCTGGGTGGCCAGCTCGGCGAGCTCCTCGCGCCCGCCGCCCGCGACCAGCGACAACGAACCCTCCGGCAGGCCGGCGGCTGTGGCAGCCTGCGCGGCGATGGCCGCAAGCACCGCGTTGGAGTGAGCCGCCGAGCTCGACCCGCGTAGGACGATCGCGTTGCCCGACTTCAGGCACAGGGCGGCGGCGTCGATCGTCACGTTCGGGCGCGCCTCATAGACGACCGCCACGACGCCGAGCGGTACGCGTACCTTGCGCACGTCAAGGCCGTTGGGCAGCCGCGAGCCGTCGATCACCTCGCCGACCGGATCGGGCAGCGCCTCGATCTTGCGCACGCCGGCGGCCATGTCGGCGATCCGGCCGGCGCTGAGGGCGAGGCGGTCCAGCAGCGCGTCGGAGAGGCTGTTCTCTTGGCCGGCCTCAAGGTCGCGGGCGTTGGCTTCGAGGATCTCGTCGGCGCGCTCCACGAGCGCAACCGCGATCGCTTCGAGCGCGGCGTCCTTGACACCGGAGCTGATCGTCGCGAGCGTGCGCGACGCCCGCTGGGCGGCCGCGCAGGTCTCGGCAACTGAGATCGCAGTCGTAGCCACTGTGCCTACAGGTTACGACAGCACGAAATAGTCACGGTGGACGGCTTCATCGCTGGCCCTGGGCATCAGCTCGCGAACCCCGCTGGACTTCAGGCCCTGTACGGTGCGAAGCTCCTGGGCGGAGTAGTTGCAGATCCCCTTGCCGACGACCTCGCCGTCATGCGCGATCTCGACCGCGTCGCCGGCGTCGAAATCCCCGGCGACGTCGACGATGCCTACCGGCAGCAGACTGGTGCCCTCCTCGCGCAGGGCGCGCGCCGCCCCGGCGTCGACCAGGACTCGCCCGCGCACGGGTTTTGCGTACTTCAGCCACAGCTTGAAGCTCGAGTAGCGACCCGACCGGGCGGCGAACGCGGTGCCGACCGGCTGGCCAGCCGCGGCCGCGAGCAGCGTGCCGGCATCGAGCCCATTGCCGATCACCGTGGGGATGCCGGCGGCGGTGGCCATCTCGGCGGCCACCACCTTGGAGCGCATGCCGCCGGAGCCGAGCGGCGAGGTGGCGTGGCCGATGTCGAGCCCGTCCAGCTCGCTGAACTCGGCCACCGACGAGATCAGCGCGGCTCCCGGGCTGGTCCTCGGATCGGCGGTGAACACGCCGTCTGCGTCGGTCAGCATCACCAGCAGCTCCGCGCCGAGCAGGATCGCCACCTGCGCCGCCAGGAAGTCGTTGTTGCCGAAAGAGATCTCGTCGGTCGTAGTCGTGTCGTTTTCGTTGATCACGGGAACCACCCGCCACTCGAGCAGCTTGCCCAGCGTCTGGCGCGCGTTGAGATAGTGGGTCCTGGCGCTGATGTCGAAGAACGTCAGGAGCACCTGCGCGGTCGGCACGCCGCGCGCCCGGAGCAGCTCGTCGTAGACCTGGTAGAGCTTGCCCTGGCCTACTGCGCTGGCAGCCTGCAGCTCGTCGACGGCCCGCGGACGCACCGGGAGCGCCATCACCCCCATCCCGCGGGCGATCGCGCCGCTCGTCACGACGATCAGCTCGCGGCCGGCGTGGTGCAGCTCGGCGAGCTGATCGCAGATCCCGGCGAGCACATCGGCGCGCACCTCGCCGCGGCCGTCGGCGACGATGCTCGAACCCAGCTTTACGACGAGGGAGCCCACTGCGCAGAGGTTAGGACCCCGGCTGCCGTGCCGGGGTCCCAATTCTACAATCAGCCGGTGCTCAGTAGCCCTGGCCCTGCCGTCCCTGCTGGCCCTGCTGTGCCTTACACCACGGGTTGGCGGGCACGCCCGCGCACGGGTTGGGCATGGTCTTGAGGTGCTTGGGGAGCGGGTGCATGACCACCTTGGTGCGACGCGGGTAGTGGTCAGACGGCAGGCAGCCGAACGGCGGCAGCTTGGCCTGCGTGTCGCACACGATCTCGTTGAGGAACGGCGTGTTGATGTTCGGCGGAACCGACGTCGTGGTGCACGTCGGGTATGCCGTCTCCAACGCCGCCGAATCGGGATTCAGCGACCCGGACGTGTCGGTGTTGCCGCTGAAGCAGTTGCTCGGGTGCGATTCCAGGCTGAGCTGCTCGAAGTCACCGTTCGTCGGGTTGCCAAAGCCGCCGTTGTTGGTGAACGTGTTGTTCAGCAGGTGGTTGCCCCAATCGTCGTACAGGCAGCTGCCCTTGCCGAGCAGCGGCGAGTCCTTGGTGCCGCCGGTGCACGGCGGGCCACTGTCGGGGAACGAGATGATCACCACGCCCCAGGCGCCGTTGTTGACGAACCGGTTGTTCATCACGGTGTCGTTGCGGCCGCCCGAGATGGACACACCCGTGCCCACTGGGCCCTCGGCGGCCGTTCCGGCTTGGGGCACGTTGGGGTTGTTGTTGTCGTGGACGAAGTTGTGGATGAACACCCAGCACGTCGGAGCGCCCGCGACCGGCGGCTTGACCCCCGGGGGGCAAGCGCCGTTCTGCGGTGGCGGGTTGTCGCCGTTCTGGCTGTTGGTGTCGAACCCGTCCTTGTTGTTGTCGAACTGCGAGTTCTCGACCAGCAGGCGGCCGCCCGAGTTCGATCCCGAGTAGCCAAGCGCGTTGAACTCGGCCCAGGCGTGGTTGACCGTCTGGTTGCACACCTGGCGGCAGGCGCCGATGTAGTAGCCCGAGTCGTTGAAGTTGCTGGCGTAGGTCTGGTCCCAGAGGCCGCCGACCCAGTTGCTCGAGAAGATCCCGTACTGCGCGGCGGTCTTCTCGCCGCCGTAGTAGGTACTCGTGGCGGTGAGGTAGGAGCCGAGCATCCCCTTACCGCCGAGCTTGCCGGTGTCGTCGCCGCCGTTCCACCAGATCTCGTTGCCGACGCTGCCGGCGCCGCCCAGGAAGTTGCACGCGGTCAGGTTCTGGACCCAGACGTTGTTGGCCTTCCAGACCTCGATCCCATTCAGACCGAGCCTTCCGTTCTTCGAGCCTGGGCCGAAGTTCTGCGCGGACTTCTTGCTCGAGCACGTGGCCGAGCCAGGCTTGGTCCCGTCGACGATCACCGTGTTGCGGTTCATCCCGCGGATGTAGATCCGCGGCTTGTTGACCAGCACGCCGGCGGGCGATTCCGCCTTGCCCGCGGGATGCCGGCTCGTCGTGGTCTTGTAGTCGCCCGGACCGATGAGGATCCAGTCACCGGGCCTCGCGGCGTCGACCGCCGCCTGGATCGTGGCGAACTGGCCGCTGATCCCGTGAAAGCTGCCCACTCTGAGCACGCGGGCGCTGGCCGACGACGAAACCGTCAAGCCGGCACAGATCGCGACGCAAACTGCAACGCGACGCATCACGTCTCCTCTCCTTCTCCCCGACCGTGTTGACAAGCTGTGAACGAAGCGCGCGGATCCTACACGCTCGGATCGAGGTCGAACTCCACCCCTCCGATCTCTACGGCGTCGCCTGGCCGGAAGCCCTTGGACTCGAGCTCGGCGATCACGCCGATGCCGCGCAGCCTGCGCTCGAGGTGCGCCATCGCCTCCTCGTTGTCGAGGTCGTAGCGAGCCACCAGCCGCTCGACGCCGCGGCCGCTGACGCGATAGCTGCCCTCGCCGATCTGCTGCACCCGGAAGCCGCGGTCGCCGGCGGGCCGGAACACCCGGTGTTCGGCTAGCGGCTGCCCGTCGACAGCGCCCGGGAGCGCCTCGAGCTCGACCGTATCGTCGCGCGGCGGGACGCGCCGCAGCAGCTCGGCCGCGAGCTCGTCGAGCCCGATACGCGCGACCGCCGAGGTGACGATCACCGGAACATCTGGCCCCAGACGGCGGCGCCATGACGCCTGTGCCGCCTCGCGAGCCGCCTCGTCGACGAGGTCGGCCTTGGACAGCGCGAGGAGGCGGGGTAGCGCGCTCAGCCGGGGATCGTGCAGCGCGATCTCGCGCTCGATCGTCTCGTAGTTCTGCACCGGATCGGAGCCGTCGAGCGGGTTGAGGTCGAGCACGTGCACGAGCAGCCGGGTGCGCTCGACGTGCGCCAGGAACTCGTGCCCGAGGCCGGCGCCGGCGCTGGCGCCCTCGATCAGCCCGGGGATATCGGCGATCACGAGCTGGCGGTCGTCGGCGTCCAGCGTGCCCAGCGCGGGCTCGAGCGTCGTGAACGGGTAATCGGCGACCTTCGGGTGCGCGCGCGTGAGCCGCGCCAGCAGCGATGACTTGCCGGCGTTTGGCAGCCCGACCAGCCCCACGTCGGCGATCAGCTTGAGCGCCAGCGTGACCCAGGTCTCGTCGCCCGGGAGGCCGCGCTCGGCGAAGCGAGGCGTCTGGTGGGTGGGACCGGCGAACCGCTTGTTTCCGCGTCCTCCGGGTCCCCCCCGCGCGATCACGGCGCGCTGGCCGGCGGCCACTAGATCGTGGCGCGTCCCATCGGCCTCGACGGTGACCTCGGTCCCGAGCGGCACCCGGATCTCGAGCGTCTCGCCGTCGCGACCGTGGCGCAGGGCTCCCTGCCCGTGGCCCGCGCGCCGCGCCTTGAAGTGCGAACGGCGCCGGAACGCCTCCAGGTCGCGCAGGGATTCGTCCGCCACCACGATCACGTCGCCGCCGCGACCACCGTCGCCGCCGTCCGGCCCGCCCTTGGGCACGTGCGCCTCGCGGCGGAAGCTCAGGCAGCCGTCGCCGCCGCCGCCGGCCTGGACGTGTATGCGCGCGCGATCTTGCATCTAGGGAACCATTCTGCTGCGAACCCGGTCTATTGTTCCCGCCGCGTGATCTGATGACCGACTCCGATCCAGTGTTCCTGATCACCGGCGCCTCCAGTGGGATCGGCGCCGCGACCGCCCGCCAGGCCGCCGAGGCCGGCTATCGGCTCGCGCTGGGTGCGCGCTCCACGGACCGCATCGAGGCGCTCGCCGACGAGCTGGGCGGCCCCGAGCGCGCAATCGCCGTGACCTGCGACGTGACCGAATGGGAGCAGCAGCAGGCGTTCGTGCAGACAACGCTCGAGCGGTTCGGGCGCCTCGACGTGGCGTTCGCGAACGCCGGGTTCGGAGCGGCCCGGGGATTCACAGCCGAGTCGCCCGAGCACTGGCGATCGATGGTGCTCACCAACGTCTACGGGGCGGCCCTGACGATCCGCGCCACGGTAGGACCGCTCCGAGAGTCGCGTGGGCACCTGCTGCTGACCGGCTCGGTGGCT
>DASSGR010000183.1:0-2985 GCA_035693425.1 Solirubrobacteraceae bacterium
CGAGTTCGGCTCACTCAACCCGCAATACGACCCATAGGCCGGCGAGTGCTGTGCGAATCCGGACGTGCGGAGATGTGTCGCTTTGAACGTCGCGACGGACACCAGCGTCTACCCGACTTCCAGCCCCGAATGGTGAACGCGTGAACGTGAGGTTTGTTCGTCTCGGCAGGGCAGCCCATGCGGCTGGCGGACGTTCAATGACCGCGGGCCAGCGATGATCCGTCGCTGTCTAACGGGCCCACCGTGCCTGGACGCACGGGTTGCTGGTCATCGCGACCGGCCGCTCCTCGCTCACCGCGACCCGCGGCCGCGCATCCCGGTCATGCGGGTCGGATGTTCTGGTGGACGCGGAAGAAGTTCTTCGGCTCGTACGTGGCATTGATCTGCGCGAGCCACGCATAGTTGCCGCGGTAGGTAGCCTGCACGCGCTCCTGCCCCTCGTCCATCATGAAGTTGACGTAGGCGCCTCCCATCGAGTACGGATGGGTCGCCTCCCAGTAGTCCACGCACCACTGCCGAATCGCGCCAGCGTTGGCCGGATCGGGATCGACGCCGACGATCGCCCGGGCCCATTTGGCGCCGCGATATGCCCATGAGGTCGCGTCGGGATCGACTTTCGCGGCGGCCCCGTCGATCGGATACAGGTGCATGGTGCACTTCCAGGTCGGCATGGCCGCCCCGTGCTCGATATGGCTTGCGATTGCCTCATCTTGCTGGAACTGGTGGATTCCCTCGAGGAAGGACCAGGCCGCCAGCGACACGATTACCCCGATGACCGCGACCACCACGAGCAAGACGACGTACCGCTTGCTGCGGATCGCGGCGTCGGCCTGCTCTGTGGAGAGCTCTTCAGGCCGACCGTCCGGCGGCGGTTGCACTCGTTCAGTCATGTTCTGTCACGTGTTCGTCGCTGGCGGCTCGTCCCCCAGCCCCGGGATCTCCGGGGTCGCGGAAAGCCACACCAGGCGGGGGTCGTAGATGCTGGAGTTCCGTCTTGACGGCTTGCAGCTCGCTGGCAAGCTGATCGAGCTTGTGCAGACCGGGTCGTCCGGTGGCTCGCCGGCGGGCTGTGTCCGGGAGACGAAGCCGCTGGTGATCGCGGTCAGGCCGCTTGCAGCCTTGGGGGCGCGCCGAGGACCACCGTCGTCGGTCGAGGTTAGTTGGGCACGGATGCTTCGGCCGCTCACCGACCTTCGTCGGAATGGTGCGTCTCGAGATCGGCGAGGAGCGGCACGCTGTCACAGCGCCCGTGGCCTCGGTGTTGCGCAAGTACGTAGGCGAGAGGCGCATGCGCGGCAGCCTTTGTCCGGAAGGGCCAGTCTCCGGGTCCGGGTGTGTTGCCGCCGCTGCTGCTCCTTCTGCCTCGAAGCGGCCCGGCCATCGCGGTCGGCGGGGTGTGCGCGGTGTCGGGAGTCGTCCCGCGAAGCACACTCTCGGTGAAGGACACGAGACGCCGCTCAAGCTGAGGACACGCCAAACGGTCGTTGCACCAACCCAAGGGCAAGATGACACTCGCCCAGACGAGTGTTCGTTAACTGAGGCCGCGAGCGCTGCTGTCTGCGCGTGGCATAGAGCGCGGCGCTCCTATCACCGATGCGAATGAGCTCGCGTCACGGTCGACGGGACCGCTCAGGCTCCGGCAGATCTGGAAGGTCGCTCCACTGGCCGTTCTCCCGATGTGGCGTGGGCGCGGTAGGCACGCCTTTGCCGCGATCGCAGCGACGGCTAGTGATGGCGCGTTGGCGGAAGGCATCGCCGCCAGCGGAGGTAGGTGCGTCGCCAGATCGGGTCGGAGTGGGTCGCGGCGAGCTGGCGGAGCAGTTCGACGTGGTAGATCTGGTAGTGGAGGCTTGCCGCGGGTCCTCCTAGCTGATAGCGGGCCCAGCAGCCAAGGTCGAAGCGCGGCAGCAGCCTCCGGGCCGCGACGGCCAGTTTCCGCGCGAGGTCGCGCGCAGCGGCACTCTTGGCGACGGCGGCGTAGGACTCGATCGAGATGATCGACTGAAGCTGAGCGTTGAGGATCACCTGGTCGGTGAACCCGTACTCGCGGACCCAATACCCGCCCGCTATCCCCATCAGCAGCGTCTGGCGGAGCCCTCGGAAGGAGGCAGCCGCCACGGCGGAGAGCACTGGGTCGCGGAGAAAGGCACCGGCGCGCGCGAGCGCCTGTGCGGCCACGGCCTGCGCGAACCCTGACCTCCAGGGCACCGGCCCGCCACCGTAGGGGAAGTCATACTCCCAGTAGACCGCGTCGCCAACGCGGACGGCGCGGGCGAGCAGCGCGGACGCGAGCCGACGCGCTGCACGGCACCGCAACTGCGAGACTTGATCGTCGAGCGCCGACAAGCTGAGCAACGGCTGGAACTGGTAGCCGACGCCGGGGTAGTACTCGAACACGAGGCCGTCGCCGCGCACGTCGCCTGGTGGGTCACGCACACAGAGGACGTCGGCGCGCGCGACGCGCGCCGCGCCTAGCCATCCGTTTGCGGGCTCGACGCGAACGATCGCACGGTAGCCGGCGATGCGGTCGGTGGCCACGCCCAGCCTGGCCGCGGCACGGGCACGCGCCTTGCGCACGAGCCTACCGTCGCGGTAAAGGCGGATCGAGATCGTGCCCGCCGCCGCGGGCGACACCCGCGCAGTGAGCGCCAGACGCCCGCCGACGGCGCGCGCACCGACGAACGTTGCCCGCAGCACGGGGTGCAGCCTAAGCGCGACCGGCGCCGAAGCCGCGACCGGCGTTCGCGCCTCGTACGGGCCGGGAGTGCGAACGCGCGGGAGACGCAATTCGAAGGTGCCGTCGGCGCCGGCGTGCGCCCCGGCCACCTCGCGTCCGCCGACGTAAAGCGCCACCGGCTCGCCGGCGAGCGCCGGCACGACTCGTCCCTGAAAGGCGACGGGCCTCCCGTAGCGGCGCTCGGGCGGTCGCAGCAGCGTCACCGCCACTGAACGCACCGTGACGCTCGCCTGCGTCGTCGCGCCGTC
>DASSGR010000184.1:0-18950 GCA_035693425.1 Solirubrobacteraceae bacterium
CGCAGGGTGCCGCGACTCGGCAGCGGCGCGAAGCCGGTGCGCAGCAGCATCGCGATCGAGCGTTTGTTGGTCGCCAGGACGCTGGCGCGCAGGGCCGAGAACCCATCGGCGCGTGCCTGCTCGATCAGCTGCACGACCATCTCGGTTCCCAGCCCGTGGCCCTGCCAGCCATCCGACACCGTCGCCGCGATCTCGGCAACCGTCGGCTCGGCCCGGAGCTGGACGTAGCGAACGACGGCGACGCCCCAGCCGGTCGTCGGGTCGAGCGCAAGCAGCGCACGATGCTCCCGCCGGCCCACGTCGACGAGGAAGTCGAGCTCGCGCGAGCTCATGTGTGGCTTCGCGTTGGCGAAGCGCAGGTAGCGGGTCTGAGGCGACAGGCGCTCGATCGCGTCGGCGAGCCCCTCGCGATCGCGGCGCTCGAGGGGGCGCACGTCGACGACTCGGTGGTCGCTGAGCTCCACTTGCCTGCCGACCCGGGCACTACTTTGCTCGCTCGTCTGCATCATCCACCTCTTCGACCGACAAGAGTTCTATGACAGGACGCAGGCTACCTGATTGCGTTCCATCATGCAACTCACTATTGTGGATTCGGATGGAACGCAAGAGATTCTCCAAGATGCACTTCTCGGTCGCGCAGTGCCTGGAGGTCGTCGGCGAGTGGTGGTCGCTGCTGATAATTCGCGACGTGTTCCTCGGCGTCACGCGCTTTGACGAGATGCAGGAACGTCTCGGGATCTCGCGCAACGTCCTCAACCAACGCCTCGCGCGGCTGGTATCGGCGGGCGTCCTGGTGAAGGTTCCCTACAGCGAGCATCCGCCTCGGTTCGACTACAGACTGACCGACAAGGGGCGCGACCTGTGGCATGTGATCACGGCGATGCGCCAATGGGGCGACCGGCACGCGGCGCCCGACGGACCGCCGATGGAGCTCATTCATAAAAGCTGCGGGCACGTGTCCGAAGCCGCCGTGGTGTGCTCGGAGTGCGGTGAGCCGATGGGAGCGAGAGACGTTCGGGCGGTGCCCGGCCCTGGCGCCGTCGAGCCGCTGGTCCCCACCGCATCGTCATGACCCGGTTCGAAGGCTTCAGCCCCGAGGTGCACGAGTGGTTCCGGGGCCTGGAGGCCGACAACAGCAAGGAGTACTTCGCCGCCCACCGGGAGTTCTTCGAGGGTGCAATCCGCGGCCAGATGGAGGCGCTGCTGACCGAGCTCGGCGAACGGTTCGGCGGCGAGGTGAAGATGTTTCGCCAGAACCGCGACATCCGCTTCTCGCCCGACAAGTCTCCGTACAAGACCAACACCTACGGCGTGCTGCGCGGCACCGAGATTGCCGCCCAGGGACTGTACGCGTCGATCTCGGCCAGAGGGTTGGTGGCCGGCAGCGGCTACCACGTAATGGCGCGTGATCAGCTCGATCGCTACCGCGATGCGGTCGCCGACGACCGGCACGGGGCCGAGCTGAGCAAGCTGATCGCCAAGGTCGAGAAGGCGGGCCTCGAGGTGTGGGGGGAGAGCCTTGCCACAGCCCCGCGCGGCTATCCGAAGGACCACGAGCGGATCGTGCTGCTGCGCCGCAAGAGCCTCTCGCTGGGCGCCACGATCGACTCCGACCTCGGGATCAGTCGCGCTGACGGGCTGCGCTTCGTGACGCGGACGTGGCGCGCGGCCGCACCGGTGACTGGCTGGCTCGACGAGCACGTCGGCTCGACGACGATGCCCGCGGACAGCCGCTCTCGTCGCTAGGCGTGCCCTCGCACAGACCACGCACACGCGGAGACGACGAACGGCGCCGGCGGGAGCCGCTCTCTGCACAGCGCTTTCAGTCGAGCTCGCTTCTCGGGATCGAGGCCCGTGACGTATCCGCCGGCAGGACCAACACCAAGCGTGAACGGCTCCCACCATTCGTCGAAGGTCGGGTGCTGCACGTCGACCTCGAGCACACCGGCGCGGACCTCATGCAGCCCGACGGTCTCGAACAGCTCGGCGAGGTGGCCGTGACGCGAGCCCGCGAGGAACGACTCGCCCTCGACGCTTGAGTCGAGCACGCGCGCGGCATCCCACAACGGGCTCAGGGGCCCGCGGCCGCCAGCGTGATCCCAGACGCACGCGGCAACGGTCCCGCCAGGCCGGGCGACCCGACCCATCTCGCGCAGCCCGGCGACCGGGTCCGACATGAAGTGAACGACCAGCTGCGCCAGCGCGGCGTCGAACTGCCCATCTTGGAACGGCAGCTGCTCAGCGGCGGCGTGTCGCACGTTCACTCCCGGCAGCCGCTCCGTCGCCGCGGCGACGAACGACTCGGATGGGTCGACCGCGCTGATCGCATCCGGTCCTAGCCGATCGACCAGCTCGCGTGTCAGGGCACCAGGCCCGCAGCCGACGTCGAGCACTTGCCAGCCGTTCGCCACGCCGGCGAAGTCGGCGAACAGCGCGGCCAGCGGGACCGAGTAGCGGCCCATGAACGCGTCGTAGTCGCCCGCCGCCACGCTGAAGCTCATCGACCGAATCTACATGGGATAGTTGTCGGCGATGGAGCGACGCCGGTTCGGACGCACGGGGTGGGAGGTACCGGTCGTCGGTCTGGGCACGTGGCAGACGTTCGACGTGGGCCGGGCCGGAGAGGACGCCGCGCAGGAGGTCGTCGACGCCGTGTGGGAGGGCGGCACCCGGTTCTTCGATTCCTCGCCGATGTACGGCCGTGCCGAGGGGGTGCTGGGCCGGGCCCTCGCCGATCGTCGCGCCGATGCGCTCGTGGCGACGAAGATCTGGACGAGCTCGATGAGCGAGGCCAGGAGCCAGTTCGACGCACAGCTCGAGTTCTTCGGCGGCCGCGTCGACCTGGAGCAGGTGCACAACCTGGTCGCCTGGCGAGAGCACCTGGACTGGCTCGAGGAACAGCGCGACGCGGGACGGATCGGATTTCTCGGCGCCACGCACTACGCGGCCGGGGCATTCGACGCACTCGAGGAGGTGATCCGCACCGGGCGCATCGACGCGATTCAGGTGCCCTACAACCCGCTCGAACGCGAGGCCGAGCGGCGGCTCCTGCCGCTGGCGGCCGAGCTCGATCTCGGTGTGATCGCGATGCGGCCGCTGGGTGGCGGCTCGCTGGTCAGACGGTTCGATGCAAGCGAGCTTCTGAAGTGGACGCTCGCCGACGAGCGGGTGCACGTCGCCATCCCCGCGACCTCGAGCACTGCACACGCGCGAGGTAACACCGAGGCGGGCGTGCCGCCGTGGCCCGCGCAGCGCGAACGGGACGCGCTGCTGGCCCGCGCCGGCCGCGGCTAGTCGCGGCCTCGCATCGCCGCGAACACCAGCGCGTAAGTCAGCGAATCCTCGAACACCGCCGCCGCGAACTGAGCCTCGCGATCGTGCACCATGACCCGCAGGCGTGACCCGATGAACGCGGACGTAAGGGCTGCGGCGCCGGCAACGCCGGCGCCCGGCCACCCGGCGAGCTCGTGGCCGCCGATGCTCGAGAAGCCCAGGCGCAGCGTCAACCCGCGGCGCGACCAGCGGCTGGGCATCTGCGGGAGCTTGTCGGCGATCACTTCGCCGACCGCGGCGCCGTACGGAATGAACCGCGCCGGTCCGGCCAGCGGCCCGAGTCCGTGGGCAGCCAGGGCAACCGGCGATGCGAACGATCGCAACCCGCCACCCAGGCCGAGAAGCGCGGCCGCGCGCAGATCGCGATCCTCGGTCGGCACGGGCGCATCCTAGTCAGCGCTGGCCAAACGGACACAAACGTCCAAGACGCGAATCGCGCCGGCGGGCAAGCTCCGAAGTCCCCCAATCGCCGACCGACAGGAGGCCCACATGGCTTCGATTCGCACAGAGACCGTCATCGACGCACCCCTCGAGCAGGTCTGGGCGGCGTTGCGCGATTGGGGCGCGCTGCACGAACGCCTCGTGCCGGGCTTCGTCACCGACACCCGACTGGACGGCAACGACAGAATCGTCACGTTCGCCGATGGGGCAGTCGTGCGTGAGGTCCTGATCGACCTCGACGACGACGCCAACCGGATCGCGTGGACGATCGTCGACGGGCCGTACACGCACCACAACGGCTCGGCGCAGGTGTTCTCCGAGGACGACGGCCGCACGCGATTCGTGTGGATCACCGACCTGCTCCCCGACGAGCTAGCCGCGCCCACCGCCAAGCGCATGGAGCAGGGGACACGCGTCGTCAGGGGGACGCAGGAGGGGCGAGTAGCTGCGCCAACCTCAGCACCGCCCGGACGTGCCGCTGTACCTGCGACGGCGACAGACTCCCGGCGGGCAGCTCCACAGTGAGCGCTGCCGTGCCAGGCAGATGATGGTTTTGCCAGTTGGTGGAAGTGCCCGGCAGCCAGTGGTGGTGGTAGAGGCGCATCCTGGCGAGCCGGGCGTAAGTGCGCCCCGCCGCGGTGCTCCCGCCGAACGCCCACACCACGTCCATGTGCTGGTGGTACCAGATCGTCACACGAGGATGGATGTGCTCGATCAGGTCCCGCGCGATGCGCGATTCGCGCTCGGAGAAGGGGCGCGGGCCGCCGTAATAGGGGTCCCAGGGGCGGCCGCCACTGCGCCACTCCGACGACCAGTTGGCGTTGAGGTCCACGCCACGGGCATCCTGCCGGGTTCCGTGCGCGACGCCATCGGGGTTGAGGTCGGGCACGATCCACACGTCGTCGCCGGTGCGCACACGCTCGAGCGCGCGGGCGATGGCGATCCCGGCGGTCTCGTCGCCGTGGATGCAGCCGAACACGAGCACCCGCGGACCGGCCGGATCACCGACCCGCAGCACGGAGATCGACCGCCCTTGCTCCGATCGCCCGAGCAGCCTCGGCGTCGGTGTCGACCGCCGCGCGGACGCCCCGAAGTGGGCGGAGACGAGCGCCCCGAACGCCAGGGCGATCCCCATCAGCGCCGCGCGAACCACGGGTCAACGATACGTCTTACGAACTCCTGAGCTTGATCACCGGTTCTTCATACGCGCCTGGACAAGAGTCGGAGCGTGTTCATCGCGCTCAGAGAGCCGCCTGCTCTTCCGGTCGGCGACCGGCGTTTCGAGGAGCTGTTCGGGCGCCACCGCGACGCGCTAGCCGGCTACTGCCGAACTCTCGTCGACGACGAAGACGACGCCAACGACCTGCTTCAAAACGTCGCCCTATGCGTGCTGCTGGCCTTCCGCCGCGGGGTGAAGCCATCCAGAGAGCGCGCGTGGCTGTATCGCATCGCCCACAACGAGGCGACGGGCCTCCACCGCCGCCGCGCGTTGGCGCACCGTGCCGAACAGCCGCTTGCTCCTCTCGCCGATGGTCCGGAGCTCGCGGCGCTGGTCAAGGAGCGACTGGCGGAGACGCTCGATGACGTCAACGCACTGCGGGACCGGCCCCGCCAGGTCCTCTTGATGCGCGAGCTCTCGGGCCTCAGTCGCGAGGAGATCGCCGCGCGCCTGGGGCTGTCGCCCGAGGCGGTCAGCCACGAGCTTTCGCAGGCGCGCGCCCGGATCCGGGCCGACCGAATCGCGCGCGAGATCCCCTGCGAGGCGGTCCGGGCGATCCTTAGCGACAGGGACGGCAGGCGCCGGCGCACGGCAGAGGTTCGCGCCCACATTCGCGGGTGCCAAGCCTGCCGGGCCTGGCAAAGCCGCGGGCGCCGCTCTTAGACTGCGCAGCTTGGAAACGACTGCCGAGCATCCGGAGGTAGAGCGACAGCTCGAGCGGCGCCGCCGTGCGGTCGCCGGCGATTGGAGCTTGACCGACGAGGTCGTGCTGATCGGCGCGGGGGAGCCGATCGCCGTGCCAGGTCGCGGGGATCGCACCTACCCGTTCTACGCGCACTCGGAGTACTTCTATCTCACCGACCGAAACCGGCCCGGCGGCGTGCTTGCGTTCGACCCCGGCGAGGGCTGGTTTGACTTCGTCACGCCGATCACCGAGGACGACCGTCTGTGGTCCGGCGCACCGGCAGAGGCCCAACAGGGGTTGACGACCGCCGCACTCGCAGAGTGGCTGGCCGCGCGCTCAGCTCGCAGCACGGCGTGGCTGGGCGCGTCGCCGCCCGCCGCACGGTCGAGCGCCACGCTGGTCGAGGACCTCCGGGCCGGGCTCGACCGCGTCCGCCGCCCCAAGGATGCGCTCGAGCTGGAGCGCATGCGTATCGCGGCGCTGGCCACGCGCGCCGCGTTTGCGGCGGCCGTTCCGTTGCTGCGCGACGGAGTGAGCGAGCGAGGGGTGGAGATCGAGCTCGAGACGGCGGCGCTTCGCGCGGGCGGCGATGGAATGGCGTACGACACGATCATCGGCAGCGGGACGAACTCCGCGGTGCTCCATTTCGCTCCCACCGCTCGGGTCTTGCGCACCGGAGAGCTGGTGCTGATCGATGCCGGCGCCGAGTACCGCTGCTACGCGAGCGACATCACGCGCACCTATCCCGTCGACGGCCAGTTCGGATCCCAGCAGCAGGAGGAGCTTCACGGGGTCGTCCGCGCGGCGGAGCTGGCGGCGATCGAGCGGTGCAGCCCCGGTACCGAATGGCGCGACGTGCACCTGACCGCCGCCCTGGTGATCGCCGAAGGGCTGGTTGCCGCGGGCATTCTGCGAGGCGCTCCGGAGTCGTTGGTGCAGAGCGGCGCGCTGTGGATGTTCTTCCCGCACGGGGTTGGGCACCTGGTCGGGCTCGGCGTCCGCGATGCCGGAGGCATGCTCGCCGAGCGTCGGGACGATCCGCCGCCCTTCCCGCACCTCCGGATCGACCTGCCGCTGGCGCCCGGCATGGTGGTTACGGTGGAGCCGGGCCTGTACTTCGTGCCCGCGATCCTGCAGGATCCCGAGCGGCGGCGCCGGCATCGCGACGAGGTCGAGTGGGGCGTCGTTGACCGGATGCTCGACTTCGGCGGGATCCGCATCGAGGACAACGTCCTGATCACCGACGGCGGCCACGAGGTAATCACCGACGTGCCGCTGCTGGGATGAGCGCCTGCTCTCAGCGGGAGAAGATCGCCTCGGGCAGCACCGCGCTGACGATGTACTGCCCGGCGTCGACGATCTCGGAGATCTTGAGGTCGACCGCGAGACTGCACAGCAGATACGCGTCCTCGCGTCCGAGCTCGTAATTCGACGCGATGTGATCAACCATGGCACGCACGGCGTCCTGCGCGGCGACGTACAGATCTGCGCCGACGCCCGTCGTTCCGAAGAACGGCGCTGAGTCGACGCGCCGAGTGAGTGGCGCTGGGGTCCTGTACTGAGGCCCTGGGATCGCGTGGCCCTTGTACAGCGAGAACCGCAGGGACGCGAACATCGGCGCCTCGAGGCCCGTGACGCACACCTCGCCGTCCCCCTGAGCGCCGTGCGCATCCCCGCACGAGAACAGGGCCTCCTCGACTTCCACCGGCAGATACAGCGTGGCGCCGCGGACGAGCTGGCGGGTGTCCATGTTGCCGCCGAAGGTGCCGGGCGGCATCACCGGCTGCGCCGTCGCGCCGGCGGGGCAGACGCCCATCGTTCCGAAGAACGGCTCCAGCGGGATCACGATGTCTTCGCGTAGATACGCGACGTCGCCGTGTGACAGGTCGAAGATCCGCAGGTAGGCGTCGGGGAAGTCGTCGGGCAGCAGCCCAAGCCCCGGGAGGATCGCCGTCCAGCCCCATCCCTGGGTGTGGATGTCGAGGATCTCGATCGCGAGCGTGTCGCCGGGCTCCGCGCCATTGACCGCGATCGGTCCTGCGAGCGGGTAGACGCGGTCCCAATCCAGGCCGGCGATCACGCTCACGTCGGAATCGGGGCCGATCTGGTTGTCCGAGACGTCTCGCGTCCAGACCACCACGGTGTCGCCGGAATCGATGCGCAGGACGGGTTCATTGCCCGTGTCCCACGTGAAATGGACCCGTTCGTCCGGCAGGTGATGCGTACGCGGCATCGGGCGACCTCCGAGATCGGTTACGCGCACAACGCTATGGGATCGCGCCGAGCCGGAGCAAGCGTCCGACCGTCGGCTCAGGCGGGCTGCTCGACCGACTCGCGCAACGGGCGCAGGGCCGCCGCGACGCGCAGCAACTCGTCGAGCATCACGTCCGCCGCCTGCTCCATCACCTCGTTGGCCTGGACGCGGCCGTCGTCGTCAAGGAACTGGGTGTGGAACGGGATGTTCACCGCGTCCGTGAGAGGCAGCATTCTCAGGGCGGTCACAACCTGCTTGAGCTGCTGCATCGCGCGGGTGCCGGCGGCGACGCCTCCGTAGGAGACAAACGCCACCGGCTTGTAGTGCCACTCGTGGTGCAGATAGTCGATCGCGTTCTTGACCGCGGCCGAATAGCCGTGGTTGTACTCCGGCGTGACGATCACGAACGCGTCGGATTCGGCGACGCGGATGCTCCAGTCCCTGGTGTGCTGGTGGGTGTACTGGCGCAGGCGGGGGTGGTTCGGCTCGTCGAGCATCGGCAGGTTGAGTTCGGCGAGGTCGACGAGGTCGATCTCGAAGCCGCCGTGCGCACGGGCTCGGTCGGCGAACCAGTCCGCGATCGGGAGCCCGGCGCGACCCGGGCGCGTCGAGCCGATGATGATGGTCAGGCGGGGCATAGTTGCGCCAACAACAATACCCGTTTCACGGCTGAGACATACCCGATGCCCGAGGATGACGATCTCGCGATTGCGACGAGACGAGTCGATGGCGCCTCCCCTGGGTAGGGGAGGCGGGATGGGAACCACCAACCAAACGCCGCGGTATCGCGAGATCGAGCGTCTCGGCGCCGGCGGCATGGCTACCGTGACGCTTGCCGAGGACACGCTGCTGGGCCGCGAAGTCGCGCTCAAGCGCGTATACGGGACCGGCGATCCGCACGGCTCGTTGCGGCTCAAGCGCGAGGCGCTCGTCGGAGCCTCCCTTAATCACCCGAATCTCGTCTCTGTCTACGACGCAGAGACAGAGGGCGACGGCGACGTGGTGATCGTCATGGAATACGTCGAAGGGGAGACCCTGTCCGACCGGTTGCGAACCAGAGGCCGGATGCGCCCAGAGGAGGCCTTGAGGGTTCTCGAAGGCGTTGCCGGCGCTTTGGACGCGATTCACGCGCGCGGAATCGTCCACCGCGATGTCAAGCCGGCCAACATCCTGCTCGGACGCGAGGGCGCGGTGAAGCTCGCCGATCTGGGCGTGGCCGACGTCGCCAACCGGACCAACATCACCAGCTCCGGCGCGCTCGTGGGCAGCTTCAGCTACATGGCGCCCGAGCAACTGGACGGCGCGTCGCCGTCTCCCGGCATGGACGTCTACGCGCTGGCGGCGGTGGCCTTCGAGATGCTCGTTGGCCAGAAGGCCCGCCCCGAGTCCAACCCGCTCGCCCTTGCCCACGCGATCTCCACCCAGCCTCCACCCGATATGCGCGCGTTCTGGCCCCAGGCTCCGGCGGCTGCGGCCGCCGTTCTGCAGCGGGGCATGTCAGCTGATCCGCAGAAGCGCCCCGCCACGGCCGGCGAGCTCGTCGGGCGGCTGCGCGAGGCGCTCGCCCCGGGCTCGACCCAGCCGGCCCCGCGCCGACAGCGACCGGCGCCACCGGGCAGAGCTCGGGCGGTACCCGCACCGGGCCGAACCCGCGCAATACCCCCACCGAGCCGCCCGCCGCGCCGATCGACGGGGATCGTGCCGGTGCTGCTCCTGCTCGCCGCGCTGGCGGTCGGCGTGTTGATCGCGGTGCTGCTGTCGAGCGGTGGATCGAACAACTCGTCCGGCGGCAAGGCCAAGCAGCACAGGTCTGGGTCGGGCGCCAAGACGCACAGCACTGGCAAGAGCTCTAGTTCGGCCGGCTCGAGCGCGAACGACACCACCACGCCAGCATCGAGTACGCCGACCGCGTCGACGCCGACGACCTCGAGCTCGACACGGTCGACGTCAACGGCGACCACGCCTTCGAGCTCGAGCGGCGGCGCCGGCGCCGCCCCGACTGCCGGATCCGGCGCGCCGACGCCAACCACCGCCGTCCAGTCGTTCTACGAGGCCGCGGCCGCGCACCGGTACTCGGAAGCCTGGGCCCTCGCTGATCCGAATCTGCGAAATCAGCTCGGCGGGTACTCGGCCTTCCAGAACCAGATGAGCTCGGTGCGGTCGATCACGTTCCACAAGGCACAGACCGTCGGTGGCTCGAGTTCGGACTCGGCCACAGTGGCGGTGCAGACCACGTCGGTGCAGACGAGCGGCACACAGCAGTGCGCGGGCACCGCCCGTACTGTCCGAAGCGGTCAGGGCTGGCTGGTGGATCGCGTCTCGATCAACTGCTCGTAGCTCGCGCGGCTCGCGCCTTTGCCGCGTTGGCCTCGGCTCCGCCCACGGGGTTGGTGGTCGCGCACTGTCCCGTCGAGCGTCCGTCGACGGTGTTGGTGATGCCCTCGAAGGAGTTGAAGGGCGCCGGGTTGTTCCCCTCGCACACCAGGTTCTTCTTGATGTGGTTGTCGAACAGGTAGATCGGCACCTGGTTGTTGGTCAGGTAGAAGCTTCCGTCGATCTCCTGGGGCGAGCCGTCGAGCTGCGGACCGGCGGTGAACCAGTCGCCGGCGACGGCCGGATCGCCGGTCGTCGCGTTGATCACGAGATCGCCGGAAATCACGCTCGAGCTGACCACGCCGCTGAACACGTCGCGGTTTGAGATCACGCTGCCATCGACGGTGGCGCTTCCGAGCGCCAGCGTCTGCGTGTCGTTGGCCAGGATCCCGTGGACGGTGCCCTGAAAGGTCATCGACGCCGCCTGGTTGGATACGGCGCCGCCCGAGATGACCCATCCTGAGCCCTCCGAAGCGCTCGCCAGTTGGCCCACCAGCAGGTTTCCCCGACGGTGCCCGGGCTTTCGAACGTCACGTTCGCTGCGGTCTCGACGGCCACGTTGCCAAGGACCGTCGCTCCGGACAGCTCGCACGTCTGCCCCGGCGGCACGGTCATGTTGTTGTAGGTGCCGCTGTAGAACAGTGTCGTCGCAGTGATCTCGCACGTCAGGTTGGGCGGCCTGTTTGCGAGCGCGGTGGCGGGCAGCGCGAACGATGCGGCCACGCCCAATGCAGCGACTGCAGCCGGCCGAAGACTGCGGCTCTTACGTCCCTCCCGAGTTAGAGAACCGTGGCCCTTCGAGATGGGCCCTCGTGGCCACCTTATTCGTCTATTGGCAAACGTTTGCAAGAAGCCCACCGGGATCACGCGGGCCCGACGGGCCAGCACCACGCGCCCCTGACCGTACAAACCGTACAAACCGAGAAGATTTGCTTTCGCCGGGAGGCGGCGCGCAATAGGATGCCGCGCCGAGTCCCTTAGTGAGGAGGAGGCGACTGGCGACAGCCGCTCGTCAAGACATGCGTGGACGGGATCCAGTGGGGTGGATTTCGTGCCTTGGCGTCAGGCGTTGCTCATGTACACGGTGGAGGAGATTGGCCGCCCCCAGTCGGCAGGGTGGAGGCGGTCCGTCGGCGAGTGAAAGGACGGTTTGAATGAATCGATTTCGTCCAATGAAGCTTGCGATCGCGAGCGTCGTGGCCCTATCGGCCTGGCTCGGATCCGCGGGTGCGGCTCAGGCGGTGCTGAAGACCACCGTGCCATTCTGCCAGAGCCACCTCTCGCTCTGCGCGGACACCCAGCCCGGCGCGCTTGGCACGTACGTCGGCCACGACGAACCGTCGGTGGAGTTCAAGTCCGGCGTACCCGGGTCGGGCAACGACATGACCTACACGGTGACCCTGCCCGTCGATCCCCAGGAGCAACCGAACGCGAGCGGCGCGGGCGGGACGACCTGGAACTTCGAGCTGCGTCCGACGTTTTGGTTCGGTCTGACCCTCTGCGACACGGAGTCGGCACCAGAGTTCACCAAGGTCTGCAACCCAGACACGGACGCCAACAACCTCGTGGGCTCCGACCCGCATTCGCCGGACTACATCGGCAAGCACCCCGGTAACGCGTTCATGGAGTTGCAGTTCTACCCGCCGGGGTACGTGGAGCAGTTCGAGGGCTTCGGCTGTACCGCGACTCAGTACTGCGCCGCGATGACGATCGACAGCCTGACGCTGGACCAGAATCACGGCTCTGCGAATAACCCCGACGGAACGCCGAACAACAAGGACTGCAACAACTACATCCTCGGTGGCGAGGAGCCGATCAACTGGGCGTACGTAACGCGCAGCGGACATTCTCAGGCGCCTGCCAACCCGCTCTTCACCGGGACGTTCTCGAACCCGAACTTCGCCGCGGTCAACCCGAACAACGCGAAGGACCTGTTCATGAACCCGGGAGACCGGATCAGGATCCACATGCACGACACGGCGGCCGGCTTTCGGGTCGACATGATTGATCTCGACACCGGTCAGCGCGGTTCGATGACCGCATCGATCGCCAATGGCTTCGGTCACATCCTGTTCGAGCCGCATTCGCGAACGTGCCACGAGGCGCCTTACGCGTTCCACCCCGAGTACTCCACCGCGAACCCGCGGGGGAACACGTGGTCGATCCACACATACAACGTCGCGATGTCCGACGAGATCGGGCATTTCGAGAACTGCCTGGCGATCGACGCGAACAACAACTGCACCCAGCCCGGAAGCCAGGACGCCGGCGGCCTCGACACCGACGACGGCCAGAACTTCTGCGTTCCCGGCACGGACTCGACGCTGGTGATGATCGACGGGTGCTTCTTCGACGACGAGGACTGGGACGGCCAGTCCTATCGGGCGGACTGGCCGGGGACTAACTCCGATCCGTCTGTCGACGCGCAACTTCATCCGACACCGGTGAGGTTCACGAGCCCGACTACGAACAACGGGCGGGTCGACTACTCGACTGTGGCGTTCGAGACCGACCTGCCGGCGCTCGAGACGGAAGACGCTCAGTTCAACCCGCCGTTCTGTGACCAGGACACGGGTGCCAACTGCGTCAACCCGCCCAATGGCGCGCAGTTCTACCCGTTCTTCACGACCGCGGTAGTCGGCGGAGGGTCCTGCAACTGGCAGGAGGGTGGGAACTTCATTCCCGGGACCATCAACCACTTCGGCGGCAGCGCGCACGCCGAGTTCGGCGGTCTGCTGCGGGTGCTGTTCCCGGAGCCGCATTTCAAGACCAGCAGTCCGTTCTCCGACTTCAATAGCGGAGACATCGGCAATCCATGTCCCGCGTTCGGAGGAGGACACTGACGTTCCCGAGGGGGCGGCGCTTCGGCGCCGCCCCTATGGGGCCGCTCGTCTGCGGTTGCGCTCCTCCAGCTCAGCCGCCTTGCGGTCGTTGAACTGACGACCCTCGCGCACGAACTCGAGCAGCAGCTCGAGCTGGTCGAGCGTGTAGCGCTGATACAGGCGCTCTGACAGCGCCATGTGCTCTCCGTAGAACTCCCCCGCCCTACCCTGCAGCTCGGGGGTGAGCTCGACGAGCACCCGGCGCCGATCGCCGCTGTCGCGGACCCGTCTCGCATATCCGGCCCGCTCCAGCCGATCCAGCGCGACCGTCATCGCGCCCGTCGTCAACCCCGTCGCCTCGGCCAAGTGCCCGGCGGTCACTGCGCCTTCGCGCTGAATTACGTCGAGGCAACGCATGTCGGTGCGGTTCAGGCCAAGCGCCTCGGCCACCGCCGAGTCGAACCGGTCGGTGGCGTTCTGCGAACGGCGAACCTCCTCGATCAGCTCGTCGAAGATCTGGCGCTTTTGTGGTTTTTGCCTTGACAAATAGATCTCTTGATTTCTAAGATACTTATCCGCTGAGAAAATTATAGGACAGGAGGAAAGATGCCACTGGCAATCGAGGCGGAGGATCTGAGAAAGACCTACCCGCCGGCGGTGACGGCGCTCGACGGGGTCAGCCTGGCCGTCGAGGCGGGGACGATCTTCGGGCTGCTCGGCCCTAACGGCGCCGGCAAGTCGACCACAGTTCGCGTGCTGTCGACGATGTCGCGTCCCGACAACGGGCGTGCCCTGGTGGGCGGGATCGACGTGCTCGCCGATCCCGTTGGCGTGCGGCGCGCGATCGGCGTGGTCGGCCAGAAGCACGGCGCCGATCCGGAAGCCACCGGCCGCGAGAACCTCGTCCTGCAGGGCGAGTTCTACGGGCTGACCGGGCGCGAGCTCAAGCAGCGCGTCGCCCATTCCCTCGAGCGCTTCGGGCTGGCCGACGCAGCGAACCGCCAGGTGAAGACGTATTCGGGCGGCATGCAGCGGCGAGTGGAGATCGCCATGGGGTTGCTGCACCGCCCGCAGGTGCTGTTCCTCGACGAGCCGACCACGGGCCTCGATCCCGAGGCGCGGGTGCAGATGTGGCGGGAGATCGAACGGCTGGCGGCCGAAGAGCAGATGACGATTCTGCTCACGACGCACTACCTCGAGGAGGCCGATCGCCTCGCCTCGATGCTGGCGATCATCGACCGCGGCAACGTGGTGGCGCGTGGAACGCCCAACGAGCTCAAGAGCGAGCTTCGCGGCGACGCCATCCAGGTCGAGCTCGCCGACGCCAGCGACTCCCGGGCGAGCGCGGCGTTGCGCCGCGTCGCCGGCCTGGGCGAGGTCAAAGTCGACGGACGCGTGATCCGTGCCCGCGCGCAGAACGGCGGGGCTGCGATCCCCGCCGTGCTGGCTGCGCTCGACGCGCAGGGCGTCACTGCCAAGGCGGTGACGCTCGCCCGACCCTCGCTCGACGACGTGTACCTGCGCCACGCCGGTCGCGCCTTTCACCAAACAGACGACACGCATCAGGAGGCCGCATGACCGCTCTCAGACAAACCTGGCAGGTGTACCTACGCGGTGTCCGGGTGTTCATACGACAGCCGGCATACCTGGGGATGACGCTGATCCAGCCGATCATCTGGCTGCTGCTGTTCGGCGCCCTGTTCAAGGCCGTGACCCAGATTCCCGGCTTCCACGGCAGCTCCTACATCGACTTCCTGACCCCCGGGGTGGTCGTCATGCTGGCGGTGTTCTCGGCCGGTTGGGTCGGGATGGGCTTCATCGACGACATCCACACCGGCGTGATGGACCGGATGCTGGCCTCGCCGGTCTGGCGTGGCGCGTTGAACGCTGGGACGGTCGCCTACGGCGCAGCGATGGTCGTGGTCCAGACGGTGCTGATCGTGCTGCTCGCGCTCGTGCTCGGCGCGCACTACAGGGGCGGCGTCGTGGGTGTGCTGCTGATGATCCTGGTGGCCGCGCTGCTCGGTGCCGCATTTGCGTCGCTGTCCAACGGGGTCGCCGTGCTGGCCCGCCAGCGCGAGACGCTGATCGGGGCGGTCACGCTGGTGCAGCTCCCGCTGACGTTCCTGTCCGCGGCGCTGATGCAGCAGAGCCTCGCTCCGGGCTGGATCCAGTCCGCGGCGAAGTTCAACCCGGTCAACTGGGCGGTCGTGGCCGCGCGTGGCGCCGCGATGCAGAAGACCGACTGGGGGCTCGTGGCCGGCCGGCTGGGGCTGCTGGCAGCGCTGACGCTGGTGTGCATGGTGTTCGCCACGCGGGCGTTCGCGACGTACCAGCGGTCGCTGTGAGGGGCGTTAGCCGAGCGCCGGCTCATCGTCGAGGGTGCCGGAGTCGCGCACGTGGGCGACGGAGGCGGGCCCCTCCTGCTGATCGGCGCGCGGTGGGACGATCGCCAGCCGCGGCACGAAGAAGTGCGCGAGCGGGCCGATGCCCAGCGCGTAGACAACGGTCCCGACGCCGACAGTGCCGCCGAGCAGCCAGCCGGTCACGAGCACCGTGACCTCGATGCCGGTGCGGACGACGCGAATCGAATGGCCGCGCGCGGCCAAGCCGGTCATCAGGCCGTCGCGCGGCCCGGGGCCAAGCCCCGCGCCGATGTAGGCGCCGGTGGCGACGCCGTTGAGGAACACGCCACCGGCCATCAGTCCGATCTGGAGCGGCAACCCGTGGGCGGGGGCGAACGCCACGAGCATCAGGTCGATCACCGGCCCGATCACGAGGACGTTCGAGATTGTCCCGAAGCCCGGACGCTGGTGCAGCGGGATCCACAGCAGCATCACGCAAGCGCCCACGATCAACGCCCAGGTGCCCACGCCGAGGCCGAAATGCCGGGACAACCCCTGGTGGAAGACGTCCCACGGGTCCACGCCGAGGCCGGCCAGCAGCAGCATCCCGTCGCTGACCCCGTACAGCACGAGCCCGATGTAGAGCTGGGTCAGGCGACGGGCACGGGGTGGAGGCACCACGCGGCAAGTCTTGCACAGAATGGCATGGACTTCAGTAGGCCAATTTGCTAGTAGTGGTCTGGTAAATGGCCTTCACCACCGCTAACCGGCTGGCGGACCTGCTCGGAGACTGGCGGCAGGGAGGCCCGGCTCACGAGCGGCTCGCGGCGACCCTGCGCTCGCTGATCCTCGACGGACGGCTCCCGCTCCAGAGCCGGCTCCCGCCCGAGCGCGCGCTCGCCGGAACGATTGGCTGCAGTCGCGCCAC
Organism: Solirubrobacteraceae bacterium; assembly: GCA_035693425.1. Lineage (GTDB taxonomy): Bacteria > Actinomycetota > Thermoleophilia > Solirubrobacterales > Solirubrobacteraceae > Palsa-465. The sequence continues at coordinate 16,401 of DASSGR010000184.1, forward strand.
GGTCACGTTCGCCTACAACCGGTTGCGAGGGGAGGGCTACATCGAGAGCCGTCAGGGCGCCGGCAGCTGGGTGGCGCTGCCCGGCGGCCATCGCGCTGCCACCGACGCGCTGCTGGCCGGAGCGGGATTGGAGATGCGGATCGCGGCGCTCCCCGCGCCGCCCGCCCTCGACGACATCGCGCGTGCCGCGGTCGGCGATCTGCCCCGATGGCTGGACCACCACGGCTATGACCCGCTCGGGCTGCCGCCGCTGCGCGAGGCGATCGCAGCGCGCTACACGGCTCGCGGGCTGGCCACGAGGCCCGAGCAGATCATCGTCTCCAACGGTGCCCTGCAAGCGATTGACCTGACGATCCGGGCAGTCGTCCGCCGCGGCCAGAAGGCCCTGGTCGAGATCCCGAGCTACCCCGCGGCGCTGGACGCGCTGCGCGCGGCAGGCGCGCGGCCGATCGCGGTTCCGGTGAGCGCGGCGGGCTGGGACCTGGGGATGCTCCAGGCGCTCGCGCGCGAGCAGGAGCCGGCGCTGGCGTACCTGATCCCCGACTACCAGAACCCGACGGGCGCGGTGATGGACGCGCTGTCACGCCGTCGCGCGCTGCGGGACCTCGAGCGAGCGGGCAGTCATGTCGTGATCGACGAGACGTTCTCCGAGTTGGGGCTCGACGGCCCGGCGACGGCACCCCCGGCCCCGGTCGCGGGCGAGCGCACGATCATCGTCGGATCGCTCGGCAAGGCGGTGTGGGGTGGGTTGCGGATCGGATGGGCGCGCGCCGAGCCAGTCTTGATCGGGCGGCTCGCAACGGCGCGCGCGACCACTGACATGGCGAGCCCCGTACTCGAGCAGATCATCGCGACCCACGTGCTGCGGGAGATGGACGCGATCATGGAGGAGCGGCGCGCACTGGTCCGGGTGCGGCGGGCGGCGCTGGCCGGTGCGCTGCGGACGAGCCTTCCGGAGTGGCGGTTTTCGATGCCTAACGGCGGCCTGTTTGTCTGGGCCGAGCTTCCGGGAGCGATCAGCACCAGCCTGGCGGTGCGTGCGGCCGAGCTCGGCGTGCAGATCACGCCCGGCCCGCGCTTTGGGCAAGCCGGGCTGCTCGAGCGCTATGTCCGCCTGCCGTTTGCGCTTGCGGCCGAACAGCTCGAGCGGGCGGTTGCGATCCTCGCGCGGGCGGTTCCGAGTGTGGGTGCGACGCGACCGCCTGAGCAGCCGCTGACCTACGTCGCGTGACCTGTTCGCGACGCGGTCCGTGACGTCGGATCCACTACTGTCCCTGGCATGAACGACGACTGGCGGCTGCGGGTCGACCTGCACAAGGACGATTTCGCCGAGCTCCTCACCGCGCACCTCGAGGGCTCCGAGCTCGAGCACGACCTCGAGACGACGTTTCACGACCGCGTGATCGTGTCAGCCGACGGGCCCGAGGTGTTCTGTTACACGGGCACGCGCGAGCAGGCCGAGCGCGCCGAGCAGGTGATCCGGTCGGTGGCGACCGAGCGTAAGTGGGACGTGGACTTCGAGCTCAAGCACTGGCATCCGGTCGCCGAGGAGTGGGAGGACCCGGACGTGCCGCTGCCCGCCGACGCGGAGGATCGGGCCGCCGAGCACGCCGAGTTGATCCAGCAGCAGCGCGCCGAAAGCGCGGCGCAGGGCCATCCCAACTATGAGGTACGGGTGCAGTGCAAGTCTCATCACGAGACCCGCAAGCTCGCTGACCAGCTCGAACAGGAGGGGCTGACGCTCGTGCGCCGCTGGCACTACCTGCTGCTCGGCGCTGCTGACGAGGACGAGGCCAACGTGCTCGCCGAGCGGATCAGGCGCGAGGCGCCCGAAGGCTGTGAGGTCACAGCCAAAGGGAACCTGCTCGAGGTCTACGAGGAAGGCCCGCAGAACCCATTCGCGGTGCTCGGAGGCCTGGGCGGCTGAGGCCGCGCTTATTCCAGCAGTTCGGAGTCGTGCTCCTCGAAGATCTGCGCCCAGTCGTTGCGCTCGCCTGAGTGCAGCGCCTCGATCAGTTGGTGGATTCTCGGAGTCATCACAAGCAGATAGCGCGCGGGCTCAGAGGTCGCGTTCCAGTAGGAGTGCGGCGTGCCGCGCGTCACCAGCAGCGACTCGCCGGCGGGAACCTCGCGCTCCTCATCGCCGACGCGGAAGCCCAGACGCCCCGAGAGCACGATCCAGGCCTCGTCGTCGGAGCGGTGCAGATGCAGGCCCGCGATCGGGCGACCTGGATGGGTGCCCGGATCGGTCCAGTCGGCGACCACAAATGAGTCGCACTTGATCACCGGAGCAGCGTACGCCACCGGCGGCCAGTCGAGCAGGACGGCACCACGCCGCCTTACAACTAGGTAGGATCTCGCGCCTTCCCCCGGCGAGGCGCGATCGGAACCACTGACGCTCGCGTCATCGACCGTCCTACACGCACAGGAGCGATCAATGCAGACCGCAGCGCCACCGCCGCCGCGCGCCGTAACTGAGCCGCGCGAGCCTTCGGAGTCCTTGGTACGACCGGTCACGATGCCGTTGGTCGACCGGGTCGCCAGCGCGGT